>JAJDCM010000179.1 GCA_029260825.1 Planctomycetota bacterium | reverse complement strand
CGGTGAATTCCGGTGGCTGGCCGTTCCGTACCTGGCTACAGCTCTTACCGACCCGGTTGCGGATGTCCGGGTTGCCGCTGCCATGACCCTCTCCGAGATCGGGTCGGAGGCCTCCGCCGCCGTCCAGCACCTGATCGTCTCCCTGGCGGACTCGGACCCGGGAGTTCGGACCGAATCAGCGGCCGCCCTTGGATCCATCGGTCCGGAAGCAGCCCCCGCAGCAGAGCGTCTCGGTCAATGCATGACGGAGGAGATTCTCGGGGTTGCGGCAGCCGAAGCACTCGGTCGGATCGGCCCGGCGGGAATCCCCCAGCTCATTGCCGCGCTCGGTCACCCGGATCCCCGGATCAGGTGCACCAGCGTTGCCGGTCTGGGGGAGATCGGAGAAGACGCTTCTTTCGCCATGCCTCCCATCCTTCACCTTCTTCAGGATTCAGAATCACTCGTTCGTCATGAGGCCATCCGAACCGTGGCAAGGGTTAATCCGTCCTCCCCCGACGCTACGGCCCCCATGATTCGATGTTTGTCCGATCCGGACAACCAGGTCAAACTGCGCGCCCTTGCTGTTCTTGCCGATGGAGAGCTTTCCAGCGACAACATCCTCACCGCGTTGCAAACCGCAGAACAAGACGAGGACCCGGACACGAAGAGAATCGGGGGTGAATCTCTCCACCGCTTTCTTTCTCGAAGATCGATGAAGATCGGAGCGGAAAGTGGAGCGCCCCCTGTACAGCCTCTTCGCGAGATTCGCTATCAAGCAGTCGCCGATGTGGCGGACCTGGCTCCCAACAAACCTCTTCCGGTGACGGTCGCTGGAATCGCCATTGCCATCTTTCATGTTCGGGACCAGTTCTACGCTCTTGAGGATCGCTGCTCTCATGCCGGAGCCTCTCTCTCGAACGGTGTCGTGGACGATTCCACCGTGAGCTGCCCCCTTCATTGGGCCCGATTTGAGTTACGCACGGGAAGAAACCTCAGTCCTCCTGCCCGCTCACCCGTGAAAACATTTCCCGTGCGGGTTTCCGGTACCAAGATCGAAATCGCGATTTAGCCCGACTCAACGACACCAGTCTGGATGAGGAGAATCATGTTTGTGTCCCTCGACGCTACGAACGAACGGATCCTTGAAGACCTGAATAGCGAATTCTATCGATCCTTCGAATCTCTTGACATGGGGCGGATGAGCGAGGTGTGGCTGCAGACGAATGAGTCCCTTTGTGTCCATCCGGGTTGGGATCTGGTGAAGGGTTGGCCGGCGATCCAAAAGAGCTGGGAGATCATCTTCGGCTCCACCCGGTACATGGAATTCGACATCCAGCCCCTCAGCCTCTTGATGCGAGGATCTTGGGCTCAGGTCGTTTGCTACGAAAACCTCCTCACCGCCAGCGAAGGACCCGCCCAGCGTGCCCGGGTGCTGAGCACCAACGCATTTTGTCTGGACCCATCGGGGAAGTGGCGACTCTTCCATCACCATGCATCTCAGATCGAGGTCCGCCCTCCGTTTGCCGTTGAAACTTGATTCTGAATCAGAGGACCCTTACCGGATCGTCTAGCCGGACGGTTCCAGGACGGATCACTCGGGCATAGACGCCGAGATGGCTCCCGTTTTCCCTGGCAAGAGCTCGAAGAATCCCCACATCTTGGGTGAGTTCTTGCTGGGGTGTCGTGACCATCGCGCATCGCGGGGACTCCATCTCGATCCCGAGGATCACCTCCTCCCCCACCCCGATCTCCTTTCCGACCCATTGTTTTTCGGCAAATCCGGTTCCCGGCCAATCAATGAAAAAATTGGGGCGAAAGCGGGCAAGATCCAGGTTCGCTTCCGGGTACGCAAGAGCAAGCGCCCGAAGGGAAGCGCTCGTCAAGACGTGCACCGGGGTCACATCAAAGAAAGAACCTGGAGGAATCCCCTCGACCGTCACCGTATTCTTGGTGCGGAAGAGTCCATCAACGTCCGGCCAATCCATCTCCAGGAGAGGTTGACCCGCGGGTGGGTGAACCGAGACCTTGCCCCGCCTGTTCAGATAGGTTGAGAGAGCCGAGTGAATGGATGGGTCATCGCTTCTGACAGGATCACTTCCGGGGATGTGAATGCGAAGCGGCGGAATATCTCCTGATGGACCCGGTTCGGCGATGAAGCTCGACTGGCAATCAAGCAGCACACCCCATTTCGCCGGGTGCTTCGCGCTGGCGACATTGCCTGTCTCATCATCAAGAAACGCATAGAGCCGATCTCCCAGGAGACCTCTCAAGGTGACCTGCACGCCGGAAAGACTCTCTCCCGCCATGGACTTGAACGGGAATCGAAACAGCGCCTCGAGCTTTCCGGAAATCGGACTTACCTCCTGGCATCGGGAAGCCTGTTCGACTCCCCGACCGATCAAATCAACAGAGCTACCAGGGACGTCCCCCACATTCCGATGGCCACACCGACCTTGAGCAAGGTCCCGACCAGGGTTCCCGCGGCAGCTCCTCCACCGGCCTTCAACGATTGGTTCCAGTCCCTGCCGGCACTGCGATCCCCGAGGACCGATCCTGTCGCAGCTCCAATGCACGCGCCAACGATCGTTCCCACGATGGGGATCGGGATCAGGAATGATCCTAGAATTGCCCCGGGAATGCTCCCGATGAGAGCCCCCCAGGATCCACGACGGGTGCCGCCCGCTTTCTTGGAACCGATGGACCCCGAAACAAATTCGATGACTTCAGCCAGCACGGAAAGAGCGGCCAGGATCACCAGGGTCCACATCCCGATGATTCCGTCTTCCCAGCGCCACCAGGCAAAAATCGAGGTCAGGAAAAGAATCAACCAGGTACCCGGGAGTTGCAGCGCAACCAGGACCACACCACAGAGATTTCCCAGGATGAGTCCAACGGCCGCCAACCAGGTGAGCCAGGTCACGCTCTCGGTCGTCGCCTCTTCGATATCGGAAGGAACCAGCAACCCATCGCCTTTCTTCATGACTCTGCCGGAACGGAAAGAATCTAGACTAGCACCCGATTCCACGGGAACTGACCGCTCGAGGAGATTTTACTGCGACTCCCAATTCCTTTCCGGTTAAAACCAACGGATGAACGAGAAACAGGACCCACAGACCAACAAGAGGAGTACACAGGACTCATGAAGCGCTTTCAGGGCGAGCCGTACTACAAACACGGGGAGGTCCCGGCCGTCGGAATCCTCGTCTCCAATCTCGGTTCGCCTGATGCTCCGACTGGCCCGGCTCTCAAGCGGTATCTTCGCGAGTTTCTTGGCGATCCCCGGGTCATCGAGGTCTCCCGGCTCATCTGGAAACCATTCCTGGAGGGGGTGATTCTGAGAAAGCGTCCTCCCAAGATCGCCCGCAAGTTTGCCGCCATCTGGACCAATGAAGGGGCGCCTCTTACGGTCATCACCAGAAAGCAAGCGTCCGGACTCCAGGCGACTCTCAAGGATCGAGTCGGCCCCCCTCTTCACGTCGAGGTCGGCATGCGGTATGGCAACCCGGGCATCAAGGAAGGGCTCGCGAACCTCCGGAGCCTGGGCTGCCGCAAGATCCTGATCTTCCCGCTTCTTCCCCAGTATGCTTCTTCGTCCGTCGGGGCGGCTTTTGATGGGGTGACTCAGGAGCTTCGCACCTGGCGCTGGGTTCCGGAATTGCGTTTCATCACTCATTACCACGATGACCCGCGTTACATCGAAGCTCTCGCCGCAACCGCCCGGGAGTTGTGGGACAGGGAAGGAAAGCCGGAGAAGCTTCTTTTTTCGTTTCATGGCATTCCTCGGTCCACATTTCTTGCCGGCGATCCTTACCACTGCGAATGCCACAAGACGGGTCGCCTGGTTGCCGATGCTTTGAAGCTTCGGCCGGACGAATGGCAGCTGTGTTTCCAGTCCCAGCTAGGCCCGGAGGAGTGGCTTGAGCCCTACACCGATAAGACCGTGGCGCGTCTCGCCAAGGAGGGCCTCAAACGCCTCGACGTCATGTGTCCGGGATTCTCCGCCGACTGTCTCGAGACGCTGGAGGAGATTGCGGTCGAGAATCGAGAGATCTTCGAGGAAAACGGAGGAAAGACCTTTCGCTACATTCCTTCTTTGAACGATCGAGACGTGCATCTCAAGGCTCTTGCGGACATCGCCTGGGATCACTTGAAGGGCTGGGTGATTCCGGCTTCTGAATGGGATCCGGAGAAGGTCGAAGCGGAGATCGAAGCGTCGTTGAAGCGAGCGGAAGCGCTGCGGAAAACCGGAACGAATACAAAGGTGCAAAAGGCCGAGAAGAACGTGAAGTATACCGGCTAGAATTCCCGGAGCAACGGGCGAGTCATGCAAGTGGGTCCACCGTGCCCTTTGAACGAGATCTCTTTTCCCTTGAACACCTGCACCTTGCAACCCGCGTCTGAAAGCAGTTTCTGGGTCTTTGGATTCCCTTCCAGCATCACGACCGACCGGGGACCAAGGGCCAACACGTTGCTTCCTTGACTTGCGAATTCCTCCCCGGGAATCGAAACCAGCTCGACCCCCGCATCGGAGAGTAACTCCACCAAAGGAATGGGAAGAAGAGGAGCGTAAACAACCGCCAGATTCTGGTCCAATGGACTGATGACCGAAAGAAGATGAAGGAGATCCTCACGGCCATGCCAATGAGGCAAATGAACCTCCACCACCGTGACGCCATGGGGCAAGAGCATCTCGGATATCGCCCGGACACCCGCTTGATTCGTTCGATAGCTGCGGCCGATCACCAATGTCTTTGGATCGAGCCAGAACATGTCCCCCCCTTCCGCCGTCGCGTCTCCTCCAACCGACCCGAGAATGGGAAGACCCCATTCTTTGAAGGCGTCCTGGTAGGCGAGAGCCTCTCCCCTCCGGTTCTCTTTGCCGGTTTGGAGAAGAATGAGACCGAAGTCGGTCACCAGGACCGGGTCGTAGGTGTAGAGGGAGTCAAGCCCGGTGCGACCATCTGCCGGAAGATAGAGAATCTCGGCGCCGGAGTTTCGCAGGAGCTCGACGAAACTCTCGTGTTCACTGCTTGCCAGAGCTAGATCCGGTTGAGCGGTAAATCCGATGGATTTCCATTCGGCCTCGATCCGCTCTTTTGACCTGAATGCGTCCTCGGGACGTTTGACAACCACACGCTTCAGCGTTCCGAACATCGATTGACTGGTCGTTGCCACGAGCTCACCTCCTTTGACAGGTAAGCATGGCGTAACCTGGGTGCCTCGTCAACTTGCTTCCTCAAGAGCACAAAAAACACCCGCCGGAGACAATCTTTTCTGATCTCCGACGGGTGGGGTCACGACATGGCAACAAGAAGAATCCGTTCGATCAGGTCTAGACGTCGATGGACTCTTTTCGAGATTTCTTTTTCCGCTCATTCTTGATCATCTTTTGCGCCTCGAGTTCCTCGATTTGCTTCTGAAGATCGTGCATTCTCTCGTTCACAACTTCTTCGATACGCCTTTCAAGCTCCGCCAATCGGGGCTGAAGTTCGGATTGAACCTGTCCCTCAAACTGATGAAGCCGGGGCTCAATTTCGCTGTGAAAGCGCTGTGCAAGTTCCTGAAGAGCGGGCTCGATGGAACGTAGCTGTTCGGTGAACTCTTCTGACTCCGTCATCTGATGAAGCCGGCTCTCTAGCTCCGCCATGATCGGCTGCACATCTGCGAACCGGCTGGAAAGCTCTTCCTGCATGGGGCGGATCGATTCCTCAATCCGGGATTGAATCTCATGAAGCATTGGTTCCACATCTTCGACTCGATCTCGAACTTCGGCGTCGATCCTGGACAGCCTGCTCTCGAGTTCCCGTTGAAGCTGTTCGAGCCTGATGGAAGCCTCCTCTTCGCTGAAGCCTGAGCGGTCTTCATCATCTTGCGCCTCCATCAAAGCTTCGAGGACTTCTTCCACTTCTTCGATGATGGGCTCAATGCTTTCCTCGACGATCTCTTCGATCTCTTCCAGTTCGGGTTCGATGGACTCGAGGATCTCTTCGATTTCGTCTTCCAGAGGCTCGACGGTCTCCTCGATGGACCCCTCGATGATTTCCATCTCTTCCTCGAGCTGTTCTTCAAGCTGTTCGAGGACCTCTTGGACCTCCATCATCTCGCCTTCCATGGACTCCTCGAAGGATTCCATCAGCTCTTCGACAATTTCCTCCATCTCTTCGGACTCGGCGGAAAGCTCTTCCTCAACGAGCTCCATGCTTTCTTCGAATTCCTCGATGAATTCTTCTTCTAGCTCTTCGATTTCCTCGGCGAGCTCTTCAATTTCTTCTTCGAGCTCTTCGGCGAGTTCACATTCTTCATCGGACTCATCGTCGCAATCGCCATCATCATCGCAGTCGTCATCATCCCCATCGTCAGTCGAACCTTGACCTGCCGATCGGGCCGCTTGCTCGAGCTCCCGAATTCGTTGAACGGATCGGGCAAGTTGCTGGCGAAGATGCCTCAATTGCTGCTCAAGATGTTGCCCCGCCTGATCTCGCATCGCATGGGCACGGGTTCCAGCCTCACGAGCACGTGCCCGATTCTGTTCCATCTGGTGACGCAATTGGTTAGTCGCGACTTCCGCGTGCTGCCTGGCACCATTCTGACCTTCATGAGCAAGGCGTCGTCCGAGCTCATATCTGCGCTGGATCTCGCTCTGTGCCCGCGTGTAGGACTGCTGGGCTTGATTGTAGGCGGATTCCGCCTGGGACCTGAGGCGATCTCGTTGCTGCGCAAGCTGCTGACTGGCGGCTTGACCTGCACGGTAGGCCTCTTCCCTGGCTTTCACGGCGTAGCTTCGCGCCTCTTCTGCCAGCTGATGTCCACGCTGCGCTTCCCGGCGTGATCGTTCCCGATCGTCCCGGGGTGAATCGTCAGAACGCACCCGAACTCTCTTCTTCTTCGATTCTCTGTCTTCCCGCTCCTTCTTGCGCTGCTTGTCGCTTCGATCTTTCCGGGACTTTTGCTCCCGATCCTCCCGACCCTTTTTCTGCTTGAGCTCTCGCTCCCGGAGGATTTCAGCTCGTTTGAGTTCCCGGACTTTTTGAGCTTTCTCTCGCTTCAAGGCCGACTCGTGCCGCTTCTTTTCTCGCTTCACGGCTGCAGCCTGATTCTTCTTCTGGCGCTTGACCTCTGATTCGCGACGCTCCTTGGAGGCTTTCATCTCCCTTTTTCTGTCATTGCTCTGCTTCTTGCGAGCGTCGCTCCTTACTTTCCCATCCTGCTTTTTCTTGTTCCGCAAATCACGGAGCCGATTCTCGACTTCGCTGTTGCCACCACCACTCTCAACCCGAGACTCATTCCCTGGATCCGAAGTGATCACGACTTCGATGACCGAACCCTTGCGAACGAGGCGAAGGAGCATTTCGTTGCCGTCTCCCACTTCGGCCAAGGCATCCCGCAGTCGTTTTGAGGAGGCTGGGGTCTTACCGTTAATAGCGGTAATGATGTCGTGTCGATGTAGCTCTGCCCCTTCGGCAAGAGAGCCCCTTACCACATTGGCAATCATCATGACTTCGTCAGCCTTGACCCCGAGGTGTGCAGCAAGGGCATCGCTCACCTCACCGACTTCGATCCCCAGTTTTGGGGCAGGAGGCGTTGAAATGGGCAGGTAACCCATGAGAGGGGCCCCGACAGATCCCCGGGTCGAGACCAGTTTTAAGGCGAGCGGCTCGGCCAACTCTGTTGCGGAAATGGTTTCAGTTGTTTCGATCATTTCCGGCGGAGGGTCGACAATTGCCGACACCGCCGGTGCTAGGAAAGCTACGATGAGTAACAATATTGACATGATGCTAAATCTCCATTTTGACGGCGTGTCCTTGGAAACATCGCGGCTCTCATCGAGAAGCCGCTCCACTCTTCGGACCAAAGACGAACGATTCTCGGCCATTCCGGTGGCAAGCTCGGGAGAGGGTGCACGCTCTCTCCACTCGGCCACTTCTGCAAGACATTTTGCGAGACTCAAGCCTCGCTGAGTTCGTTGGACAGCCCAGTCGTCGCATAGAAACTCGGCAACGTCCTGAAGACGTCGGCGGGCGATGCGATTCAAGGGCTGAAAGAAAAAGACTCCCTCCATCAAACGAGCCCCCACAAGCCACGTCGGATCTCTTCGAACGAGATGGGCGAGTTCGTGGGCGAGCATCGTCTCCTGGAGCTCGGGGCCGAGCTTCTTCACGGCTCGATTCGGGACACAGATTTCCGATGAGCCAATCGCAACTGGACCGGACAGCCGGCCAGAACGAGTAAGACGTATCCTTCGATTCAAGCCGGCGCCTTGACAAAGACGAGCCAGGATCCGGGGGAGCACCCCTCGACGGATCATCGCTCGTGGCCGAAGCGCACGGGTCAATCGCAATCGCATGAGGAAAATTCGGAGAATGAATCCCACTCCAAGCAACATCCAGACAACCAGCCCGATCTGAGGCCAGTTGATTCCATGACCTTCGTTGACCGGAAGGATTTCGGAGGACAAGAGCGCGGGAACGTTCCCGTCCGGTTGAACCGTTTTCGGGTCAAGAGCGGGTGCCACGGGAACAGGAATATGGCCTCGAACGTCGTTTCGCAACTCGGTCAAACGACGCGTTCTTTCCGTTTTCTTGGACGAGCCAGCCAGTTCAGCTTTCTCTTCCACGATGGGTTTCTGGTGGCGCAACCCCCCAGTCTCTACCTTCAGTACTGCGGGTACGTGATCCGAAGCAAGTGCTGGACGTTCTTCGAGAATGGGTTGCGGGGAGACGCTTCTCCCTGCCTCCGGAGCCGGCGTCCCAGGAATGGACGCCACCAGCAAAGTACCCGACATCGGGGTTACCCCCAGCGCAACCTGGAGTGAAGCGGTGAGCAACCCGCCTATCATTGCTCCCTTCCAGATCGTATCGATGGTGTGATTCGACCGGAGACGGCCCCACGTCGTAATGCAGTAGGCAGTACCCAGAAGAAGGGTGCTATGGAGAAGGTAGGTGAGAATCCATGAAAAGAGAATCAACGTCGTTTGATCCTCCGGTAGAAAGAAACTATTCCACGCCATGAGTTCCTCCTAGTTCCTCCTCTTTGGCCTCGATCAGAGCCTTGACCCGGGAAAGATCCCCCTTGGTGATCTCTTTATCGGTCAGAAGATGGCTGACGATCGCGGTCAAGTCCCCTTGAAAGAGGCGTTCGGCAAGATCGGAGACCATGGAAACCCGGACGTCTTCCTGGCTCACGGTGGCTTGATAGACGAACTGCCTTCCCTCGAGCCGGTGAGCGACGAGCTTGCGCTTCTCGAGTCGAGAGAGGAGGGTAGCCACGGTCGTCAGAGCCAGCCCTCGCTCCTTGGCGAGGGCTTGCCGCACTTCCGCGACCTTTGCCTCTCCCGCATCCCACAGTACTCGCATGACATCGAGCTGCAGTTCACTCAGTTGATGAGATTCACTCATGATCCTGCTTCTCTCCTGGCGCCTCTACTACTACAAGTGTAATACGACAATTGTAGTACATGTTCTTGAGAAACTTCACAAAAATTCCGGATGTCCCCTACCTTGAGTTACGCCAGAAGGGGCAAAAGTTGGCTAACCCGCGTTATTCCTCACAAAAAGGATAGCGCCGGCCGTCTTCCCGATGATCCCTCTGACCTTCTCGTGGGATTCCTCGATGGTTTCAAGGAGGGAGCGATGGGATGAGGACTCGTGCAGGGGTTTACCGCTCGTCACCACCCACAGTCGATTGGCCCCGAGGAGCTGGGCCCGAAGGTCGGGGGAAAGATCCCCTCCGCGCACCCCATAAATCAGGACTACATCTGGCTCGGGTAAAGATGAGTCGCGAAGCGACCAGTAGTAGCGAAACTCATCCGGACAGAGAACAAGGATCGAATCGGAGGTCTGAACCTCGGTTCTCAAGATGCTGGCAACGGGCCGCAAATGGTGGCGGGTCCGGGGAGCAACCATCCGGAACGCTCCCTGGCCGGCGCAAAGAAGAAGAGGAAGCACGACCAAAGTTGCCGCAAGAGCGCAACGCCATTTACTCTCCCGGGCCTGGCCGAGGAGAATCCTGGCGCCCTCACCACAGGAAAAGAGAATCGGCGGAGCGAGGAACAGGGTGATCCGGCTTCCCTTCCAGGGATAGGCGCCGAATCCTGCAGCGATCAACGTGAGTAGCAGCGGAAGAAGGAGAAGCCATCCCAGTGCCCGGTCCTCCTGACGAAAAAACTGAATGATTCCGAGGGCATAGAGAACAGCTACGCAAATTCCTACAGGCTCACTCACATAGTCAAAGACGCCAAGGCTGTTTCGAAAGAACCATAAGAAAAACGAAAGATCCCAGGGCGGGAACCCCTTGGCCCAATAATCGAGAAGAGCCGGATCCCGAGCCGTTGCCGAGGGGACCGACAGAAGGAGGATCAGGGAAAGCACCGCGGGAAGGCAAAGTGCTGCGGCGCCGAAGAACCGTCTGAAAAAAGAAGGCTCACGGAATAGAAACGTGAGCGTTACGGCCCCGAAGGAAAACACCGCGGGGAACGAGAACCAGAAGAGAACGGAAGCACCAAGAGTGACCCAAAAGAACCGGACCCTGGAACGATTGCGTATCGCCGTCCACCCAAGACTCAGGATCAACACAGCAACCAGCACGTCGGTAGAATAGGGCTTTGCCTCGGCACCGTGCCAGATCAGACGATCCGAGAACGCAAAGAATGCGACGGCTCCGAGCGCCCCATGGGGTTGAAGGGAAGATCGGCTCCATTGCCCGAACAGCAACAATGCAAGGAGAGAGGCAACGAAAGGGAAAAACCGGAGGACCAGTTCAGTTGGACCAAGAAGCATGACCATCAGCTTCTCGATGTAGAGCCAGAAGAGAGGTGCAACCTGGTGCCGATCGAGAGGGCTCGCCATTTGAGACAAACCCTTCTCGATCACATTGAGGACGAGTGCCGCTTCATCGTGCCAAAGAGACTGGAGGGAGGCATATTGAAGAAGCCGAAAAACGACCCCTGCGAGGAGAATTCCCTTCCACCAGGAAGAAGTCGAGAGGTTTGGCATCTATTCTTCAAGCTCGATGGTGACCCCCTTTTGGGCGATACTCATAGCTTCCATGGTGCCCATGGGCCGAGCCTTGATGGGAACTCGAACGTGGAGCTTCCTTTTTCCGTCTGCGGTGGTTTCCATCACGCATTGAGGAGTTCCCGTTGGCAAGTATTGATCCCCGGTCTTTGCGGAGATGACCTTGAACGCCGGCGCCTTTTCTATCGTATCGGGAAGGTCAATCACCCGGTAAATCTCCATGGCGAGCTCGTTCATGATGTCCTGAGTCTTGACGCTATAGTAGTCGGTCAAGTAGCTCATGACGAATAGAAAGTCATCGCTTGGATATCCATCGATCAGGGGCTTTGTCCCCACGGTTGCCGTGAGAGCTCCGCCCTCTTTAGCCGAGATCCTCCCGAAACCCAGACGACTGGCGTTGTTTCCGTAGGGCGACTGGGCCGGATCCCCGTAGAAGATCATGCCGGCTCCGTTGCGCCGTCGGTTGTCCGTCCCCTCTCCTTCGAACTTCATCTTGGAAGCCGGTTTGAAGTGGATTCGCTCGGGAAGAAAGTCGAGGGCCAGCCGGTCGGCCATATTTTTTGCTGCTTCTCCCAATCCCATCCCGTCATCGACGACTTTCAAGTAGACCTCGTTGGCGAGCCATCCGTGCCAGGGGTCGATTCCGGCAAAGTAGCTGGAGATACCGGAGTCAAGAAGAGCCAGTGCCACGGAATCTTCAAGCTTGACCTTTCCTCGATCGACGAATGCTCCGGGTCTTGGCTCCCACCACTGACCTGGGGCGCCTCCGTAGCAGCAACAATTCACGAGCATGGTACCGGGGAGCTCCACCTTCCAGTCGGAGAGATCCGGTCCCTTGAAGCAGGCGACCATCTCATCCGGATAGCCGTGGGAGAAAAACAGTAGGGTGTCGACCCCCTTTGCGCCCTGAAGAACTTCTCGAGTCTTCTCCCGCCGTTTCTCTTCATCGTCTTTGACCCAAACGTAGTGCTGTTCGAAGTCGAGCCCCATTGCTTTTGCCGCGGTGAGCGGTCGTTTGGGAGGAAGAATCATTCCTTCCCAGCTTCCAAACATGACCCCCCGGCGTTCGAACTTCCTCTTCCCGGCCTTGGCAATTTGAGCCACGAACCTGGAGGCGGCGGCTCCATCACGCCCGGTCACAAAACCGTATTCAAAGTCGACGAAGGGGTCTTCGTCAATGGACGTTGAACGGGAGAGAATGTCCCGGGAAAGGTTGACGTCGATCTTTTCGGGAGGAATCACGAAGACCACGTAGCTTGGAGGCGAATCTTTGAATCGGGAGAACAACTCATCCAGGTCACCCGGGTCGAACTCCTCGCATTTTTGACCGTGCAAGGCCGCCATGGCAGTGGCGGCAGGGATGAATGCACCATCGTGAGAAGGATCAACCACCACCCGATAACCGGGGGTCGCTCCCAGGGAGAGTGTTCCTAGAACCAGTATCGTGATGATATTCATCGCGCCCATGACCTCCGCCTCCTTTTGGGGGAATCTTCGCCTGATTGATCGAAAACCACTGGTTTGTCGACCAGCGGAACTGTATCACATGTTGATACTGTTGATCGAGTCAGGTGTTCCGTATTTTCTCGACGTGGCGAGAAAATGGAAATGCTTGCGGGCCTTCAGCCGTCGTTGACGGTTCCAAACATGAACACGATCTCTACAGGAAGAGGTGCTGGATGGTCGCTGCTTGAAGGCGAATTGCGCAAGCTCGTCTTGGTGATGGGATCGAATCCCCCCTACCGGGGAAACGCTTCCACCACTCCCCCGTCGACCGGAATGGTCGCCCCTGTCGTTGGAGTCTGATTGCTCGCAAAGAACACGACTGCATTCCCGACGTGATGACCGTAGACCCGAACCTTCAAGAGGTTTCGATCCCGGTAGTATTCGGGAAGATCCTGTTCCTTCATCCCTCGACTCCTGGCGCGACCTGGCCCAACTTCTTGCCACAGACCAGACGGGATGGTCGGGTCGCCAAAGACTGCATCGGCGTTGATCATGTTGACACGAATGCCATGGGGCGCAAGCTCGATTGCCGCCACCTTGCCAAGCTGATGGCCTGCCGCCTTGGAGGCGCTGTAGGCACCAAAGTCTTTCCCCGGTCCAAAGACGTTCTTGCTGGCCTGGATGACGATGTTTCCGCCCTTTCCCTGGGCTTTCAGGATCTTCACTCCCTCCTGAATGAACAGAAGATAACCCACCAGGTTAACGTTCAGCACCCGGTTGAAATCCTCCAGAAGAAGATCCTCCACCGGTGCAACGTGAGCAATTCCCGCGTTGGGCACAACCACGTCGACCCCGCCGTACTCCCGACACAAGGTTTCAAACCCGGCCCGAACGCTGTCCTGATTCGTCACATCCATCACAAGAGATCGAATCCTGCTTTCGCCGCATTCAGAAGCCACCCGAGCAACGACCAGTGCCAATCGCTCCTTGCTCACATCGGTAACAACAACGTGACCGCCGGCTCTTGCGCAAGTGAGAGCGATCGCGGCTCCGATCGCACCCGCCCCTCCGCTAATGATGACGACTTTCCCGAAAAGAGGCTGCTCACGATTCGCTTTTAGCTTCGAAAGCTGGAGAGATCGAAACTCCATATCAAACAGATGATCGCGTGATAAAGATTCGTACTTGCCAAGCGCGGTAGCCTTGGTCTTGATCCCGATGGTCTGCTCCATCACATCGGCGGCAATGCACGCATCTTGCTTGGTGGCCCCGAAACAGAAGAGCCCTGCCCCCGGAAGAAGAACAACTCGGGGAGACACATTGCTTGAAAGCGCTGCTCCTCTGACTTCCCCGGAAACTTCAGGACGGGAAGCCTCCTCCTTGATGTAGGACTCATAATCCGTCCGGAACGAATCGACGCACTCTCGAAGCTGAGGTTTCCAGGAGTCTTCCTCACTCCAGTCCGGGTTCGAAACAAAAGCCGGAACCCGCCCGGTACGAATCAGATGGTCCGTCGTCACCGGGCCAGATGCGCACAGGCTTGCAGCATCCGGGGAATTCACAAAGTCCAGAATCTCCTCGGTTGCTCGCCACTCGAGGATCGGGAGCCTGGTCTCGTCAGCATCTGATGTCTCAACAGCCAGAAGACCTCGGAGAAAAGGACCTACCCGGCTCGCCAGCTCTTCCGGCCTGGGACCGGACGAAGGAGCCGCCTTTTCACTCCCGGCACCGCAGCGCTTCGCCGCGAACTCCTCGCAGGCGGTCACAAGACTCACGTGCCTCTCATAGGAAGTCCTGGCATCATCACCAAACGTGAAGAGTCCGTGATGCAACAGGACGATCCCGGAAACTTCCGGGTTCTTCTCGATCAGATCGGCCACCGCCTGGGCAAGGGGAAACCCAGGATAGATGTAGGGAAGGATCGCCACTCGATCTCCCAGCGCCTCTTTGATCAACTTCTCCCCATCCGGTTGGTTGCTGAGAACCAGCACCGCATCGGCGTGAGAGTGATCCACATATTTGTGCGGAAGAAAAGCGTGCACCAAGGTCTCGATGGAAGGGGTCGGGGCCGTCGCATCAAAGAGATGGGTTCTGACCTCGTTCGTCATCTCCTGGTCGGTGAGCTCGGTAAGAGCTCGCAGCTGGCGCAGATAATCCAGATCCACCGCGGGAAGTCCCTCGGGTGCGATGTCGGCCAGATTCCAGCCCGATCCTTTGACCCGGATCGCCGGCTTGTCACCAAGCAGAGTATGCTGGACGGTCTTCACCGACACGTTTCCCCCGCCGTGAAGGACAAGGGATGGGTCCCTCCCGATGAGACGGGCGGTGTAGACTCGAAGCGCTACATCTTCCCCGAAATCTTCACCCCAAGTGGCAATGGCGTCTTTGGCATCTTCGTCACGAAAACCATTCTTCACTTGGGATAGACCTTCTTGAACGGTTGAATCGACAAGGACTCAAACACACCCTCGGAGACAAACGGATCCTGATGGGCCACCTCTCTGGCCGTTGCCAGATCGGAAGCCTCGAACACAATCACCGCACCAATGGACTTTTCATTCCCATCATCCCGGATCGGACCGGCATAGGAGATACGACCTTCCGCATCGAGGCCGTCGATGTGGGCAAGATGGGCCGTGCGGTGCTGTCCGCGAATTTCTGGTCCATTCGGGCCATCCATCCCGACCAAAACAAAAAGCGGCATGTTGCCTCCTTTCAGGAGCCGGATTGAACCGCCTCATTGGTGAGTTCGTTCAACATGTCCCACGCCTGGGCATCCGTCTTTCCGTCGTGGACGATCGAGCGCACGCATTGAATCATCTCGACCGGCCATTTCGACTGGAAGATGTTGCGTCCCATATCTACCCCGACCGCCCCCGCTCCCACTGCGCTATAGGCAAGCTTCAAAGCATCGCGCTCCGGGATTTTCTTTCCGCCGGCAATGACGACCGGAGCAGGGCAGCCCGCGACAACTTTTTCGAATCCATCGCAGAAGTAGGTCTTCACCACGGCTGCCCCGAGCTCGGCGGCAATTCGGGTGGCAAGACCAAGATAGCGAGCATCACGCGCCATTTCCTTCCCGACCGCGGTCACCGCCAGCACGGGGATCCCGTACTTCTGGCCGTCGTCGCAAAGATCGGAAAATGACTTGAGAGTCTGCTTTTCGTTTTCGGATCCAACGAAGATCGACATGGCCATTGCGGAGACGTTGAGACGCAGAGCATCCTCGACGGAGACGGTTCGCTCTTCATTCGAGAGATCGTCTTTCAGAATGCTGGTGCCACCTGACACCCGCAGCACGATCGGAATGCGATTGTTTGCGTCAATCACATTGCGCAAGACGCCTCGAGTCAGCATCAGAGAGTCGGCGTAGGGAAGAAGTGGTTTTACCGTTTCTCCCGGTTGCTCAAGCCCCGTCGTAGGACCTTGAAAATAGCCATGATCAATGGCCAACATCACGCAACGACCGCTGGCGGGAGTGATGATACCCGCCAGTCTATTCTTCATGCCCCAGTCCATGAGACCTCCGTGGAATTTCAGTTGGTTTGAACGATCGGGAAGAATTGACGACCCAAAGACGAATACAGCTCACCCGGATTATTCACTCCAGAACAAGAGCTTGCAACGGCGGGGCCTGAAAATCCCATTTCGGGAGTGGCGGCATGCCCATCGGTTCATGGCTTTGCGTCCGGGCTACGGCCGATTCATCGGGGTCGGAACGGGAGGTGAGGCGGTTGGAAAATTGCTGGTGAGGAGCGCCTCGACCTTCTCTCTGGCCGCATACAGGGCCAGTGGCAGGTGCCAGTTGTCCTTATTCCTGTCCCCGGCAACGTTAGAAACGCCCCGGACGATCTGAAGAGGGACCCGGAGCACCGCACAGGAAAGGGCGACCCCGAACCCTTCCATATCCTCCGCCACTGCGTCCGGAAACCGGTTGCACCGCCTCTTGACCTCGGTAGGAGATGCGGAGCCCGAGCAGACGGAGAGTAGGCAGGCCTCGTCAACTCCGGGGAGATCCAGGCTATCCTCGACCCTTCCCACCGTCCCCTCCCCTTCCCACTGAGGAAAGCCGATCGCCGAAGGCCCCTGAAAATCCTCCCCCTCGCCGACTCCAACCCCATCCATCCGGACCCGCCCAAAAGTGTGGGCGCTCCCTACCGGCGCCTCCTCCGGCCGATAGGTACCGCAAATCCCGATCAGGATGACCCGGGACGGCCAGCGGCGGAGGACGAGCTCCGAAGTTCGGGCCGCAGCCGCGACCGGACCGAAACCACAGATGTGGATGTCTACCCAAAATCCTCCAGCTTCCTCGAGCATCGTACGCTCGATCGCCGTCGGAACCAGCAACAGCGGCTCACCCGTCTTCATCGACCCACCTTTTTTTTCGGAAAACTGGACGATCTTTCCCTGCTAACCCACCACACAGCCCTTGCACCTTTTCCCATGGGCTGTTTACCTGGCACCATGAGAATACCTTTAACCAGAAGAACGACTCGCTTCCTTTTGTCCCTGGTCGCCCCCCTGATCGTTAGCACGATCCTCGCCGCCCAGGAGCCCCCCGGTCCGGAATCGCCTCTTACCCGGATCGTGAAACACCTTGGTGAAGCCCACAAGGTGAGTGATGAACTTACCGGGGTTACCGATCACCTGCAGAAAGTGAAAAGCAGCCGGCGCTACCTGACCTGCCTTTCAAGGGTGCTAAAAAGCCTCCACGACCCGTACTCGGTTCCCGGTCGAGCCAAGGAGCTTCGAGACGACCTACTTCTCCCCCTTGCCACTTCTCAGGGCCTTCAACTGGAATTCTTGCTCCCTCGCATCGCCGCCTGGCTGGACATTGACACCTACAAGCCCCCTACGCCTCGATCCGAGCCCTGGTCTCAGGGTAACCTGGCCCGCGCCTGGGAAGACGTGGCAGATCCAGAAGTCACCGGAATGAAACTGCTTCACGCTCTCAGCAATCTCATGGACGCGGCCCACCAGGCCATCGAGGAAGGATTCTATCGCTATGACGAAGATGACATCCAGGTGCTCTTTGACCAGCAGAATGATTTTGCCGAAAGCTGGTATCAGAGCCACTTTCCCGGGCGGGAAATCGACGAAGCCGATCTGAAGGAGGAGAACTTTCGCAACGGGATCTACAAGAAATATCTTCGACGAATGGACCTGGCCTACCTCTTGAAAACGGCAAACGTCCTCTACCGGATGACTCGACCGGAGTTCCTCGATCAACTGACTCCTCGCCTCCTGCGCACCAAGCGAACCGAAACCTTGGTCGAGGGCTTCACCGGTGACATCATCGCCGTCGTGGGCAAGACACCAGCCCAGAGAGTCGTTCTCGGTGGAGGTCGGGACTCCAAGTACGACGCCCAAGCAGCTCTGATCATCGATCTTGGAGGCAGCGATACCTACCACGAGGCAGCCGTCAACCATCGAAACTGCCTGGCGAGCGTCGTTCTCGATCTTCGAGGAAAAGACGTTTACAAGAGTCAGGGACGAGGCCCGGTGAGCGCGGTCCTCGGAGTCTCGATCCTGGTGGATCAACGGGGTGACGATCAGTACATCTCCGGGCGCTTTGGCCAGTCCGCAAGTACGGCGGGCCTGACCACGCTCATCGACTACGAAGGAGACGACACTTACACGGCAGAAGACTACGGACAGAGCTACTCTCTCCGGGGAATCTCCCTCCTCTACGATCTTGAAGGAGACGATCGATACAAGGCCTGGGCCTACGCTCAGGGAGCGGCGATCGGAGACGGTTTTTCGGGTCTCGTGGATGTAGAAGGAGACGATGAGTATTTCGCCGATGAAAAATGGCCCGACGTCTACGGGAACTCGGGCCCGAACGTATTTCACGGCGCCTCTCAGGGCTATTCAACCGGCCTCCGAGGAACCCCATCTCCCGAGCTCCCGGGCGGATTCGCCGCATGCCTTGACCTTGATGGGAAAGATCGATTCCAGGCGGGAAACTTCAGCCAGGGCGGCGGCTACTACTTCGGCTTTGGCCTCCTTTACGATGGGGGCGGAGACGATGAAAACTTCGGAACCCGCTACTCTCAGGGCTTTGGTGTCCATCAGGCGGTAGGAATCCGATGGGACGTGGCCGGAAATGACAAGTACCACACCCGGACCGTCGCCAACTGCGGATCGGCCTGGGATGAAGGGGTCGGGTTCCTCATCGATGAAGGCGGGGATGACCTCTATGAAGCGGGCGGCCTCTCCCTTGGAGGAGCGGCGAACACCGCAGTTGCCATTCTCATCGATGGAGGCGGTAAGGATCGATATCAATCTCCGGGAGGAAAAGACTCCCAGGGCGGCACCGGTGACTCCAGCTATCATAAGAAGCAATCCGTGGGACTTCTCCTTGATCTTGGAGGAGACGAAGATCACTATTCGCGAGAAGGCCGGGGAAACAACCTCTCCTTGCATGAACCGTGGCATGCCTTTTTCCTTGATCTCAAGGATGCTAGCCTGATCGACGCGGCAAACCGGCTTACCGCTCCAAAGGAAGACAAGTAGCACCGTGCACGCCCTGTGGATCGAAAAGAACCAGGTTTCCTTCCGGGATGATGCTCCTCCCCCACCATGTCCAGAGGGAGAATCTCGAGTCAAGGTCATCACGGCCGGGATCTGCTCCACCGATCTGGCGCTCATGCGAGGCTACATGGACTTTTCCGGAATCCCGGGCCATGAGTTCGTCGGGATCGCCATGAGCGGTCCCCATCAGGGAAAACGCGTGGTGGGAGAGATCAACGCGTCCTGTCAGACGTGTGAGACCTGCCTCGCCGGAAAAGAACGTCACTGTCCCACCCGAACCGTTCTTGGGATTCTGGACCGGCCCGGGTGCTTCGCCGACGAGATCTCCCTTCCTCAGAAAAACCTTCATCTCGTTCCCGAGGACTTGAGTTCCGATGCTGCTGTCTTTGCCGAACCCCTTGCCGCCGCATTTGAGATCCCGGAGCAAACTCAGGTTGAGGCGGGCATGCGAGCGCTGGTCCTCGGAGATGGGCGGCTTGGCCTCCTCTGCGCCCAGGTGCTCGCACTTTCCGGCCTGGATGTCACCGTCCACGGTCGGCACCAGGAACGAGAGGACCTCCTCCCCCCTGAAATCCGTCACCGGGGCCTTCTTCCTGGCAAAAGCCCCTCACTGGCAAAATCCTACGATCTCGCGGTCGAGGCAACCGGTGCTCCTGGAATGCTGGAGCCTCTCCTCTCCTGGGTCCGTCCCCGGGGAAAAATCATCCTGAAGACCACCAGCGAAGCACGGCCACCCCTTGACCTCTCCCTCGCTGTCATCAATGAGCTTGAGATCCTGGGATCCCGCTGTGGGCCGTTCCCTCCTGCGCTTGCCGCTCTTGCTTCTGGTGCCATCTCAGTAAAACCTCTCATTCAGGCTCGTTTTCCCCTCGAACAGGGCAAGAAAGCCTTCGATCGAGCTGGAAAAAAGGGGGTCCTCAAGATCCTGGTGGATGTGGGAACCCTTTCTGCATCTTGACGTATGGCGAGAATAGAGTTATCTCGCTCCATTCACGTCCGTATCCGGCCCGAGTCGGAACCCCCTTATCACCGTAGGAGAGAATACTTTGATGCGACCGATCCTGACGGCGGTTGCGGCTGGCACCCTTCTGGTTGCCGGCTGCGCCCTGCCTTACTCCGTGAATCGTGTGGAAGAAATTGATGCGACCGACCTGATCCCTCGCACCACCTTCTTTGGCAATCCAGACAAGACCGCTCCCCGGATCAGCCCGGACGGCACCAAGCTCAGCTATCTAGCTCCGGTCGAAGGAGTCATCAACGTCTGGGTAGGCCCCGTCGATGATCCGGACCAGGCAAAACCGGTCACGTTCGCCACCCATCGAGGAATCTCGAACTACAACTGGGCTTTCACCAGCAACCACATCCTCTATATTCAGGATGAAGGGGGCGACGAGAACTGGCGCATCTACAGCGTCGACCTGGCGACAGAAAAGCACACGACCCTCACTCCGGAAGCCGGAATTCAGGCCCGGATCGAGCATACGAGTCCCAAGTTCCCGGAAGAGATCCTCGTGGGGATGAACGATCGGAACCCTCAGTTCCATGATCTCCACAAGGTGAATATCTCCACCGGCGAGCGAACTCTGGTTCTTGAGAACCCGGGGGTCCTTGGTTATGTGACCAACGACGATTTCGAAGCAGTGATGGCCATGAAGGTCACTCCGGAGGGAATCACCCAGATCCTTCAGCGTGATGGAGATGACTGGAAGACCTTCGCCGATATCGGCCCGGAAGACAACCTGACCACGAATCCGTACGGACTGGATAAGACCGGAAATATCCTGTACATGATCGACAGCCGAGGTCGGGACACCGCAGCTCTTACGATGGTCAACCTGACGACCGGTGAAGAAGAAGTCGTCCACAGCGATCCGCGCTGTGATGTTGTGGGCGCCATGATTCACCCCACCAAGAAGACCATCGAAGCGGTTGCCTCCAACTACGACAAGGTCAACTGGACCATTCTCGATGAGGGCGTAAGAAAGGACGTGGAATTCCTTCGCGGTCAGGTTCCCGGCACCGAGCTCAGCGTGAACTCCCGAACCCAGGATGATCTGAACTGGATCGTTTCCTACAGCTCGGACACGGCGCCGGTACGCTACTATCACTTCAACCGCAAGGAGCAGACCACGAAGTTCCTCTTCAGCAACCGTCCTGATCTTGACGGCCTGAGTCTCGCCAAGATGCATCCGGTCCGGATTCCGTCACGAGACGGACTCACCCTCATGAGTTACTTGACCGTCCCCTTCGGGACCGAAGTAACCGATCAGTATATTCCCACCGAACCGCTTCCGATGGTTCTGTTCGTTCATGGCGGCCCGTGGGCGCGAGATAGCTGGGGCTATCATCCCTACCACCAGTGGCTCGCCAACCGGGGCTATGCAGTTCTTTCTGTCAATTACCGGGGTTCTACCGGCTTTGGCAAGAACTTCGTCAACGCAGGGAACTTCGAGTGGGCAGGAAAGATGCACGACGACCTCATTGATGCGGTCAACTGGACGGTCAAGTCCGGAATCGCGGATGAGGACAAGGTCGGAATCATGGGCGGAAGCTACGGCGGATACGCCACATTGGTTGGCCTGACGTTCACTCCCGATACGTTTGCCTGTGGCGTTGATATCGTCGGCCCCTCGAACCTCATCACCCTGTTCGAATCCATTCCGGAATACTGGAAGCCGATGATCTCGCTCTTTACCAAGAGAGTTGGTGATCACCGGACCGAGGAGGGTCGGGAGTACCTGACCAGTCGTTCCCCCATCTCCCGGTTCGACAAGATCGAGAAGCCGCTGCTGATCGGCCAGGGGGCCAATGATCCCCGGGTGAAGCAAGCTGAGTCCGATCAAATCGTAGAAGCCATGGTCGGAAAGAACATTCCCGTCACCTACGTCCTGTATCCGGATGAAGGCCACGGATTCCGTCGTCCCCAGAACAGCGCGTCCTTCAATGCAGTCGCCGAAGGATTCCTGGGAGCCCAGCTCGGAGGCCGAGTGGAGCCCATCGGAAATGATTTCGAGGGATCCAGCATCCAGGTCAAGGCCGGAGCAAGCAAGGTGAATGGAGTCGTCGAGGCTCTGAATCGCTCTTTGCCGAGAAACTGATCGCTTCGAATGATGGGATGAATATCCTGACCCGCGGCTTTGACGAGCCGCGGGTTTTTTTGTCCGCTCGACCGCGCTCAAGCTCACGACAGGAGTGAGAAGGATTACTGGATCCGAAGAACCTCTCTCATGATCCCTCGGTAACCCGCTTCCGCCCGGACGAGCTGCTCGAGAGAAACAGACTCATCGATCACATGGGCATGAGCCTCACTCGAGGGGCCGTACCCCACCGTGGGGACCCCGGCAACTCCGGCACTGTAGGCTCCGTTCGTGCAGAATTGATAGGACGCGAGCCCTGGGCTTTGCCCCGAACCGATGAGCCCCCGCCGGGAGGCCTGAAGAAAGGGATGCTCCTCCTCAAGGACCCAGGCCGGGAACCATTTTGGCCCCTCCCAATCCTCTCCCTTGTAGGTCCGAAACTTCAATTCGGCGAGTCTCACTTCCGTATCATCCGCTCGTGCCCGTTCACATGCGCTCGCAAGAAGGCCCTCCACGGAATCTCGGGTCTCACCCGGGATCAGGCGCCGCTCAAAAGTGGCGACACAACGGCTCGGCACAACAGATTGGGCCGGATACGGATCAGAAACGATATCTGTCAGAGCCATGACACCTTTCCCCACCACCGGATGCTCCGCCGCCGGAATGGCCTCGATCTCTCGAATCACGTCCATCATGCGATGGATGGCGTTCAGTCCAAGATGAGGAGTTGAGGCATGGGCGGGCCTCCCCAGAGCGGTGAGCGTATATTCCGCCCTCCCCCGACCTCCACGAACAAGATCAAGCTCGGTCGACTCTCCGATCACGACGAAGTCCGGTGGATACCGGTCCATGACCGCCTGCAAGGCTCGACCCTCCACGATCTCCTCGGAAATCGACCCTGAAATCACCACCCGCCCACCCAGAGTGTCACGTTCAAGCCGACTCGCTGCGGTGATCATGGCGCCCAGCGCCCCTTTCATATCCGAGGTTCCGCGCCCATGGAGCCTTCCCGAATCAATCGCTCCTTCGAAGGGATCCCGGGTCCAGGCTTCCCGAGGGATGACGTCAATCGTGTCCAGATGAGCGTCAAAGAGCAGGGTCGGGCCGGGATTCTTGCCCTCAACGACTCCCACCGCGTTTCCAACCGAATCGATTTCCACGGAATCGAACCCGCATTTCGCCATGGCCTGGAACGCACGTTTGACCACCTCTTCTTCGTTCCCAAAAACGCTAGGGGCCTGAACCAGATGACTCACGAGGTCAAAAAGCTGCCGATCTGCGTCCATTCCGCTCATTGCTTTTTCTCCCAATTTCGAGACAACACCGGCGAAAACGGGGATGCAAGAGACGAACCCGGACCGGCCGGCCAAGACCGGAGGCACGGACCGTTCGGGCTTGTTAGAATGCCCCCACCCGATCCCTTTCGCAAACCTGACAATTCTCGAGGAGACGATTTCCCTTCAATGACCCGATCCACGACCCAATCGGACACAAGTCCCCTCCAACCCGAGAAATCCGACAAAGACGACGGGTGGCTCCTCAAAGAAATTGACGAAGAAGTCAGCATCCTGGAAATTGATGCGGAGATCAAAGTCCTCAAAGAGAAATCGGGTCGGTTATCCATTCTACGGCTCTCAACCTTCTTTGTGGGCCTGGTCGGAGCCATTGGCGCCGCCGAATCCCTCCTCTATCCTCTTTTCATCGGACTGCCCGGAATCGGGGCATTCATTTTCGTCCTCGCCGCCGACGGAAAGCTGCGTCGACGCATGCGATACGCACGGGTAAGAAAAGTGCTAGCCGAAGAGAGCCTCGAACGGCAAACGACCCGAAAAAGATTCCGAAAGGCCCCGGAGCTCCTTGCTTCGTCTCTTCCCCTTGACTCGGGGAAACGGCTGTTTGCGGAGGAAAAAGAGCTCTTCGCCGTAGATCGGGGTCTTGCCGAAGATCTTGATCTTTTCTCAGGACCCCGTCCTCTCTTTGGCTTTCTGGACGTCTCGAGCACGATCTTTGGCAGCCGTCGACTTGCCCACATGCTTTCTCACGTCATGTTTTCCCTCGATGAGATCAAGGAGCGGCAGAAGGCCGTCTCAACCCTCGCTGCAAAGAATGGACTTCGCCAGAAATTCCTCGAAACCCTGGTCCCCTTGCGGGACAAACAGCTCGATCCGATTCCGGAGTTCCTGCGCTCAACACCCCTGTTCGAAAAACGCCTCACTCCCGTGCTTCTTGGCCATACTCTCGGCACAATTGCCGCCATTCTGGGCTTTCTGGCTCTCTTTCAGGACGTCCTACTTTTTCTTCCCTTCTTGATGATGGAAGTTCTGATCAACATGGGGGTTATCGGGCACTATCTGAAGAGAACGAATGCCGCCCGGGATCGAGTGCTCCTTTTTGGGCCCCTGCTAGACGGACTCAAAGAACTCGATGACCTCTTCCGCAGCGCGAACTTCAGCGACCGGGATCTCATCCGGGTCAAGGAAGCCTTGGCCCACCTGCGGCCGGTCAATCGGCAATTGCGTCAGTACGTGAGAATGCTGGAGATCCATGCCTACGGAACGCTCTTTGAGGTGTTCAACGTGGTCACGTTGTGGGAACTCCGTTTCGTCCCCCTGGCCGAAAAACTTCTCCTCGGGAAATCAAAGGAACTCGAACAGGCCATCGGGGCTCTCGCCGAGCTGGAAGCACTACTTTCTCTGGCGGGCCCCCTGGCGGAGCAGACTTCATTCACCATCCCCAACCCGCTCCTGGAAGACAAACCGAGGATTCGAGGCTCCGAGATCGGACACCCGCTTCTGGAAGAGCAGAAAGTTGTTCGGAATCGGTTTAGCCTGGGCGAAGAAGCCAACGTCATGATCGTAACCGGTTCAAACATGGCCGGAAAATCCACCTATCTGAAAACGGTCTCGGTGAACTTGTTGCTTGCTTCTGCAGGAGGGCCGGTCTGTGCCCGGTCTTTTGAATGGACCCCGGTTGAAATCTACAGTGACATGAACGTGAGAGACTCTCTCGACGATGGAAAAAGCTATTTCCA
>JAJDCM010000178.1 GCA_029260825.1 Planctomycetota bacterium | reverse complement strand
TCCGGTCGGGCTGGCGGGTGAGTTCATCTGGAACCTGAGAGCTGAGGGGGCGGATGACCAGGGATGGGCGCTGGGGGCTTTCGCCGGAAAATTGGAGGAGAAGGGAGACTGGAAAATCTTCTACCAATGGCAGCTCGTCGAGCAAGATGCGGTGTTTTCCCCCCTCGCTCAGGATGACTTCGTTCTCCGGACCAATCACCGAAGCCATGTCCTGTCATTCGGCTACAAGATCGGGGAGGCCATCGACCTTCAGGCCTGGGGTCTGGTATCGGAACGGGAAAGCCGCTCCCCGGGACAAACTACCGACAGCGATCGAAACCAATGGAGACTCCGGCTTGATCTCAACGTGAAGTTCTGATGCAGGGGCGCATGATTACGACCCCGGAACAAAAATCCCCAAAAAACACTGCGCAGTTTCGAAACGCGCTACGCTTTTCCCCGCGATGCCACAACAAGCGTTGTCGTGGCGAGATGTCAACTCAATCTAAATCAGGGGAATTTTTATGCGAACACTTCGAACTCCGGCTCTTCTCTTTGTCTTTTTGGGGTTGATCCTTCTAGCCGCCCAGTTCGCCCCAACGGAAGTTGCAGCGGTCGGCAATCCGATCAATGGCTCCGGAACAACCGGAAGAATCTGCAAATTCACCGGTCCACAGTCCATTGGAAACTCTGTTCTTCGAGAAGACTCAAACTCCATCGGGATCGGCTTGATGGCGGACGCCCGTGCTCGGCTCTTGGTGGGAGGGACAACGGCCGTTACTGCGAACACTCCGGGACCAATCCCCTCGTTCGTTGCCAACCAGAACGGAGCCGGACCGATCGCTGATTTTCGCCGCAACATCTCCGAAGTCATGATGATCATCGACAATAGCGGTAATGTGGGCATTGGAACAAACTCCCCGAGTAGGGAGCTCGACATCAACGGACAGGTAAGAATCCGAGGAGGATCCCCCCAGGCGGGTGCGGTTCTCACCGCGATCAACGCTAACGGCGACGCGGAATGGGCGAATCCAGGTAGCGCGCAAAGGGTCCCGATTACAACTCTCCCTCTGATCATCTCCTGCCCAGGAAGCTACTACGTAGCCGGATCGTTAGTGGGTACTTCGGGCTCGGATGGAATTCTCATCGACTCCAACGATGTCACACTCGACTTGAACGGGTTCGATCTTCAGGGAGTCGGAGGCAGTCTTACCGGAATTCGAGTCAACGGTTCCAGAAGCAACATCTCGATCCGCAATGGTTCGATTCGCGGCTGGGGAAACGATGGAGTCTCAGCTCTCACGGCGGAGTCAAGCTCGTTCGTGAGTCTGCATCTTTCCGGGAACATGCAACATGGACTTGTGGCGGGACGAGGGACGGTGCAAAACTGCACGGCCTATGACAACGGAGTTGACGGGATCCAAATCAACTCGGGCTCGATGAACGATTGCACGGCTGTCCTGAATGGCGGAGACGGATTTCTGGTCAACGATTCTTGCGTGGTGACCCGATGCACTGCACTTTTGAACGCCGACGACGGATTCTCAGTCAATCAGGATTCTTTCTTGTTCCGGAATGTCTCCAACGAAAACGGCAGCGGAGGAATGCACGTCACGGGCGGCGACAATCGAATCGACATGAACTTCTTTGAGGACAACGACACCGGGATCCTCGTCGATGCCCCCAAAAACCTCCTCACACGAAACGCGATGCGAGGTGATAGCCAAACGTCTCACTCTGTGGTGGTCGGCAACAAGTACGGCCAGTTTTTGGACATAACTGCCGCCGCCGACGACCTTGGAACCGTGGTTGGCGCCGAACATCCCCTCGTCAATCTGATCTATTAAAGAGTCGCGAGTACAGCCCTCTATCGAACTCAAGGGTGGTTAAAATTATCACTCACATCAGGGTGCCAGCCGGGAGATTGGGAGGTTTCAGGATCTTCCGGCTGGAGGGCACGTGAAAGCCAAGTACGCGCGTACTCCCAATCCGCAACCACGGTCCGCCTTGAAACACCCTGAATTCGCGCCACCTCCTGGGTAGAGAGGCCGGAGAAGACCCGCAATTCGCACGCTTCGCAAGCGCGACGGTCCACCTTCTGAAACCGCTCAAGAACATCATCAAGATCTAGAAGATCGATGTCCCGTGGCCCACAAATGCGCATGGAATCTTCCAGCACAACTCTCTTGCGTCCTCCACCTCGCTTTCCGGCCTGCGCACTTCGTGACCAATCGACAAGAATTCGGCGAATGGCCCGGGCCGCGGTCCGATAAAAATGGGCGCGATCCTCCCATCCGACCCGACTGCGATGAACGAGGCGTAGATAGGCTTCATGAACCACAGCCGTGGTCTGAAGGATCTCAGAGGCTCTGTCTTGGCGAAGATGGAAACTAGCAATCTTCTTGAGCTCACCATACACAAGCTCCCAAAGGTGAACAGCTGCACTGGAATCGCCGGAGCGTATACGCTGTAATACCTTGGTCACTTCACCCGGAGTCGTACAAGGTTCGATCGACGCTTCGCCTGGATTGTTGACGTTCTCATCTAACATGGCCTGGAAACTAGCAGAACATCCTGATCTGAAGCGACACCTTTCTGACAAATGGAGAAATCATGCCCGCCCACGAAAACACTGCATCTCGGACGGAACGTGCGGCGTCCGCGTTCAAGGGGGTCGTAGTCCTCTCTGAGGACGAGCAAAGGTCTTCTCTTGACGAACTGAAGGAAACCGACCCGGACCTCCATCGAGAAGTGCTGCGATTACTCAGCGACCATCATTCCCTCGGCCCGTATCCGGAGGACGCAGGAATCCGTTTCAAGCTCATTGAAAGGTGCCCCCGAGAAGAATCACAACCTGTAGCCCCGGATACAGATCCAGATGTAACTTCCCCGGAGGTCGCGCCAAAACAACCGAACCCTCAGAATTTCGCGCCGTCCAGCCTGCGTCCGGGGGATCGCATCGGTGATTTCGTGGTGGAATCGTTCCTTGCACGAGGTGGCACAAGCGAGGTCTATCGGGCTCGACAAATCGACCTTGGCAATCGAAAAGTGGCGCTCAAGGTTCTTTTGCCTCAGCGTCTCGACTGGAGGGGCCGGGAGCGTTTTCGAATCGAGGCAGAAATCACGGCAAACCTTCATCATCCTCATCTGGTTCCCGTGTACGGCACGGGTGAAGACGAGGAGCGGGGCTATGTGTTTTACGCGATGCGGCTGGTTCCAGGGCCAACACTTCGCGATGTGCTCGAAAAGCGTGTAAACGGGGAGTCGGCGCCAAGATCGGAACTGCGCGACCTTGTTTCCCGGGCGTTGGAGGTAGCTTCGGCCGTGACACTCCTTCACGAGAACAGCCTGATCCACGGTGACATCAAACCTGCCAACGTGGTGCTCGAGGGAGGAGGTTCTCCGCTTGCTCGATCGGCGGTCCTGGTTGACCTTGGTTTGGTGCGTCCAACCGACCAGATTCAATCGACGGTTTGGGCCACTCCATCGTACGCGGCTCCGGAAGTCCTGGCGAACGGAGCCATGGACAAGCGGGGAGACGTCTACTCTTTGGGACTCATGCTGCACGACTTGATCTCGGGGCGGCGACCTGAGTCAAGATGGGCACGACCCGGTTCTTCGAACGATGGAGCCGAAGTTCGTCCACTCTCGATCTACGTTCCCGATATCGATCCGAACCTGGAGGCGGTGATCGCACAAGCCACGGAACTTGAACCCGAACGTCGGTATCCCGAAGCAGGAATGCTCGCTCGGGACCTTCGGTCGTGGCTTGAGGATCGCCCCGTTTCGGCCCGGCGCATCCAGGGCGTCGAAAAGATTAGACGATGGGTCCGAAGGAATCCCGGTCGAGTTCTGCGATTTGGACTGCGTGGTACCTTGGTGACGACCATCCTCGTCACAACCGTCCTGGTCTGGAACTGGGGCTGGGGAATCGCTCAAGCCCTGGATCAATTGGATCAGTCGTGGCAAAGCGGCGACCTAGAGAACCTACTGGAAGCTGAAAATCTTGTTCCAGATCTACTCGCTACTGTTTTCGCACCAGAAATCCACTCACGAGTGAATCCGGAGCAAGAATCAAGTCACGATGGATTTCTTCCGGTGGCCCGGCGTTATGCGAGCCTTGGTCAGAAGGAAGCATTGATCCTGGCCGCCGCTTATGTCGAGCTTGATGGCCTCGTCACTCATCGCTTTCTCGGTACCTATCTTCTCTATTCTACTCCGATAAATACAAGCGAGAGCGATGCCTCATTCGACGCCTTGCCTCTACTCGGAAAGATCTTCACCGATCGTCCCGATGAGTCGCCAGAAGATCGTCAGGCGAGCCGAAACCACCGAGCACGCTGCGTCTCCGTTCTGGCACAGGACGATGTCGAACGATCCCTGGAAGCCCTTTCGGCTCTTTCGGGTTGCGGGACTCATTCGGAGATTCCGGTGGTTTCTGATTGGCTCAAGACAAGAGAGGACAATGACGATCGCTTGGAATCCTGGCGCCTTGGCCTACGCTGCCTTCAGCGGCTTGTCGAGCGTTCCCTTGGACTCGGCGATGCCGAAGCCGCATCTCTTGCACTAGAGAAAACAGAATTGGGCAAGCTCGCAGATCAAATCAGTGAGAATGGCGAGGTTCGTCTGCTTCGGGATTCATTCTGGAACCTTCACCGTGCCATCAATCTCGTCCGGCGAGCCTCTGGGCTCCCGGCCATCAGCTGCACCGCCATGGATCTCGGGGGAAACATATCGTCGCAAGCCCTCGCGGCAAGCGGAGTGGCGCCGATCCACAATCGCGGAGTATCCCAAGAATACGGAATGTGCCTGGCATTGTCGCTGGCCGATGCACCGGAGTCGACAGTCACTAATGAGCGCCATGAGGCCCACCGAAGAATGGCTGAGTGGGGTGAGGACTTTGCACCTTTCGAGGAGGCTTTTGAGGTCGGTCGGCGTCTCGTTGCTGGCGACAACCGTGAGCAGGCTCATGACCTCGGAACACATCTTGGAAATCGCCTCGGCTACTCACAAAGCGGGACTCTGGACCCGGTGACCTGGCCTGATGGCGGACGGATGGAAAACCCGCTGGGAGTGGCCGAATGGGATTGCGTCAGGAGCACCGTTCGATCAAAAGAATCAGGAACGGGTTTGTGGCTTAACGACACGACATCGATGATCGGCAGGAAGTCAATCCAGTTGCGCGAGCCTGGCATTTCTCGGATTCGAGCCTCCTTTACGGTTTCGGTGCTTGAGAACAGCTACCCACTTGCTCTTCGTATTGACGCCCAGAAAAGCGTACGGGAGATGCTGCCACACCGGGGTGAAGCCTGGATCGAGGTCGGTGTGAACGGGTCTGTTATTTCCAAGGCCCACAAGCTCGGCAACGGCGGCCTTGCCCGATCCGAATTCCCGCTCTCTATTATTCCAATGATGTCCGGTGAACGACATGAGGTTTCGATTCGGATCCTGGGAGAATCGACAACCCAAGCATGGATCACTCGAATCGAAGTGGTCTTTGTGGACTCGACCGCCTTGGCTCATCGTGATCACGAAGATTGAGGGAGGAGAAGATCCCCTCCCTCCCGAGAACGAAAACATCTATTGGTGTGAAACAGTTGCCCCAGAGACTTCTTCAGCAACCTCACTCGCGTCAATCCCGAGCCCATCGGCGACTCTCTGACCGTAGTCGCTATCGGCTCGGAAGAAATGGCCGAGTTGTCGAAGCTGCACCTCGGGACGAGCCTGGCCAAGAGCACCGACGATTCTCGCGGCGAGACGGTCCCGATGAGACGGATCGAACATTCGATAGAGAGTTTTTCTCGCTGGTTTCAGATTCCTTCTTCAATGGTACTTCTCCGATCAGTTCCGGTTGCCCCGATGGGCTTCTTGCTGCACTCGACACAATGTACAGAGCCGTCGAAACGGCTCAGATGCTTCAGACACACGGCCACTCCGCACGTGACACAGACTCCACACGCGGCACCAGCCGAAATCCTCATCCCCCCAGGGGACGGTTGATCTTGACAGCAAAAACAGTTCACTCATTCACTCCTTTTTCTGAGCCGGAACAGTCGCGACAAACTCCTCGAAAAATCACCTGGGCTTCGTCAACCGATCCCGGGAGAGTTCCGGGAGGGGTCAAGCAAGGTTTCTCTCCCACCAAACAAGGAACGTCGAAAATCGTCCCGCAGACCCGACACACATAATGGTGGTGCCAGACATCGGCAACTTCATAGAGTGCACGGCCGGGGCCCGCATCGGCGCACATGAGGAGGCCAACGCCTTCAAGATCCGTAACGACGTTGTAGACAGTCATTCGAGGAATCTTGTGCCCACGCTCCGTGAGGGCCTTGAAGATGTCATCGACCGAATGATGCCCACCCAGCTCGCGGAGAAACTCATAAACCTCGACTCGGGTAGCAGTAACGCGCAAACCAGCTTCGCGCAGCCGTTCTTCCAACTCTTTACTCTTTGATGAGTCCATAGCTTCAGCTCCGCTCCCGGTCTTCCGGCCGAACACATTTGACATAATCAAAATAGAACCTTGTTTAGAGTTTGTCACATTTAAGATTCGCTTTTCTTGCAACCGTGGTTGTATTGGCTTTGATGATTCCTAGGCTAACGGGCTGCTGGGTCCCCAGTTGATTCACCCCACGAGACAAAAGAGGAATATCGTTGCCGAAGCCCGAACCCATTCCCCCCTCATTACCTCCAATCGGCCGAGGGCCTGGAACGACGGCGGCAGAATGAAAAAGACCGCGATTCTGGCTTCCGCGCTTGGTGTCTTGTGTGGACTCGGTGTGTTCACATTCGGGTATGGAGAGGGCGGAGCTTATCTCCAGGATGATCCCAGCGCATGCGCAAACTGTCACGTCATGCAGTCCCACTACGACTCCTGGGTGAAATCCAGCCACAGCTCGGTCGCTTCGTGCAATGATTGTCATTTGAAGCCGGACAAGGTGGGCAAGTGGATCACCAAAGCGGACAACGGCTTTTTTCACTCCCTCGCCTTTACGACCGGGGACTTTGCCGAGCCGATTCGAATCAAACCAAGAAATCGCCAGGTGACCCAGGATGCTTGCCTGCACTGTCACAGCGAGTACGTCAACTCGATGCTCCCCGTGGAGCCCGGTAACGAAACACTACTCTGCGTGCACTGCCACAAAAGCGTCGGGCACGCACAACGATAAAAATCAGCAGCATATGGAGGATGAGGGTGGCGAACCGAATCGCGAAACCGGCGTCGGGTAAAATTCATGTCCCGGCGCTGTTGTTCCTGGCTACGCTTCTTGCCACATTCGTTGTGGCGTGGGTTTTGATCGAAATGTTCGGGCGAAAGCATGAGGCAAGAACGCCCTTTGTGCGCCAGGTCGAAGTCAACGAAACCAGCACGGACCCGGCGCCTTGGGGCCTGAACTGGCCGCACCACTACGACGGCTACCTTGCAACCGCGGGAGACAAGTTCTTTGGTGGCAGCAGCGCACTCACTCAAAGTAAGCTCGACACGTACCCGTGGCTGAAAAGACTGTATGCCGGCTATGCCTTCAGCATCGACTACCGCGAAGCTCGGGGCCATGCCTACATGCTTTACGACCAAAGCGTGACCGAGCGCGTCACGAAGAAACCACAGGCCGGGGCCTGTATTCACTGTCACGGTTCCACAAGCGTCATGTATCGAAAAGTAGGCCTCGAAGCCATGGGCCAGCCGGCCGATGACGCGGCTCTTGCCGGGTCTTTCAACATGCCGGCGGTCATCCGAGGGTTCAAAGAAGTCAGCAAAAAGCCTTATCACGAGGTCCTCGCTCTCCTTTCGGCAGCGCCTGACGGCACACCGTCCTCCGGCACTCCCGAAAGTGGCGTGACGGACGAAAATTTCGATCCGCCGGTACCCGCAGATCACCAGGGACTCGGTGGCGCGCATCCGGTGAGCTGCATTGATTGTCACGACCCTGCAACCATGGCCATCCGGGTGACTCGCCCCGGGTTCGTCCTGGGCATCGCGGCGCTTGCAGAAAGCGACGAGCCCACACCTCACTTTCCGAGCATCGAGCGCTGGCGACAAGGCGACCGCAAGACGCCGTACAGTCCAAATGCTGAGGCGAGCCGCCAGGAAATGCGATCCTTTGCCTGCGGCCAGTGTCACGTCGAATACTACTGCGCCAACAAAGACATTCTCACATTTCCTTGGGGCAACGGGCTTCGCATGGAGCAGCTCGAAAAGTTCTGGGAAGAGAAGAAGTTTCCAGATGGAAGCAACTTCTATGATTACAAGCACGGAGAAACGGGAGCCCCGGTCTTCAAAGTGCAACATCCCGAGTTCGAACTCTGGAGCTACGGCATCCACGCTCGGAGCGGTGTGAGCTGCGCAGATTGTCACATGCCGTACGAGCGCCAGGGAGCCATGAAGCTCAGCAGCCACGATGTACGCAGTCCTCTTGCAAACATCAACAACGCCTGCCAGACGTGTCATCATGTTCCGGAAGCCGAACTACGGGAGAGAGTCGAGACCATTCAGCAACGCACTCTCTCTCTCATGGATCGCGCAGCCATCGCCATGACCGACATGCTCGACGCAATTCTCGAGGCCAAGGCTGCCGGCGCAACCGATGAGCAGCTCAAGGAAGTCTTTGGACTGCAACGACGCGCGATGTGGAGACTTGACTACATCAGTAGCGAAAACTCGCGGGGTTTCCACGCAGACCAGGAGGCGGCCAGGATTCTTGGCGAATCGATCGACTACAGTCGTCAGGCCCAGGCGATGTCCCTGCGGCTCCGCGCTCCGGAAGCGCCAAACACCGAACATCTGAAAGTCGAGCCTGTCCAGGGAGTGACGAAGCCCGGGGAATCGCCGGTCAAGAAATGATCCCTAGGATGGGCGCCTCAGGAAGACGCTCAACGCTTCCCGAAAATCATTTGATTCCCAGCTGTCCGCAAAAAACTCGGTCTCCAGGTTCGTGAGTCGCTCTACCTCGAAACGATCGTCACAGGAGACAAGTTTCAGAAAGGCTCGGACCGCACTCGGTGAGTTGTTGCTGATCTCCCGCGCCATTTCCAGTGCCGCGCTCTCGAGCGAGTCCCCGCTCACCACACGATCCACAAACCCGATTCTCTTGGCTTCGCAAGCATCAATGCATTCGCCGGTGATAAGCAAACGCAAGGCCTGGGTCCTTCCCAGGAGTCTTAACAATCGTACGCCCCCACCCCAGCCGGTGGTGAGACCATTCTTTGCCTGAACGAACTGAAACGTCCCATCTTCCGAAACGATTCGAAAGTGGCAAGCAGTCAGGATCTCACATCCACCCCCGAGAGCTTTACCGTTCACCGCTCCGATAACAACTCGGTCTCCTTCCCAGAGTCGCCGCAGAATGGCCTGCATTCTCAGCGACATCGCCTCCCCATCGCTTCGGGTCTTGAGCGTGGAAAAGTAGCGAAGATCCCCCCCCGCACAGAAGACTTTGTCCCCCGCAGCAGTCAGGATGATGATCTGGATCTTGTCGTTCAAATCGTCAAGGATCGTCTCGAGTTGCTCCATGACAATGTCGTTAACTGAATTGCTCTGACCTGGCCTGTTCAGCTGGACGATCACGACTTCCTCGAATCCCGGAACCGTCCTCACCAGCACTTCATCCGCCATTTTTCCCTCGAAAATCGTTGGTATGGTCAACCCTACCGGATTCGTTTTGCCGTGTATGCATACGTCTTCTCGTACCAGCGATCTCCGGTCGCGTCATACAGATCGAGCTGAAAGCTGAAACTATCTTTCGTGATGTCCGAGTAGATCAGACGGTTCTTCCCTTTCCGGCCTCGAAACATCTTTCCGTCCTGGGTCAAGACGAGCCTTCCGTCCTCGAAATTGCCGTCCAAGAACTTTCGGTTCCCCAACGTGTTGACCGAACAACCCGACCACTTCTTGTTCTCCTTGTCATAGTTGAAGATCGCAGTAGAGACGAATGCCTCCTGGTCTCCGGATGGACCGGCCGCAACCGGTTGGTGCCTCTCTTCGACCTGAAATCCGTGGCCATCGAGGATATACCAGGACTTCAGTGTCGCGTCAGCCTTTCGCAAAACCTTCCCATTCCCGTCATAGAACAGGGTCGCAAGCTTCCACTCCCCCACCAGGAAATCGAGCTGAGCTACCTCCGGAAGGGCTTTGGGATTTCGCTCGCCAAAGTCAAGTGTTCCGCCAGAGCTTTGAGCCTCCAGGAGAACGAGAATGACAACAACTGCAAGAGGGGCATAGACAGCAATCCGCATGATTTTTCCTTTTCGCAAAGAAGCGAGCATCGTGAAATGCCGTTCGAAATGGCTCCCAGCAACCGGAGCTCCCATTCCATTCATGGCTAACTCAATGACACTCCATACGCCAGCCATTTCCCCATTGTTCCCGCGTCTACTCCCATATTCCATAGGCCTAGCCAGCACGGTAGCACTCTCAGGCGCCACAACTACCGGATCATTCTCGGGAAAACACCCTGACTGCCTCCATCTGGCATTCTGGGACGATTTTTCATAACATTCGTTGTGTCCCGTTCTTTGTAGATGGACAGTCCACCCAGGAGCAAATCCATGGCTAGCCAATTCAAGCGCTTCCTTGCCTACCTCCCAGCGCTGGTTCTCGCCTCCTTAACCGCTCTTCCGCCCGCAAAAGCCCAGTGCAGGTTTGAGCTCCGCCAGTTCATCGAATACACGGGCGACGCAATCTCAATCGCCGCCTCCGAAGAATTCCTGGTCGTTTGCAACTCCGGGCTCGAGGGCATCGCCACCGTCGACGTCTATCGCAGAAGCGGACGGGATTGGATCTTTGATTCGGAACTCCGAAGATTCACGAATCTCGCGCATTACAAAGTGCCGGTTGCAATCGATCAAGACACGATCGCCGTAAGCGACTCCCAGGGGCGGCAAAGAGTGTGGGTTTACCGCAACAGGAATGACTCATGGGAGCTCGAGCAAACGATAACTGCCCCTGAATTCCAGAGCTTCGGAGAATTCGGGGAGTCTCTTTCAATTCATGGAAACCGCCTCGCCATCGGAGCGCCCGCTTTTCACTTGATGGGCAGTTCTATCCCTGGAGGCGCGTTCATTTATATCCGTCAGGACTCCGAGTGGATCCTTGAACACACCATCTCCGGGATCCCTTACCCTGGTTATGGAACCACTCTGGCCCTTGACGACGACCGGCTACTTCTTGGCACCGATGGAGGCAACCAGAAAGCAGCTTACACCTTGTTCTACCGCCCGCGAAGTCGCACCTGGTTCCGAGAAGATCCTCTCCGTGCGGACGAGGAACCTGTCGGCAGCATCGATCTTCATGGACCGATGGCCGCGATCGGGCTTCCCCACGCCAATCCAGGTGAAGCAGGAAAAGTAGAAATCTATACAAAACCAGGTGATCAGTGGGTCTTGAGCCAGACGATCAACCCACCCCTCCCGAGCGAAACCGGGTTCGGTCAAGGCGTCGCACTGAACGAGTTCGCGCTCTGCGTTACGTCCCAATTCAATATCTCTGTCTACTCAAGAGTCCAGGACCAATGGTCCCTCCCACAGACCTTTTTCCTTCCACAGACACTAACCGGATCCATGAGTCTCTATGACGACGGCTTTGTGGTCGCCGCCCGTGCGGGCGATCAAAGATACGTGGCTTCCTATTCGATCACCTCAGGATATGAAGGGACGGTCAGTGCAAGCTTGGGTCAAGTCGAGGACGTTCTCTTCCTGAATGGCACCGCCGGCTCCGGCTTCAATCGTGAGGTCGAGTACGACCCACTCTCCCCCTTCGAACTTTCCATTCGTAGGCCGAGTTCCGTTCCCTTCCCCGAGTCTCTTCCCTTTGTCGTCTATGCGTGGCCAAGACGCCCCACGATCCACACAGTTGTTAACCTCCCCTACAGTATCGGTTGCATGGCCTTGCCAATTCCCATGACGGGTGGCTCTCCGCAACCGACGATCATCTGGAACAGCGCCGGGAGAATGAACAAGCTTGGCCGATCAAGCTTTCCCGTGTCCCCATCCCCGGGCGCTTTCTTTTCCAAAGAGGATGGATTGCCGGCGATTTCAACCTTCTTCATCCAGGGATTGATTTTCGATCCAGGATCAGGAGCACTCGTCCCGGCAAGCGTTACGAACGCAATCGTGGGAGTTCCGGTCGTGGGCGGAAGATAATCACTCTCCGCACCCAACACCGATCTCGGGAGCAAGCTCGGCCAGCCCGATCACCCCTTCTTCTCGATGAACAAACCGGTCGCGTTCACGACGAACAGTCCGGCATCGTCTCGGTTTTCTACCTTGCCAACGATCGTGATCCAATCGAGCTCTTTCAATCCCATCTGGCCCTTCAACGAAAGGGTAAGGGGCTTTCCCGCGTCGTCGAGAAACTGCACGGTTGCCGTATTCGCGGCAAGGATTTCCTGGGTCTCACAGCAGTAATCCCAGGGAATGGGACAGCTGTCCCCTTCATTGTCGGCGCACGACGGTAGCGATGGATCGATCACCACCATCACGGCTCTTCCATCGACGAACGGCTTCTTGCGTCCTCCCACCCGGGCGTTGAACTTCACCTCGTCGCCCTTCTTTGCACTACCTTTGACATCGGCGAGAGGTTGGGCGCCGCCGGGTTTCTTCGCGAGCAAGACTCCGTCGGGGAGGCTTGCGCTAGCTTGTTCCTGCCCCGCTTTGCCGGATCCCGCCTCCTCGGACGAACAACCGAAAAACACGAGGGGCACCAGGATCAGGATGGTCAGACAACGTTTCATGGGTCACTCCATTCTCAATTCATGCATTCATCATCATGCTCTCAGAGCTTCATTCACAGGAAGCCGCAAACACCGTACTGCCGGCGGCAGCGCACCGACACAACCGAGCAGAATCCCCGAGCCGATGCCCAGCGCAATCACCGGTGCATCCACGATGAGACCGAACGCTCCCATCGAAAAACGAATCGCAATGCCGTCAAGAACCCAGATGCCCACGGCCGAGGCCACCAGAGATCCCGTAGCGGTGGTGAGAATCGACTCCTGCAAGATCGAAATCACCACCGCAATTCGACGATAACCAAAAACCTGAAGCGTTCCCATCTCCCGCACCCGGGAGGCGAAGGCAGCATACATCGTGTTGAGGCCTCCGAGGATTCCGCCAAGAGCGATGAGACCCGCGGTGACCAGCACCATGAACCGGATCGGCGCAAAGAAACGGACGAGAGCCGCATAATAATCACTTTCTCGCATCGCGGACAGCTCCAGGTCGAGGCGCTGAATGGCAAAGGCCTCCACGTCTTCGAAGCTCCCCTTCGCCGGATCAAGGGTCAAGACGACGCACGAAAGGTTATCTCTTTGCGCCACGACTTGAAGATCCTGGAGCGGCATCCAGATTTCCGCGTCCATGACCGTCTGCGGTGCTCGGAATCGTCCGCTGATCGTCCAGGACCTTCCATCAATCCAGAGCTTTCCTCCGACCAGAAGATCGGCGACACCCAGCTTGCTCGCCACCAGCCCGCCAACCATGATCTCATCGGATCCCGGCTCAGGACAACGCCCTTCCACGATCTGCACCGAGGGATGGACAAGATATGCCACGGGCCGCACCCCTCGCACGACCGTGAGGCGCCCCTTTCCTTCTTCCGTTGTATCGACTCCAAGAGCAACATGGACTTCCGGCGACAAATAGGGCTCCCCGAATCGCTCACGCACACCGAGACTTGCCGCGGCAATCGCGGCGGCGCGCAGCGGAATCTCGCTTCTTTCAATACTCTCCTCGGAACCGGAACCAAGGAGGATCACGTTGTGTTCGGCTCCGGTGATGGCAAAACTTGCCGTCATGCCTCGCACAAAGGATCCGGCGGCAACGACCAGCAAGGTCACCAACACGCTCCCGAAGAGGCTGAGAAAGAGTCGCACCTTCGAGCGCCCCAGGTTGCGCACCGCATAGTCAAAGGGAAGAATTTTCATCGCCTACACCGCCCGGAAGCTCTCGGCGATCTCTCGACGGGAAGCCCGCACCGCCGGAGCAAGACCGGCAAGAAGACCAAGTAGTACGGACAATCCAAGACCCGTGGCGATCAGCCTGGGATCGGAAACAACCTCCAGATTCAACCCCTCCATGGTGAGCGAGAATCGCTGGCGAGTCACCAGAAACGCCGCCAAGGCACCCACGCCCCCACCGGCCACCCCAAGAACGGTGCCTTCCAAAAGGATGAGAGCCACGATATGCCGGGGCGCATAGCCCAATGTCTGAAAAATAGCGTGCTCACGGATGCGATCCTGAACCGACAAGATGATGGCATTTGCCACCAACGCGAAGACCGCGGCAAGAGAGCCCCAACCCAGCCACGAGGCGAATCGGACGATCTCGAGGATGTCTCCCGCCGCATGGGCGACGAAAGCCTTTTCGGGTCGGGTCGAGGTCGGTTCTGACTCCCGAGAAAATTCTTCGTCGATGGCTTCTGAAACTGATTCCAACCGCTGCGGCGAATCCACCTTGACGTTGAACTGGGTCACGACACCACCGGTTCCCCCGCGCTGACTCGACTCCTGGATGAAGCTCAGATGAGTATAGGCGACGTTCTGGTCCTGGGGTTCGGAGGAGCGAAAGATGCCCGCAACCGAGACCGTTACGTTCGCGGCAGAAAATCGATCTCCTACCCGAAGACCGCGCCTTTTCGCGAGCGACTCGCCGACAAGGGCAGCATCGGTCCTACGGCGCCAATCCTCGATCGATCCGTCGACCACCTCGAAGTCAGGAGCGTAGTGCTCGACGAAGGCCTCTTCCTGAACTCCGCGAAAGGTCACCACGTCGAGGGACGCGCGACAGTTCGAAACCTCGATCTTCATCGGAATCGCCCTGACAACCCCGGGGATCGCCTCGATGCGGGGCTGATAATACTGGGGCAGGCGACTGGTGAAGGGGCAATACCGGTTCTCCCGATAGACAACAAGAACCGTGTCGTCCGCGGTAACACGGGTCGCTTGCTCGACCCCGATGCGCATGGCCTCCACCATGCAAAAAAGAAACATGGCCACCGCGACCCCCGCTCCGATCAGCGAAGTGCGAACCGGAGTTCGAAGTAATCTCTTGAAGACGAGAGTGAGAAACTTCACAGCGCATCCTCCTTCTCGGCCTCGGCGACGAGACGTCCTTTCTCGAGGTGGAGGGTCCGCGTCGCGTACTCGGTGGTCTTCACATCGTGAGTGACCATGATCAGCGTCTTGCCCAGGTCGCGGTTCAACTCCCGAAGAAGTTTCATGATCGATCGAGAAGATTCGCCGTCGAGATCTCCCGTGGGCTCATCGGCGAGCAAGATCGTCGGGTCGGTGACGATGGCCCGCGCAATGGCCACCCGCTGCTCCTGACCACCGCTCAACTGGCGAGGGTAGTGGTCATGCCGATCAGCAAGTCCGACCAGCTCAAGGACGGTGGAGACCCGACGGTGTCGCTCCTTGCGGGAAAGGGAATGAATCAGGAGCGGAAGCTCAATATTTTCGTAGGCGGTGAGGATCGGGACCAGGTTGTAGAGCTGAAAGATGTATCCAACGTGTTCAGCCCGCCACGCGGCGAGACGTGCCCGGGACAAGCGAGAGATCTCTTCATCCCCCACAAAAAGCTCTCCCGAAGTCGGCCGGTCGATCCCGGCAATGAGGTTGAGCAAGGTGCTCTTGCCGGAACCCGAGGGCCCCATCAAAGCGAGGAAGGTCCCGGCGTCAATGGAAAGATCCAGACCGTCAAGAGGCAGGATACGGTTCTCGCCGCGAACATATTCGCGCGTCAGGGAACGACATTCCACGAGACTCATAGCAAGGCCTCCCCCGCGATGATCACGGATGCACCGTCCTCAAGGTCTGCCGGAGGATCGGCGATCAGCACATCCCCGGGCTGAAGCCCCGCGGCAACCTCACGCCAGCCGTCGATGCGAACCTCGCCAAGAGTGACGTTTCTTAGCCTGGCAATTCCCCGCTTGACGTTCCGAGATTCCACGACCCACACCGCCGAACCGTCGCCAAGAAGTACCGAAGGAGCAAAGACACGCTGGCGCGACTCGACCCGTGCGTCGCCGGCAAGAAAGCGCACCCGCGCGAGCATCTCCGGCTTCAGGATCGGGTCCGGATCATCGAGGGAAACCTTGACCTCCACCGTATTCTTCTGGATGTCCGCTTGATGCAAGAACCGTGTTACCCGGCCCTTGAACTTCTTATCCGGGATGACCTGCACTTCCACAAACGCCTCCTGTTCCAGGCCGACGGATCCCGCATCGGCAAGAGGTACGTCCACTCTCACCTGGAGCGACCCGGGGTCGTAGAGATGGACGACGTGGGCGGAATGGATCAGCGATCCGGCAAGATCCAGCCTCGATCCGGGCGATACCAGTCGATCCAGAACGATTCCGTCAATCGGCGACCGAATCTCCATCCGATCGAGCCGGAGCCTTGCCTCGTCCCGGCGCGCGACACTTTGCGACTGCGCTGCCTTCGTTCGAGCCAGCTCGGCCTTGGCAACGTTTACGGCGTGACGCTCATTGATGGTCCGCCGAAGATGCTCCTCGGCGGCGTCGAGATCCGAACGCGCCTGCGAGAGCCGCGCTTCGACGATGGGTTGCTGTTTGCGCGTTGCCTCGAGGGTCTTCACTTGGGCATCTCGAGCCAGAGAAAGCCGGCGGTAATCGCCCCTGGACACAGCTCCTGTGTCCGCAAGAGTGCGCTTGCGCTCCACCTCATCCCCCAAGGAAGAGAGCTTCGCCTCTTCAGCAGCGATGGTCGCCGTGAGTTGAGCAAGAGTTGCTTCGAACTCCGCCACGCGACCAGCCGCGGCCGATCGAAAGCGCCGACGATCGATGAGGGTCTCGAGGCGTTCCTCCTGAGAAAGAAGGTCCGCTTCAGCTCGATCGACCTCCGCCTTGGCGGCGGCAAACTCCGCTTCTGCCAGACACAAAGAGATCTCCGCGTCCTCGGCTACGAGTCGGGCAAGCACTTGCCCCTTCTTGACCGTCTCCCCTTCAAGAATGGTGATCTCCTCCACGATGCCACTTGTGAGCGACGTGGCGTAGATCGGAAAAGGATCCGGCTCGAGCCATCCGGAGGCTGTTACGGTTGTCGCACCCGCAGCCCCCTGCACGGTCTTGACCATTACCGGAACGATCTGCACAGATTCCCCGGGAAAGAGAGTACTCCAGGCGGCCCCGACCAGCAGAGCCAGAGTGGCCAGGATGAGAACGATCGGTAACAGTAATCGGGACTGCCACCGGAAGGACGGTCTTGGAATCGAACCCGCCCCTTTGCCTGGATCCTTCGCAAGATCGCGGACGCTCATCGCTCCTCCCTTTCCTCGATCGGTTGCAACGATCCTCCGGCCGCCCTCACGAGTTCAAAGTATGCGATTCTCGAGGCCAGAGCGGCCGACTCGTGGCGACGCTCCGCTTCCAGGAGTTGGGCTTCATTTCGCAACACCTCGGACAGCGTTTCTTCGCCAACTTCATAGGTCTGAGCGGCGAGACGATGATTCTCGCGAAGGGGTAAAAGGAGATCGGAGTCGACTCGCAGACGACGTTCCGTCGCCTGAGTGAGTGCCACGTGAGCCACCCGAACCTCGAGGACCGCCTGATTCAGGATGCGGTCCGCCTCGGCCTGGCTCCTTCGTTCGATCGCCTCGGCCTTGGCGGTCGCGGCCCGGCCAAGATCAAAGAGTGGCGGCGTCAGCTGAACCGTGGGGACCACCGCGTCACGATCTTCGAAGTTTCGATTGTAGCCGACGCCGGCACCGATGCCTGAAGAGCGGAACCAGGATGCAAGCCGGGTCCTTGCATCGTCGCCGTCCAGAGCGGTGAAGGCCGCCACGACGTCAAGACGCTGAGTTGCCACGAGCTCGAGCAGATCGGTTTCGAGGGGAATCCCATCCTCAAGAGAAGGAAGTGTCGAGAAGTCAAAAGCCTCGATCTCAAAGGCAAACCGCTTCGAGCCCAAACGCTCGAGCATCCGGCGCCTATCGACGGCAAGACTCTCTTGGTCGTCGACTTCCCGTTCACGGGCTCGGGCAAGATCGACCCGCGCAGCGTTGATTTCGAGCCGGGTCGCTTCTCCCGCCCTCTCTCGATCGAGGAGAAGCTCGACCCGCTTGGTAAGGAGTTGCACCTCACGAGACGAAAGGGAGAGTTGATTCCGGCCATGGTGCAATGCCGCCATCGTGGAACCCACGGTTGCAGCAAGCGCCACCGTCGACTCGCAAAGATTCAAGACCGTTGCGCGAAGGTCCGCTTGCGCCGCCGCGATCTTCACCGGCCGATTCCACAACGCCGCGAGCTGCTGGATGACGCCGTGACTGGCTGGCGTCCCCCCCCCCGAATCCACGGGGATTCCGAACCCGAGGCTCACGACCGGATTGGGCAATAAGCCCGCTTGAACCAGATCGGCTCGCCGCCTGGCAACTCTGGCAAGGTCCATCCGGATCTCTGGATGGTTTCGGACAGCCACCCGAACCGCTTCCGTCAGGGTAAGAGGATGATTCCAGGGGTCCTCAAAAGACGAAGTACCCCAGCCGGGAGCAAAGCCGATCCGCGGTTTGAGCAGGTTCGACGCCTCACGTAGGTCCTCTTCAGGGGACAGAGAGCGGCAGCCGAAGAGAGCCAACGACAATACGCTGGCCAGTAACCACCTTGAAGTCTTGAACACGGGAGATTTCCTCCTTCGATGCACGGATTCCGTCGGGAACAAAGGGCCGTGAAGGATCGAAGGGGATCTAGCAGAGGAAGGAGAGATTCAGCAGGAAGAGCGAAAGCCCCTCTTTAGGACCTGCTCTGGAATCAATCAGGACCTCTCTGTCCTGCGGAGGAGGGGTCCGAAGGAACCTGGCGACAACAGGAAAGCCAACGTCCAGGTTTGCTGGAGAAAACGTCTCACTTCCCGGCATGGAGCCGGACCATCGCAAGATCGAGACGTCACAACAGCTCAAGTCGTTTCGGTCGGCATCCGCCGGTACACTGAGCTGGAACCTGGGAGCCCCGACCCGCTTGAAGGCCGCACAATTGGGGCACGATGCCTTTGACTCTGTTTGAGCGCAGCGTTGAACGAGGCTTTTGATGCCGGTAATGCGACAGAGATAGATCGGCCAACCGTCGAGGAGAGACGGAAGGAGCGCGAGCAGAAGAACCGGAATCGACAGGCGTCTTAGCATGGTGATTACTGTAACTCACCCGGAGAGGACAATACAAGGGTCAAACGACACACCCGCCTTCTTCGGCATTCCGGCACCTTTTCTTGAGATCCAGCCTAAGTGGGGAATCTTGTCGCGGTTCGGTGACGGATACACCGTTCCTCTGCACATCGGAGACGTATGGGTCAGATCGCTTGCCCGGCCGGGGCCGAGCGCCTGAACTCCCAAACACCCGTGAGCTTTATCCATCGAGCGCGAGTTCGACGATCAGCCGACCGCCTCCCTCACTCTCGCGCAAGACACGTCCCTGATCGTCAACCCAGAGTTTGAGGGGTGTCCCGGCAATCACAAGGTCGCACACCCAACATTCATGGGTTTCACCTGAGACCTCGATTGCCTCCCTTCCAGACACCGTAACTTGCACCGGGAGTAGCTGCATCGAGGAAGGGTGAAAGGCCTTGAAGCTGAAGCTCGCTCCTGACCGAAGAGGAGCCGCAGCAAGGAGGAAGGCATAGCCGGAGAAGTTGTTGTTGTCGAGGAGATAAACCGTCTCGGGGAGCGCAATCGTCTGCTGGACATCCGGCCGGCCAGTCTGGACCACCTTCACCTGCACGGTATCCGCGGAGAAGGCACAGTCGACCGAGTACTCCACCGTCCCGACTTTCCCCCCCACTCGATAGGAGACCGGACGACCTCGCTCATCGATCTGAAAGTTCCCTCGGACGACCTTGGCTCCCATGAGAAACTCGGTGGTGCAAGTGGTGACCGTTCTTCCCTCTTTTTCCTCGATCTTCTTCACCGTGAAGGAATCGGTTCCAATCGAAGTTCCACGACTGGAGTAGTGATAGGTATAGACCCCCCCCTCCTTCCAGGGAAGATCGGTGAAGGAGCCAAGCTCCCCCGGCGTAGTGCCCTCGAGAGAAGAGGCCTTGTAGTCGAGGATCTCCATCTTCTCCGGATTGAAAGACGTAGCCGTCCCGAATCGAATATGCCCGCAGTCAACGTAATCCACCTCATGAGCCGTCGAATCGACGGGAATCCACCCCGCCTTGCCCATATAGACCTCGGTCCAGGCGTGCTGCCCAAAAGTGCCACCGTAGTTGGGCGCATACATGCACCCCGTAACGAGCCTTGCTGGAATTCCGACGGAGCGACAGAAGGCAACGTGCAACCTGGAATGGGATCCGCATTCCCCCTTGCGAGCATCGAACGTACTCCGGGCCGAGCCCCCGGGAATCTCGTATCGAATCTCCTCCGCGACCCATTTCGAGAGTTTGCACGCCGCCTCCCATGCATCCACGGATCCATGGGTGAGCTCTCGGGCGAAATCACCGAGAACGGCATCATCGGATTCGATCTGTCTTTCGGGAGACAGAAACTCCGCGAGCACTTTGTCGCCGTTTGACTCGGCGGGGAAAGTCGGTGCATCTTTGCCGTGGTAGCGCCGATGGTTTATCTCGAAGACCCCTTCGACGAGTCCATCGATCACCGTTCCCGTGAACTTCTGTCCCGGAACGTTGAGGCTCGAAGGCGTCACCCGCTCCCCCAACGCCTTCACCCTGGCCTTCACCGTCATGGACGTGATCGATTGAAAATCGGCGATCGCCACATTGACCGGTGCCAGCAGGATGTCATTCAGCTCCGCTCTCTTGATCTTCCCCACCACGGCAGGCGAAGCTCGATAAAAAACGCTATTGTTGGGCAGGGTCGCTCGAAAGATCCGCCCGGAGTCGAGGCTCACCCAGACCTTGCTCGTCATGCCGGTCTCGATATGCTCCATGTCGAACACCGCGCACTCGTTCTTTCCCCCTTCGAGAACAAGATCCTCGTTTGCAAGGCGAATGTAGGAGACATCATCAATCTTCCCGGTATCGAAATTGAAGATGCGATATTTTCTTGACTCTCCCCTTTCGACGGGAAGATCTCTCAGGAGATAGTCAAAATGAACAGAGTCGTCAACCTGAACGTCGGGACCCAGAGCAACCGTCGAGGTCTTACCCTCCGGCTTGAATGTAACCCGAGCCTCGCCCTCTTCCAGAAACACTTCGGAGCCGGTGATCGTGGTCCCCATCGAAGTTTCTTTGTCAAGGTACACGACTCGACCCGTCTCTGAATCAACCCGGTAGAGTTCGTTCGACCGCACGTCGAAATCCTGCCCGAGGAGGGTCATCTTGACGAACATGACGGTCTCGATGAGCTGAGGCTCGCCCGGTTCTGCGGGTGGCGTGATGGCAATCTCAACATACCCCACGACGGTCCCGTTCATCTCAAAACCGTAGTAGTACCTCTCCGTTTCCACTCCCAGGCCAAACACCGGGGCCGGGAAGAGAAGAGAACAAAGAAGCAATATTCCGTAGAAGGATAAATGCCTCATAACCCTGTCACCTTGATCTGTAAAAGAAACATCCGAGCCTGAGCCCGTGCCGGGAGAGCTCGAGAAAATAGACTGGCACGATGTTACTGACGTGAAGCCGAGGATTCAATCCGTTGGCCCCAAACAGGTCGCTCAAAGTGGGTGGGAGGTCAATGAGGCACTCAAGAAGAACAAACTATAGAGGGGGTGGCAACGGTCGATGACCATCACCACCCCCTCAAACGTGTCCTCTGATGAACTCAACGCGCCATCATCACGATGCTTCTCAGACCACTCCTGTCGTCATTGGACCTTGAGGATCACCGCATTCGTAACGCTGTAGTTCAGGTTGTTCAACGCTCCGTCATCTTGCATCAATGCCTGGAGAGTGAGAGTCGTCGGTTGACCCAAACCCGATGCCTTTGTCAGGGACCAGGGTGCTTTCGCCGGGCCGTTGACCTCGGTAACGCCGGCACAAACCGATGCAGGAAGCCCGCCTCGTACGCACCGAAATGGCTGAGGACCTCCGAGATTCAGCGGACTCGGATTTGCGAGGAGGCCAAACACGTTTTGACCCGCCCTGAGAATCGTCGGGCTTGCTGGCGGCCCTCCCCAGACCCAGAGCACATAGTTGGCCATCACGGGGCCGGCAGGCGATGCATCCAGGTTCACGGTGATGGGCTGCCCCACGCCCACAACAACGCATGGGTCGTCTGCCACCGCCGCGGCAACCCGGACATCGTCGATGTACCAGCCCTCTCCGGCAGTAGAATTGTCGCAAGCGAGGCGGAACCTCACGACGATGCGGGAATTACCAAAGGAAGACAGATCAACCGTGGTGCGCATGCAGGGAAGGAAAATCTGACCGGTCCAGGCCCTTTGGCCCGCAATCGGGCTCGAGAACAGGGTCGAGATCGTTCCGTTGTAGCCGTTTTCGGTGATCAGGTTGCCGATGTCAATGAACGGGGCGCCGTCGATCGAGGCCTCGAGAACACATCCATCGAATGTGGATTCCATGTTGAAGATGTGGTTGAACTGAAGAATGGCTCCACCCGCCGGGAGCTGGAGCGGAAGCGTGTCCAGGTGCACATCCTTGATGGTTGCCTCGTCTGCAGAAAACCAGGCGTTCGGCGGGCTGCAAGAGTTGATCGTGTTGATGATTGCCCAGTCGTCCACTCCAACATCGGCTCCATGAACCCAGTTCGCGGCGCCGCTTTCCATGTCGTCATCAAGAAAAGGATTTACCAGGTTGACCGTGAGAACGTTTGTCCCGACGCTTCCCGTGAGCTCTCCGTCGAGCTTGTTCCAGGTGCTATTGATGACCATCAGGGTCGATTCGGCCTGGGATTGCTCTCCTGTCGCCTGGTCCACCGCCGTGAATCGGTACTTGCAGTTCGATCCTTCGTGACAGGTCGGGAAGCTGCGAGATGCAATGGCAACATCGACGTAGCTCCCCACTCCGGCGGGAACGATGACGGTCGAGGCCAGCACGGGCGGGATGGGATCAAGCGGATCTCCCGGAGGTACAGGGGCGGGGCAGATCGAGATCGGAAAGTGATCTCCGTCTTCAAAGGCGGTCGTCGCGGTCTGAATGGATGTGACGGTGAAGTCGACAGTTCTCGCGATGGCTGTGCAATTGAAAATCCTGAACGTCCTCTTTGTTTCAACGTCCGGCAGCGTGCAGCCGGCAGGCTCGATCGGAACAACCCGCACCGACTCGGTAATATCGACGGTCGCCGTACAGTCCGGAACGGAGTTGGGACAATTCGGGTCGCTGATGCAGAGTCCGAAGCTACGCTCGCCAGCCGGAGCAGACGCCGGAAAGGTCAGAGTAAGGCTCCCGCACACGGTCGTATCCACCGGAATCGTGAATGGTGTGAAGGGAATACCTGTCAGACTCGGGACGGCATCACCAAAAGAGTCGAGTTGAGACAAGACAAGACCAGGAATTACCACGGGAGATCCGCCACAGGGTCCATCAACGTTCGAGAAACACAATTCGAGTGTGACGCTGAAGGGGTTAACCGTGTCCCGCTTCACGGATCCAGATGACAGGCTACACGCCGAAGTGCTGATGTCACACGGTGGGTCCGTGCACGCGAATGCAGCCGCATTCAATCCAAGAATCACGCCGCAAATAATCGACATCAGTCTCATCCATCGTTCCATGACTTCGTCTCCTCGTTGTAAGTCGACTCGCTGGGTAGGCCAAACGGGAAGTAGCCCGCTCCCCGTTCGGAACGAACTCGGACATCTCAGCAAGCGAATTCCGTCTCCAGGTGTGACGCGGAATCCCAGGGAGAACGGAGTGACAGTCAACCCAATCCTCCCTATGACCCAGAGAGACATAGAGTTGCATGACTCCAGCAAAAGCAATGTTGATCGGATCTATCCGCACGAATACACCGATCCAGCGGGTTTCTGAGAAGGAGATCGCTCCTGGACTTTTCATCCGACCGAGCAGATAATAGCCTGAGTCATTCCACCGACAAGGAGACGGATATGCCCGCAAGAAACTGCTTCTTCACGACCCTCGTATCCCTGACCTGGTTGGCCCTTCTATTCTTCGCCAGTCAGGCTCTCGGTCAGGTCGATCTCGAAGCTCGTCGAAGCATCCGAACCCTCGAAGGATCAGGAGACGTCTTCGTCGGTGACTTCGACGAGAATGGACACGACGACCTGGTGTGCCTGGAATCCTCCGTCCTCAGCTTCTTTGGCGGTCGCGGGGATGGCACATTTGATGCTCCGATTCCGGTGCACTCGCTCGACGGCATTCAACGAGGGGTCCTGGGGGACCTCGACGGCGATGGCAGGATGGATCTGGTGGCGATGAAGTATTCCGGATCAACCCGCGGACTTTTTACGTTTGCGGGGATAGGCGCCCCCGCTCTCTTCGCTCCTCCGGTGCTGACCCCACTTCCCTCCGGACCGGGACGGGTTCAACTTGCCGATTTCAATGAAGACGGCTTTCTGGATGCGGTGGTTCCCCTGTTTGACGATGTTCTGGTCATGGTCGGGGATGGGACGGGTGGGTTCACCGTGCATGCATCCCTGGGTTATGTCGACGCCAACGCTCCGGTCACCGCCGACCTCGACGGAGACGGACATCAGGACATCATCGGTCCTTCCTATTCTCACCCGACTCGACTGTTCTACGGTCGGGGTGACGGAACGTTCGAGACACCGGTGCTGCTCCATCCCACGATCGAGAACGACACCGTGGCCGTGGCCGACCTCCGCGGAAGCGGCACGACGGACATCATCACCGACGATCGGTCAAATGGTGACATCCTCATCTTCTCCAACGATGGCGCGGGAAATTTCACGATCACGACGATCAGCGATTCCGGTCAGCACGGTACCGATGTCATCGCCGCAGCGGATTTTGACGGAAGTGGGGATCTCGATATCCTGATCCTGGGAAGACATCCTTCTTCGAGTTGTGGCGCGGCGACCGTCAGCTCTCTCCTTCTCGCGGATGGACAGGGTGGTTTCCTCGCTCCCCGGGCCGAGTGGAGTGTTCCCCGTCCGTCTGCGATCTCGCTGGGAGACTTCAACGGGGACGGAAAATTGGATACCGCCATCTCCGGTACCGATGGGCAGTCCGTTGGGATCCACCTCGGAGACGGCCAGGGAGGGCTTGGACCCTTCTCGGCGACTGTTTCACTTCCATTCCTTCCGACCCACGTTTCTCCAGCGCGGGACTGGACCGGAGATGGTTTCCTCGATGTCATCGTGGCGTCCGACTTCAACGATGGGGTTTCCTCCAACCGGGTCTGGCTCTACGCGGGCACCGAAACAGGGACCTTCGAACCCCACACTTTGATCACCACCGATCACGGTGCGATCGACTTCGCGTCCGGGGATTTCAACCGGGATGGTCATCTCGACGTCGCCATGGTGAGCCGACGCCCGAAGTGTAGAACCTACCTCGGAGACGGAACGGGAGGCTTCATCCTGGACCGCACCTTCAACTCTCCTGCGGATCTTTTAACGGTGGAAGTCGGCGATCTGAACGAGGACGGATATCCGGATGTTTGCCTTTATGTAGCACTCGAGAACTCTTCCGAGCTTCGAGTCCATCTTTCCAACGGATCGGGGAACTACCACCCGCTCGAGACCCATGGTCTTGGAGTGTCACCAGCCTACGGACAGACCGCACAGGCTGATTTCGATCAGGACGGGCACCTGGACGTGGCGACTCCGCGGGGGATCCGTTATGGAAACGGTCTGGGCGGATTCTCGAGTGGATCGACCCCTGGGAGTACGGGATCCGACATCCAGTTCGCCGACCTGAACGGTGACTCCCTACTGGACATCGTCCTCGTCGCCTCTGGCCTGGTCCGGGTCCGGCACAATGACGGAAACCGAAGTTTCACGGAAGTGGAAGCCCATCCTCTTCCCTCGGCCGAAGAGGTCGAGATCGTGGATCTAGACGGGGACGGCGCTCTTGACATCGTCGCAGCCAGTGGTGATACGTACGAAGTCATGATCCTGCGAAACCGAGGGGATGGAACCTTCGAGACTCTTCCCCACGCATTCGGTGCAGCCCCCATCCACGGTGCGGTGTCTTTGACCTCGGGTGAGTTCAGTCGAGACGACCGTCCGGATATCGTTCTCGTGTCCGAGTGTGGTAGAAACCTTTCGCTTCTTGTCAATCGTAGCCCAGGCTATCCTGATGTCGTCGATCGCTGTCTCCGTGGGGGAGTCAATGCAGGAATGGGCAACCTGGTCCCGACATTGACCGTCAACGGGTCGATCGGTGAAGGCACCGGCAGAACCCTCTCTCTTGCCTCGGACGACCCACTCACGATTGACATGAATGCTTCACCCTTTGACGCGTTGAGGGGGGAAGAATCCCGATTCGCCGTTTTCATCTGGACCCGGGTCCCTCGAGAAGATCAACTCGTCACCCTCCCCCTGAACGCCGGGTGCCTCGCCTACAATATCCCTGCCACGGGAACGGTCCGTTTGCCCAAGCGAACCTGGAACAACCTCCTCCATCTCCCGATCATCGGGAACCCGGACTTCGCCTCCACCCCCGCGCCATCGACGGTGTTCGAGTTGCCACAGGGAACAGGGACACGGGTAACATTCACGATCCAGGGGTTGATCGAAGACCGGGGAGCCCAGGGAGGGTTTCCCGTGAGTCCGACCAACGCAATCATTGTTGACGTAGCGCCCTGACGTCAAAAACCATGTGCCTTCTCAGATCCGTCGTCACACTCCGTGAATAGATATGATTTATTTTGTTGACTACTTTGTCGTATGTAGTACTTTTCACACCTGGAATTTCTCACTCGTTTTCACGGTAGCTTGCGGAACAGCGAGGATTAGCTTTTCGCGTCGATATCCGGAGTCGTAGCATGAATCGATCTTTCACTCACGGACGGGTTTCGTCCTTTGGCTCAAAATCTTCACCCCTTTCTCGACTCATCACGCTAACGCTTCTGGCTGTCATGTTCGCCGCTGAAGCGGCACCAGCACAGACATCGGCACAGATTCCCGTTCCTGGGACGGAAGCCCACCGGAAAGTGGTGGATCAAGCGCGGGAGCAGGTACACGAATGGATCGGGAAGAACAACCTTCCCGGCGCCTCCATCGCCGTCGGGATTGATGGCGAGCTCGTGTGGGCCGAAGGGTTTGGCTGGGCCGACATCGAACAAAAGGTGCCCGTGACCCCTCTGACCCGCTTTCGAATCGGCAGCACATCCAAGCCATTGACCGCCACAGCCGTGGCCATCCTGTACGAACGCGGCCGAATCGACCTGGACATTCCCGTGCAGATGTATGTGCCAAGCTTCCCCAAGAAACAGTGGCCAATCAGCACCCGGCAGCTGATGGGGCACATCGCAGGAATCCGGCACTACAGGGGTGAAGAAGAGATGCTGAGCGCACAGAACTACGATAGCGTTCTCGACGGACTCGAAATCTTCTCCGCTGACTCACTGATGTTCCAGCCAGGCACAAAGTACGGCTATTCGAGCTACGGCTGGAACCTGGTAAGCGCTGTCGTGGAGGGAGCGGCGGGCGAGCCGTTCCTCGAGTTCATGGGACGCGAAGTCCTGGCGCCCCTGGGCATGAGACATACGGTCCCCGACGATGTGTTCAGAATCGTGCCCCACCGGGCTAGATTCTACGATCGTGATTCAGACGGACGGCTGCGAAACGCGAACTACGTGGATCAAAGCAACAAGTGGGCAGGCGGAGGGTTTCTCTCGACTCCCTCCGATCTCGTTCGCTTCGGCTTCGCCATGCTCGAAGCTGAGTTGCTTGAGCGCGAAACAATCGACATGCTGTGGACGCCGCTTCGGCTTGAATCAGGAGAATCGACAAGATATGGGCTGGGCTGGAGCATCAAGGAGATGGGCGGGCGCACCGTGATTGCCCACGGCGGAAGCTCCGTCGGCGGCACGACAGCGTTCATGATGTTCCCCACCCAGCGCCTGGTCATTGCCGTCAACTCGAACGTAACCAGAGCGCCCAGCCCGACGATCGCGCTGGCACTGGTGCGCCTCTTCGATCCCAAATAGGTCTTCTTTTGGCCGCTAGTCACTCTCAATGGCGCGATTCACGGCAGCGATCACATCACTCGCTCCCTTGCGCATGGCGACTCCGAAGAATTCGGCGGAAATCGGCTCCTCAATCCGCCGCAAGGAGATCTTGCTGATCGTCTGCAATCGCTCCTGGTCACTCGCATCGACAACGAATGCATCGATGATTCCCTCCTGGACCATTTGTGGCCAAGATTTTCCCTCCACAGCCGCGCCAACAAGATGCGCATCCGGCCATTGTTTCCTGGCCGCCGAATAGGAGGTCGTTGCCTGATCCGCTCCGATTCTCTTTCCGGCAAGTTCGCCAAGTGATGCAGGCGCAGACTCCTCATCCCGAACGAGAGCTACGATCTGAGTCTCATAATAAGGCTTACTAAAAGAGACTTTGCGCCCTCTCTCTTCAGTGATGCCAATCGTGGCCACGGCAAAGTCAACTTCCCCCTTCTCGACCGCGCCCAGTAGGTCCGCGAATGGCCGCTCCACCCAGTGCACATCCAAACCAAGATCCGCTGCCGCAGCTTCGACAATATCGACCTCCATTCCCACCGCTCTCTTCTCGTCATTCCAGGAAGAAAACGGCGGATGAACCATATTGGATGCAGCAGTCAGAGAAGCCCTGGATTCTCGGCCCCCAGACGTGTCACTTGAATCACTCGTCCGACAACCGATGCCGACCATGATTCCAAGAATGAGCGACCAAAGAAGATATATGGGTCGGATTTTCATGAATGTTCTCTCTTGAGTTCAGAAAAGACAATGAGGCTCCACTCCAACAGCAGCTTGGAAGCGATCAATTCTACCGAAAAACGAACCACTTCAATGCCATGAAATGAACGACACCGCCACAGTGAACACACCTGGACTCCATCTCACTCGGCTGAACGGAGACTCCCGTGAGGCCGGCGACCGATGTTGATTCCACGGCAGCCGGGAATCCACCGATTGTCCCGGCATGGGCGCGATGCTGACAGGATCGTATCTTTCATAATTTCCGAAAAATGAGACAATTCGTCATGTGTCAGGAACCCATCACCGCTGACCGACTGAGAAAACAACTCCGTGACTCACAGCCAGAATAAACCGACACGCGACTCGTCTCAAATTGCAGCGCCAGCGCAGATCGGTCCCTACAAAGTCCTTTCCGTCATCGGCGAGGGTGGAATGGGCATCGTCTACCTCGCCGAACAGGAAAAACCCGTTCGTCGTCGAGTCGCTCTTAAACTCATCAAACCCGGGATGGGCAGCAAAGCGATCCTGGCCCGTTTCGAAGCAGAACGTCAAGCACTCGCTCTGATGGACCACCCGAGTATCGCAACTGTTTTCGAAGCAGGAACGACGGAACCAGGACAACCCTTCTTCGCCATGGAATATGTCAAGGGCCTCTCCTTGACCGATTACTGCAACCGCAACAGACTATCTCTCCAGGACAGACTCAAACTCTTCATTGAAATCTGTCACGGGGTCCAACACGCCCACCAAAAAGCAGTCATTCACCGGGATCTCAAGCCGTCCAACATTCTCGTTTCCGAAAACGAAGGAAAGCCTACTCCCAAGATTATCGACTTCGGGCTGGCCAAAGCTCTTGGAGGTCAACAGCTCACCGAAAAAAGCCTCTACACCGAACAGGGCGTGTTGGTTGGAACACCCGAGTACATGAGTCCGGAGCAAGTCGATCCTTCTGCCCTCGACGTCGATACCAGAACCGATATCTACTCACTCGGCGCCATTCTCTATCAACTTCTCACCGGCACTCTTCCCTTCGACACCGAAGACCTTCGTGAGGCGGCCCAGGTCGCAGCCATTCTCTCGATCCGAAAACGCATCTGTGAGGAATATCCCGAGAAGCCCAGCACCCGCCTGGGGAGCCTGGCGCTCACCCAAGGAGCGACACAAAAAGGCATGCTTGAGCCTCCCTCATTCACGCGCCGGGTCCGAGGTGACCTTGACTGGATCACGATGAAAGCACTCGAAAAAGATCGAGCCAGAAGATATGGGACGGCAGCTGACCTGGCGGCAGACATCGAACGACACCTGAATCATGAGCCTGTCCTGGCAGGGCCGCCAAGCGCTGTTTACCGGCTGAAGAAGTTCGCACGAAAAAATGCAGGCCTGGTCGCTTCAGTACTTTCGCTTTTCGTTCTCCTCGTGACGGGAGGGGTAACGAGTACTATATTCTGGGTGAGAGCAGAGGAAGCCAAGGAAAACGAAGCCAAGCAAAAAACAATCGCAGTCAAAGCACGAGATCTCGCCCAAGAAAATGAACAACTCGCTCTGGAGAAAGAGAACGAGGCTGTTGTCGCTCGGAGGCGCGAGCGGGAGCAGCGAGAGGAGGCGGAACAGCAACGAGATGAGGTCCTCCGACTCTCGGATATCAAGCGTCTCCAGGAGCTCGAAGAAGAAGCGGCCGACCTGTGGCCTGCTCATCCCGAGAAAATCGCCGCCCTGGAGGATTGGCTGAGGAGAGCGAACGCACTCACCGAAAACATCGACCTCCACAAGACGTCCCTGGCCGATCTTCGCCAGCAGGCGAGCCACCCATCGGAGAAAGACAAGGAGATCGGCATCTGGAAATTCGACACGATGGAAACGCAATGGCGTCACGACATACTCTTTGAGCTCGTCACCAAGCTCCAGGGTTTTTCAAGCCCAAACTCAAAGAGCGGAACGATTGCAGACGTAGAGAAACGCCTGGCGCTCGCCAGAACCATACGCTACGAAACCATCGAAAAGTTCGAGGTGAAATGGGAAGAAGCCATTACCTCGATCCGGAAGGAGTGCCCCCAATACAACGGACTCTCGATCAAGCCGCAAATCGGCCTCACACCCATCGGGCGTGATCCCCTGTCCGGACTCTGGGAATTCGCCCACTTTCAGACCGGGGAGATCCCCGAACGAACCGAGGACGGAAAGCTAACGGTTTCAACCGAAACGGGAATCGTCTTCGTGCTGATCCCCGGAGGAACCTTTTGGATGGGAGCTCAGAAGAAGGACCCGAACGCACAGAACTACGACAAGAATGCAGAGAAGAACGAAGGTCCGGTCCACGAGGTGAAGCTAAGGCCCTTCTTTCTCTCAAAATACGAGATGACTCAGGCCCAATGGGAGCGATTCGTGGAGAAAAACCCGAGCGGCTACATCTACCCGAACTATCGAGAGAGGAACCCGACCTCCCCGCGGAAAAAAAAGCACATCATGGGCCTCCACCCGGTGGAGCAGGTGAGCTGGGAAGATTGCCACGAAGTCATGGGCCGCCTTTCCTTATCTCTTCCCACCGAGGCGCAATGGGAATACGCGGCACGGGCCGGCACGACAACGGCCTACTCAACCGGAAACGAAATATCTTCCCTTCAAGGATCAGCCAATCTAGCCGACGCCTATGCCAAGAAAAATGGAGCCCCGTCCACCTGGCCATTCCAGGAAGATCTGGACGACGGATACGTCATCCACGCTCCCATCGGCAAATTCAAAGCGAATCGATTCGGGCTCTACGACATGCAAGGAAACGTCTGGGAGTGGTGCCTGGATTGGATTGGACGCTACGGTCAACCCACCGACCCAGCAACCGGAGAACGCAAACACACCGGAGGTCGACAACGAGTGGGGCGTGGCGGCGGTTTCGGAACAACCGCCCCATTCTCACGAAGCGCAGGACGCACGACATTTTCGCCAGACCTTCGGGCCGACTTCCTCGGGGTTCGCCCGGCGAAAAACATTACCGACTAATTCTTTCAAGAGACAATCGAACATGAAACAAACGACCCTCTTGAAAGTCCTTGTCCTTCTCGCCGCACCCCTGCTCCTTCCCGGAGTCACCGTATCCGGCGCATCGCTCTCACCACTGGATCAAGTCGACTTGCGTCCTGCCTTCCATCGCCTTGGTCTCCTTCCAAAGAACCAGGGACATCGGGACACCTGCTCACTCTTTGCAATCACTGCCCTTGCCGAATTCGAACTCTCTCTTGTGAACCCAAGCAATGCCTCCCCCCTTTCCCCGGAATATCTCGTCTGGGCGGCCAACGAAGCCACAGGGCTTGACCGAGACTCCGCAATGTTCTACGAGGCTCTTTGCGGCCTGAGAAAATTCGGACTCTGCATGGATCGCCTGTATCCCTACTCCCTGGAGCCTGGCCCCGTCGCCTCTCCTTCCCGGGAGGCCATCAAAGATGGAAAGACCAGAACCCAATGGAAAGAGCGCTGGATCAAACGCTGGGATGTCAACGGTGGACTGGACCAAGACCAGGTAGCAATGACAAAGCAGGAACTTGCCTCAGGACACCCGGTCGCCGTGGGGCTACGCTGGCCCAAAGATCCCAAGATGTCAAAAGACCTGGTCTTCAACACCCCACCGAATGAGGAAGTCTTTGACGGTCACAGCGTTCTTTTCGTCGGATATCGCAACGAGCCGGATTTGCCGGGCGGCGGCGTCTTCATCTTTCGCAACAGCGCTGGAACAGCCTGGGGAGAAAAAGGGCATGCTCACCTGAGCTACGAATACGTGATGAAGTACGCGAACAGCGCGGTCGGACTTCGCGCATCGAGTCCTTCGAATCCAAGGAAGCTCCCGCTTATCCTCGAAGCCGAAGAGCTTCGGGTGATTGCCACGGAAAAGGGAGAGGCCATGCTTCAATCCATGGCTCCCTGGGGAAAAGGACTCTGGGGAAACGGCTCCGAGTTATTCTTCCGCTCGGAGAAAGAAGGTTCCGTGGAACTCGAATTCAAGGTCAAGAGGCCCGGCCGATTCCGAATCGAGCTGGACGCAACCTGTGGCCCCGACTTCGGCAAGCTCCAGACCTGGATCAACGGGAAAAAACTTGGAGAAGTTATCGACCTCTACGGCGGAAGGGTCTACCCGTACAGGGATCTTGACCTTGGCGTGGCGAAGCTCAAATCCGGGCGGAATCGAGTACGGTTTTCGTCGGTTGGCAAAGGCCCACGGTCCAGCAACTTCTTCCTTGGCATCGATGCGATGCGGTTGATTCCCGAGAAGTGACCAAAACACGAGGGAAGCCCTTTATCTCACCCGGATTGAGTGATGAACTCTTGCCTGAAATGCATCGATCGCATTTTTCTACGTGATGCATGATCTGAACGCGTTTTACCATGCCGGAGCCGGTTTTTCGGGCAGAGTGAGCAAAGTGAGCCGGATTCAAAAGCACGTTTTTCTTGACTCGTCACGCTTATTACCTAAAATTCCATTGCAATTCCCATTTTTCGAGAAAAGTCCATGAATGAGCCCAGTTTACAGGACGGCAAAACCAGGCCAGCGGGCTACCTGGCCCTGATCGCCAGATATCAACTGGACGCCATCCCGAACTGGCACCAATCCCGAGTCTCATCCGGAACGGCACACCGGGTTGACACCGTCGATGGGCTGACCAAGGAAACCTATCCATCCCGGTATTGGCCAGGAAACACCTTGGGTGACCATCTCGAATTCGCTCTCAAGTACGACGGAACGAACCTGGCCATCCTTGCCGGCGTGTTTCAAATTGCCCCTCAGGAGGAACTCACGGCGTACGTCGAATCCAAGCCTCGGGGAAAGTACGCACGCCGTCTTTGGTTCCTCTACGAGTTCCTGACCGGAGCGACCCTTCCCCTGGATGACCTGAAAACCGGCGGGTACATCAACCTGCTCGATCCGGATCAATACATCACCGTCGCACCCCCCCGACAATTCCGAAGACAGAAGGTAAACGATAACCTTTTGGGCGAAGCTGGATTCTGTCCAATGATTCGAAAGACCGAGATTCTTCGACGCTATCTAGAAGTCGACCTCACCGAGAAGTGCAGGAACGTGGTCTCGGACTACTCCCCCGAACTTCTGAAGCGGGCGCTGAGCTACCTTTACACGAAGGAAACGAAATCATCCTTCGAAATCGAGCACATCAAGCCGAGCTCCACAAGGACAGAGCGCTTCATCTCGATGCTCCATCTCGCAGAGAAAGAAGACTTCTGTGAAAAATCTCATCTGATCGATCTTCAGAACCGGATCGTCGATCCACGCTTCAAGGAATCCGATTACCGCACGGTCCAGAACTACGTCGGGGAAAGCGTGGAATGGCAGCGGGAAAAAGTTCACTTCGCTGGTCCAAAGCCCGAAGATGTGGCCACACTCATGAACGGGTTGATCGCGGCACACAAGCGAATGGACGAAGGTGATGTCTCACCCGTGACGCACGCGGCGGCGGTCGCTTACGGATTTGTCTTTCTTCACCCATTCGAGGACGGGAACGGGCGAATCCATCGCTTCCTGATTCACAACATTCTCGCCCGAAAAGGTCTGACACCGGAAGGAATCATGTTTCCCGTTTCGGCGTCCATGCTAAAGAAACCGACCGACTACGATGCGTCACTGGAGTCTTTCTCCCGACCGCTCATGCCACTTGTCGAGTACTCGCTGGATGAGAGCGGGCGTATGACCGTCGAGAATGAAACCTTCAACTGGTACGCCTACCCCGATATGACGCCTCAGGCCGAGGCCCTCTATGGATTCATCGAAAACACGATCGACACGGAGCTGGTCGAAGAGCTCTCCTTCCTCGCCAGATATGACGAGACCAAGAAAGCCATCCAGCACATCGTCGACATGCCGGACCGAAAGATCGATCTGTTCATCCGGTTCTGCTTTCAGAATAGCGGTCGATTGTCCGCTGGCAAGCGCACTGGTCAGTTCGAGTTCCTATCCGATGAAGAAGTCGATGGAATGGAGAAAGCCTTCCGCGAAGCATACGGAAACGGGCCGGCGTAACGGGGAAGAACCCAAAAAGAAGCGGGAGACATGGACCTATCCCTCTTCCACGGCTCGAACAACGAATCGGTCGGGGCCTCCGGGAACCAGGGCGTCAAACGGGTAGCAAGTGACCAGAGTGAGGGTCGGGTCCTCGACGTCGAGCTCGATCCCCGCTCGGCGATGATCGACGATCGAGCGATCACGAACTACATAGCAACGCGCCCGACCATCGCGGCCCTCCATCGAGATGCGATCTCCTGGCTCAAGATCAGCAAGAAAGCGGAAGTGGGTGTCCCGATGACCGCAAAGAACAGTGTTTCCCGCATCACCAGGCGCCGCCGTTCCGTCGAGGTGGCCCGGCCCAAAAGCCAGAGTTCTTCCTGTCGCCCCCGCGAGAACGATGCGATCGATTCCCAGCCGTGGAACCCGGAGCCGTCCCACCGTATGGGTATCCGCTGATGGCCAGGGCCGGACCTGCTCTTCACCCCCAAGGGTCCTCGCCCACGAGGAACGCAAGAGAGCATCGGCAAAGGCGGCCTTGAAGGGAATGTACAGCCCGCGAGCAAGGAACAGAGCACCCGCGATGAGAGTCCCTCCGACCAGGACCAGCTTCAGGCGCTCGATCCTCCTCCGATTCCGATCCCTCTTCCAGGCCTGACTACACAGGAAAAGAACGTCTGGCCGCCGGAGCGAATAAAAGCGAGAGAAAAAACAAAACCACGAACCCGCCCCGAGGAGAAGAGCTCCCACGAATAGATAGAGAGGACCTGGCGTTGCCCCTTGCCCCACGGACAGCAGAGGATACGGCCCGACAGATTCCGTATCTCCCAGAAGTCCACAGGATTCAGGACCTCCCGAAGGAGTGAGAAAACAATCGACCCGCCCCCATCTCACTTTCCTCACCGGAGCCTCGTCGAGAAGCTTTGCAAACTCCCACCCCTCGGGAATATTCGCGGGAATGACCCTTTGATGAGACCTCGCCCCCTCCGAACCGGACGGGGTCACGTCGACCGCCACGAAGCTTGTGTACTTGCTCACGAGCTGATGAGCCAGCCCCACCTGGATGATGTCTTTTCGAATCAAATCCGGATCCGCGGATTCCAGGAGAGAGTCCGAAAGGGCCGCGATTTTGCTTCTCGCCCAGATCGAAGCAACACCGGGAACGGGATGCTCTTGCGACAACGCCTCGTGAAAGGTCCAGGGTCGTCCACCGACCCGACCGGTCAAAGTGACCGCTTCCGGTAACGAGTTCGCCCGCATCGTCACCACGAGCGGTTGGTCGAGGTAGAGGTCAGGGAGGACCCTCGGGAACATCTCTCCCTGGTCCACCCCGTGCTGGGTGAGCTCAAGACCGGTCAAGACCGGGTGGGAGAGCTTCTCAAAGAGCGCCTCCATACGATGACGGACTTCGCTCACCTCCCCGATAAACGTGAAGCATCCACGGCCTCGTTCCGCCGCCTTGCGCAGCAAGAATCCGTTAGGAGCGGAGCCGATCCCCACGGGAAAAAGCCGGGTGTTTCCGATCTTCTGCAAGATCATCTCGAAAAGCTCTGTCTCGTTTTCCACCGCACCATCGGTCAGAAAGACGACCTGACGGAGTCGCCCCGGCGTCTCCTCGCCGCTCAGCGCCGCCGAAAGAGCGGGGACCATCTCGGTTCCTCCCTCCGCTTCCAGGCTCGCCACCGCTTTTCGCGCCTGCCGGATCCTCTCTCCGGTTGCCGGTACCAGGGAGGGGAAAAGCCGAGATGATTCATCGTTGAACTGAATGATGTTGAACCGATCGTTCCTGCGCAGTAGCGCAAGAGCGAGCGACACCGCCTCCTTCGCCTGTTGGATGGAGGCTCCGCTCATCGAGCCCGAGGTATCGAGAACGAACAAGAGGTCTCGCGGCACCACCCCCGCCTCCATTCCACCGGTCGGCGGGAGGACGTGAAGTAGAACGTAAGTTTCTCCATCCACCCTCTCGGTGAACACGAGGCTTCGAGGTTCATGGCTCGCTTCGAGCCGCCATTCGAGAACAAAGTCCTTTCGAGCCGGTTCCATTCCCGCGGCAAGTTCGATCTCCCGGGAATGTTTCCCGGCCGGCCGAACCGCAATGCGATGACTGAGGCTTTCGATTCGCTCGGTGGGAGCTCCGGGATGGAGATGAATCCGGACATTGACCGGATTCGCATACCCCGCCTCCTCCGGACGCAACGGCG
>JAJDCM010000177.1 GCA_029260825.1 Planctomycetota bacterium | reverse complement strand
AGGCAAGAGCCCCGACAAAAAGCCCCGTACCCAGGAGGATTTGAAGCAACAGGAACCGAGAAAACACATTTTGAGCTTGCATGATAATACCCTTCTCATCAACTGCTTCATGACATAAAGGTGTGAGATTAAATAAGATAGAGAAGAAGAAACCCCTTTATGGAACGAATTACAAAGGCTATGATCGAATAGACAAGGGACTGCGGACAGGAGACCGCAAGGCCCGATCGATCTGCTTCTGACTGGGCTTTTTAGAGCTTCCAGCCAAGAAAATTCAGAAAAAGGAAACGTCGCCCCTCGGAGAGCGTGACTCCATGGATAGAAACGTGCAAGTGACCGCTTCAATCGCCGAATCCAAATCGCAGCTCGAAAAGAGAGTGCGCATGGATCCGCAGGAGCGTTGTCTCTTGGTCGAGAGGGCTACCTCCGGCGACGAAGAATCGTTTGAGGTTCTCGTCCATGCTTACGAGAGATCTATTTTCCTTGCTGTGAGGCAGAAAGTCTACTCAGAGCTTGAAGCTGAGGAGGTTGCGCAGGAGGTTTTCGTCCGAGCTTTCTTTGCTTTACCCAAGCTCCGGGACCAGAAGCGATTCGTGGGATGGCTGCATGGCATCGCCCATAACTGTGTTCTGAGCCACATAGAGCGAAAGCTGAGGCGGGCCCCTCCGCTGCCGCTTTCCGAGGAAATACCGATTCCGGAGCCTGATTGCGCGGAGACGGCTCCCACGAGTGTTCTTCGCGCGGTGGGAGGTTTGCCGGAGCGATATCGGCAAATCGTCAACCTTCATTTTCTGGAGGACATGAGTCAGGAGGATATTTCCCGGTCTCTGGGGATTGCCCCGGGTCCGGTAAGAAGCCGCTTGCATCGCGGAATAGGTCTCTTGCGAAAGACAATGGATGCCGATTCGGCATCTGGAGATAAGAGGGTGTAATCCGGATCAAGGTCCGGTAGGAACTAAAGGACCGCCCCATGACAGAGAAGTGTTACGTGACAAGGCGACAGCTGCAGCAAGACAGGGATGGAGTGCAGCAGCTAACGCCCAGAGAGCAAAAAGACCTGAAGAGACACCTGAGCTCCTGTGAAGATTGCTCGGTGGTCGCATTGAATCAGGATCAAGCCGTGCTTGCCGTGGTCGAGGAGTTCTCCCGACTGGGAGGGCCGAGGGACGGGTTTTCCGGTGGCGTCCTCGGGCGAATTCGTTCCGAGCAGGTGCTGCTTGCGACTCCAGGAGAAGTACAACACGTCAGCATTCTGGGCAGGTATCCATTGCGGGCTGCCGCCGCGATACTCCTCGTTACCGTCGGGGCATGGGCTGCGGGACTGGGGTTCTGGGGGAAAGAAGATGAGAATTCTGCCGGCGCGAAGATGGCTGAACTTGGTGACAAGGCCGAGGCCGCGGTCGTCTCCAGAACCGGGCACGATGAAATCTCTCCTGATGAGTCCCGCTCCTCCCGCAATCTAGGGCTTCGAGCTACCCGCCTTCGCCGCACCCTCTCCCGAATGATCGAATTGCAGGATTCAGATGGGTCCTGGGACCGGCTCAAGACCGAACAACTTCCGCTGGATCAAGTCGCCCTCTCTGCCCTTGCTTTCAAAGCATTTGTGGGCCTTGGAGGGCTGGAAGTTGATCCGGAAAGTGGCCATCGAACCTTGAACTACCTTCTCAAGCGGCAAAGAGAGGACGGTTCATTCTCGTCGTCGATGCTGACCACGGCCATGGTCGTGAACGTTCTTGAGGAAGTGGTTCAAAGCGAGGGGCGCGACGAACTGGACCAATATGTTGTTCGGGGTAAGCGGTTTCTTCGTAGACATCGGAACGCCGATGGAATCTGGTCGTCCGAAACGGGTCGAGAGCGGGACGATCTTCTGGCGACAGCCTTTGCCGTTCGGCTCATGGGTGATGACGATCGGAGACCGGACGTGACCGAGGCGCTTCGCCGAAAAACCACGGCCCTTCTGGCCGAGGCGGACATGGGGGGCGGGCGAGATCTGGAAACCCGTTTGGCGCTTTGTCTGGCCAGTCGGGTGACTCTTGGTGAAGATCCGTCCTCTCCCGAGGTCCGAGACGCAGCTCGGGTTCTCTTTGAGAGGGTGACGGATCCCGTCGATTCTCTTCAGCTGTATTTCAAAGGTGTGTTTGCCGCCCATTCCGGAGGCGACTACTGGAACAGTTTCCAGGAGAGTGTCCGGTCACTCGAGGCGGCGAATTCAGGCTCCGAAACTGCCCTGCCAGATCTCGATCTCATTGAGGTTCTTTCTCTTAGCCTTCGTGAGATTTCGAGAGGTTAGCCGTTGGATCCGATCCTGGTAGAATCTTCGCATGGTTCTCATCAGAGTTTCTTCGCTGGTTCTGATTGCTTTGGGGGTTTCCTGCTGGGGAGCCCACCCGGCAAGGTCAGGAGAAGCTGGAGTCGGAGCAAATGCTCCCCCCTCCCTTGCGCGCCGCGTTAATGGAGCTCTGGATCTGGCGGGAAAGAACCTCCTCTCCCGCCAGGCCGATGATGGCTCTTTTGGTGCCGGCGACAAGGTTCATCCCATCGGTAGAACGGCACTTTGTGCCTATGCACTCCTTCATTCCGGACTTCCGAGAGATCACCCGGCGATCGGGAAGGTTCTTGGTCATCTCAAGATCGATGAAAAATACGGCGGATCGGTAGCCGTCACGAGTACCTACGAAGCCGCCTGTCTTGTCTTTTTTTTGAACGCCCATGGAAAGCACAAGAGAGCCGTGGCGGAGACTTGTGAGTGGTTGATCGATCACTTTCGTTCCGGCGAAGGAATGTGGGCATATCCAGGTGGCACCGCGGATCTATCCAACACCATCTTTGCTGCCATGGCTTTGACGGCGGGCCGGAATCAGGGCTATGCAGCTCCGCGGAAGGTCTGGGAAAGCCTCGTGGATGGGGTCCTCCGTCACCAGGGGGAGGACGGTAGGTTTCGGTACCACGGAAACTCGGTGCCTCGGGCGAGCATGACCCATGCTGGTTTGATTTGTCTTGAACTCGCAAGAAGAGGCCTTCGCAAGAAACGGCTTTCGCTTGATGTTCAAAAGGCTCTCAAGGCCGGGCATCGATGGTGCGATCGCAATTTTACCGTCGAGCACGCGCCCTTCGGGGACGGATTTCATGACGGTTATTACCACTACTACATGTGGGGCCTTGCCAGGTACGGTGTGATCTTCGAGAAAAAGAATCTTGGGGGGCGAGACTGGTACAAAGAGGGAGCCGAAGAGCTTCTTGCGCGCCAGGAGGAAAATGGTTCCTGGGGTTCCCTAGAGAACACTGCGTTCGCCATCCTTTTCTTGCGGAAGGCCGCATTGACCGATCCGGTGCCCCGGGCCCTGGAGTCCGGCACGGCATTCAAGTACGGAATTCCGAAGAAGATGAAGGAAAGACCGCGACCTCCAGCCGCGGTGGGGGCAATCAAGAGCTGGTTGGTGGCGGGCCCTTATCTCGGGAAGAAGCTCGTTGATGGAATGCTCGAAACCCGTCATTTTTCGATGGCCAGAGTGTCACCAGCCGCCGGTCGATCGGCGGGAAAGAAGAAGTGGAAACGATTCGATTCCGCGGAAGATGTGGTGGATCTTGAGAAGGCGGTGGGGCCGAGTGACTTTTCTGCCTACTATGCGGCGGTTTGGCTCCGGGCGGATTCGCCGATCGACGTCGTCTTCTGGGTGGGCTCGGATGATGGGTTCAAGATCTATCTCAACGGGGCGGAAATCGGCGAAAGTAAGCACCATGACTATTCCGGAGATGACAAGGTGCGTGTTGCCGGCGCGCTGAAAAAGGGGCCAAACCTCTTGATTCTCAAGGTCGTTGACATCGGTTATTACTGCAGGCTTCGGGTCCGGATGAGCGATGCCCAGGGAAAGGTTGCGCCGCCGGGGGTAAGCATTTCAACCTCGCGATAAGCTTCTTGTGTCGGATCAGGACCCGGCCTTCCCGTTGTCCGGCCCTCGAAAGAATATCGCCGACAGGGGGGGGATGACGAGGTCGAGTCGACAGGGTCGATCGTGATACTGTTCCTCAACTGCCTGAACTCCTCCGAGATTTCCCTGTCCGGTTCCGCCGTAGCATTGAGCATTGCTGTTCAAAACCTCTTTCCAGTACCCGGGATGGGGAACTCCCAGTTGATGGTGACTTCGGGGAACCGGAGTGAAGTTGAAGACACCCAGGATCATCTCTCCGTTCTTTCCCTTGCGGAACAAACTGATGATGCTGTCGTCTGCATTGTGGCAGTCTGCCCATTCGAACCCATCGGGGTGGAAGTCCTGGGTGTGCATGGCAGGTTCGGATCGATAGAAATGATTCAGGTGGTTGAACCAGAGCTGAACGCCTTGATGGCTGCTGTGTTGGAGTAGGTGCCAATCAAGGCTCGTGTCATGGTTCCATTCGGCCCACTGACCGAACTCTGACCCCATGAAGAGGAGTTTCTTTCCCGGTTGAGCGTACATGTAGGAGTAGAAGACCCGAAGATTCGCGAACTTCTCCCACAGTCCTCCGGGCATCTTGGAAAGAAGAGATTTCTTCCCGTGGACGACTTCATCGTGGGAGATGGGAAGCACGAAGTTTTCGGTGAAGCTATAGAGCATCCGGAAGGTGAGTTTGTCGTGGTGGAATTTGCGAAAAATGGGATCGAGTTCGAAGTAGTTGAGGGTGTCATGCATCCAGCCCATGTCCCATTTCATGCCGAACCCGAGTCCTCCGATGTATGTCGGACGTGACACCATGGGCCAGGCGGTTGACTCCTCAGCAATGGTCGTCACCCCGGGGGTCGCCTTATAGACCTCTTCGTTCAGGGTTCGCAAGAAAGAGATTGCCTCGAGATTCTCGTTCCCTCCGTGCTGGTTTGGAATCCACTCTCCGTCTTTTCGGGAGTAGTCGAGATAAAGCATGGAGGCTACCGCGTCCACCCGAAGCCCGTCGGCATGATAGGCGTCGAGCCAGTAGAGAGCGCTGCTGATGAGGAAGCTTTGGATTTCTTTCCGTCCGTAGTTGAAGATGTAGCTGTCCCAGTCCGGGTGAATTCCAAGACGCGGATCGGCATGCTCGTAGAGATGACTACCGTCGAAGAATCCGGGGCCGTGCTCGTCGCGAACGAAATGAGACGGCACCCAGTCGAAGATGACGCCGATCCCTTCTTGATGAAGAGAATCGATCAGGTGCATGAGATCTTGAGGAGTGCCGTACATTCCGCTCGGAGCGAAGAAGCCGGTGATCTGATACCCCCATGAACCGTAGAACGGGTGCTCCATCACAGGCATGAGTTCTACGTGAGTAAAGCCCATGTATTTGACGTACTGCACCAGCTCCTTTGCCATTTCCCGGTAGGAAAGAGATCGATTGCCTTCGCCGGGTACCCGGCGCCAGGAGCCGACGTGGACCTCGTAGATGGAAACCGGCTCTTGCGCCAGGTTCGACTCTTTTCGTCGCTCCACCCAATCCGAATCGTTCCACTCGTACTCGAGGTCCCAGATGATGGAGGCGGTGTCAGGAGCAATTTGATGCCGAAAGGCGAACGGATCTGCCTTGTCGACCTGGTAGCCATGATGATGGGACCGGAGGTGGTACTTGTACGCCTCTCCCTTTTTTGCGCCGGGGACGAAGCTTTCCCAGATTCCCGAGTTTCCTCGCGGGGTCAAGGGATGAGTCTTCTTGCACCATTGATTGAAGTCGCCCATGACATGAACTTCGGCCGCATCGGGGGCCCAAACCGCAAAATGAGTCCCTTGCTTCTCTTTCTGTACACCCAGGTGCGAACCCAGCTTTTGATGCAAATGAAAATGCCTGCCCTCATTGAAGAGATACACGTCCTGGTCGCTTAACGGGCTGTCCATCCTGTTTGGTTTCGAGCGAGACGCCGTCTTGTGAACGTGGGTTTTGGGGTTCATCGGGGGAGGGCTCCGTGATTTCCTCGTCGAGTCAGGACGACGACAGAAAAGGCGTGAAGGACGTAAAGAGTGGGCTCGATCAGGTCTATTTCTTTTCCGGTTTTTCGGATGTCTTCCGGGTGCCGAAGTGAGCTGTCGATTGCACATTTCCAGGGGCGACCCGGTTGATGTTGAAGGTGGAAGGGTTGCTCCTCGAATCCACCATTCATGAGAATCAAGAGATCGTTCTCGTTCCCGGTGGTTGCGGTCAAGAGCTGACCGAGGACTGGATAGGGGTTCTCCCACGTGGTTGGTGTTCCATCGGGAGACAGCCAGACAACGTCCGGGTCTTCCTTCGGTTTGAGGCCTTTTTTCTTTCCACGAAGAAAGCTGCAACGACGAAGATTCGGGTGGCTTTTTCGAAAGGCAATCAGGTTCCGGGTGAACTCAAACAGATCCCGGTTGGTCTCAAGAAGACTCCAGTCGATCCAGCCGGTTTCGTTGTCCTGGCAGTAGGTATTGTTATTTCCTTTCTTGGTTCTCCCGAATTCGTCGCCCGCTAGAAGGAACGGTACTCCCTGGGCGAGAAAAAGAGTGGCCAGGAAGGATTTTTGTCGCCGATGGCGGAGCATCTCGATCTCTGGATCGTCAGTTGGTCCTTCCGCGCCGGTGTTCCAGGATTCGTTCTGCCAGCTCCCGTCCTGGTTTTCCTCGCCGTTTTCCAGGTTGTGTTTTTCCTGATATGAGACCAGGTCCCGGAGGGTATACCCGTCGTGACAGGTGACGAAGTTTATCGAGTGATAGGGCCTTCGTCCTGAAGATTCATATAAATCGCTACTGCCCGCCATCCGGGTGGCCATTCCCGTGGCTGACCCTTCATCTCCCTTGAAGAAGCCCCGGACATCATCCCTGAATTTTCCATTGAGCTCGCACCAGCGGCCGTAGGACGGAAACGTTCCGATCTGGTAGAGGCCGGCTGCATCCCAGGCCTCGGCGAGGAGTTTGGTCTTGCCAAGAAGCGGGTCAAAGGCGATCCGTTCGATCACGGGTGGAGACGGGAGGGGCTCCCCGTCTTGACCTCGGGTCAATACCGAGGCAAGATCGAACCGAAACCCGTCCACGTGCATCTCGGAGACCCAGTGGCGCAAGCAGTCGACAATGAGGTCGGCCACCACCGGATGGTTGCAATTGACAGAATTACCGCAGCCAGAGAAATCAACATACTCCCCTTCGTGGTCAACAAAGTAGTAAGTCCCGTCAGCGAGACCTCGAAAGCTGCTCGTGTCACCCTCTTTTCCGCCTTCGGATGTGTGGTTAAACACCACATCGAGAATGACCTCGATCCCGGCCTGGTGAAAGGCTTTGACCATCTCCTTGAATTCTCGCACCTGTCCGCCGGATTCGCCGGATGCGGCGAGGGCCGCCTTGGGAGCAAAGAAGGCAAGAGTGCTGTAGCCCCATACGTTCTTGACCTTTTCGCCTGTCTCCGGGTTCTGGGAATCGAGCTCGTTTTCGTTGAACTCGGCGATGGGCAGGAGTTCAACCGCAGTGATGCCAAGCTCCTTCAGATGGGGGATTTTCTCGGTGAGTCCGGCGTAGGTTCCCGCCCGTTTGACGTCGGCGTTCCGATTTGCCGTATATCCCCGCACATTCAGTTCATAGATGAGGGTCTCCGAGAGGGGAGTCCCAGGCGGGCGATCTCCCTCCCAGTCGAAATCTTCGTCTGGTTTTGGCAGCTGGCAGCGAATGTCACCGCGCTCTCCCCATTTTCCACCCCCCGAAAGGGCCTTTGCGTAGGGGTCAAGAAGGACGAGATCGGCGTCGAATCGGCATCCCTTGGCAGGATCCCAGGGGCCGGCGACCTGGTAGCCATAAGTCGATGCGGTGTCGGGAAGGATGGCCTCCAGGTGCCAGATGCTTCCCGTTCGATTTTCGGTGGGATCGAGGTCAAGAGCGGTGAGTTGGTGTCCGCCTTCGTCGAAAATGGCCAGGCGAACGGCCTCGGCTTGGGGACTGAAAACGGCAAAGTTGACGCCGGTTCGGGTCAACGAGGCTCCGAGGGGCGTGGGACGCCCCGGTTTTTTGTGGATCTCCAAGAACAGCGCTCCGCTGGTTTGTAGGGTCCGGATAAGTTGGATCCCGGAAGAATGGTTGGCCTGAGAAAATGCAGAAAGGAACGGAGAGAGACCTGGCCGGAAGGAGCACAAAGGCTCCTTCGCCCCCATCCCGATTCAAGAGAATAGCCTCTCTGAGGAGAGAGGACCAGGGATCCGTGCTGGCCCCTCGTGGGGGAGTGAAAAAGGTGCTCGTTTCGACCAGGTTGGGGCTCGTAAATACCCGACCCACTTCGGGTCCTCGGGGTGATGCCAGCCCGGGCCCTTGCACGACCCGTTCCGAGTTGAGTGAATCGACAAAAATGATTTTACCCATTGAGTTTACGGAAGAAGTTCCTTATGATTATCCCCTGCCCTCGGCTCAGGTTTTAAGGGGTAGTTTAGCCGCACCGGTGCAATGCTGGAGGCGGGAGTAGTCAAGAGGTAGAGGAGTTTCCATGTTCGCAAACAGATTCACACCAAACCGCTCGGGAAAATGTCTAACGAGCACTTTGTTTGGCGCCGCCTTGGCACTCATCTTGTCGATGAGTTTTCCGCAAAGCAGCGCCGCTTCCGACTTCTTCGTGCACGCGGCCAACGGAAGTGATGCAACGGGCGATGGCACGCGAGGAAATCCGTGGCAAACCCTTGGCTTTGCATTGAGTCAGGTGACAGGGCCAAACAATACGATTCTTGTCGGACCCGGCACCTACGACGAGGGATTGGGCGAGGTTTTTCCCTTGTCCATGGTTCCCGGTGTTTCTGTCGTTGCCCAGGACGGGTTTCGAACGACGCGAATCCAGGGACCTTCGGGGCCGGTGGGTGGTGATAGTTCAGACGGTGTTTTTCGCCCCATGACCGACATCATCCTCGACACCGATGTCCAGTCGGTATTCAACTTCGCCGAGGTTTTCATCGAAGATGGAGTTCGAGTCGAAGTTCGTGGCTCGTTACCTTTGATCATGAATGTGGTCGGAGACGTTGTGATTGACGGTGTTCTTGATCTTTCCGCTGACAACGGAAATGACGGAACGGCCGGTGGCGGATCCGACATCGTCCTCGGTGGACTTCCTGGTGCTGGTGGCAGTCGGGGAGGAAACGCGAACGATCCCGAGGGAACAGGACCAACCCGTGGAGAAGACGGTGTCCATGCTTCCGGAACGACTGGAGGCGGCCAAGGTGGCGAGCGATCCACTTCGAGCCCGGGTGGCGGAGGTGGTGGTGGTCACGTTACTGTCGGTTCGGCTGATGTCGCGATGACTTCAGGCGCCGGTGGAATGTCCTATGGTGATGATCAGCTGACGACGCTGTTTGGCGGATCTGGCGGTGGTGCAGGCGGAAACTCGGCCGGCGCCACTCCGGCGGAAGATGATACCGGAGGAAGTGGTGGCGCCGGTGGTGGAGCCATCTTGATCAATGCTCGTGGCATCGTCCGGATCGCTGGTCGGCTCAAAGCGGAAGGCGGAAACGGCGGCATGGGTGGCGGAGCTGCTGGCGGTGGCGCGGGTGGTTCCGGTGGTTCGATTCGGGTCAGCGCGTCCAGCATCGAGCTTGCGGTTGATGCTCGAATTCTTGCCCGAGGTGGCCAACGTGGCGAACCCGGCCCTGGTGTTGGCGGGCGTCCTGGTGGTGCCGGCGCTGACGGAAGAATCCGCTTTGAAGACAGTGACGGATTGGTGGACGTGAGTCAGTCTTTTGTTGCTCCGGCAGCAATTGAGGCTTTTCTCGCTCCTTCGACCTCACCGGATATCGTCCTTTTTCCTTCAGGATCCACGTTTACTCCTGATACCCGGTTTGTCGGGTTCACGGTTGCTGGTGGTAATCGAGGCATCTTTGTCGATTCAACCGGGATGGGAACCATTCATCGGCCCCGAATCAAGGGCAATGCTCTGATTGAGTCGGAAGTTGGAATTCAATTCAACGGCGCGAATGAAGGCGTTTGCTCTCCTTTGTTTGTCAGTAACTACGTTTACGACAACCGAGTGGGTGTTGACGTCGTGGGTGAGGGGGGTGGAACGGTTCAACCCTTTGTGGTCAACGACACGATCACCATCAACGGGATCGGTGTTCGGGTTGACCCGGCTTTCAGCGGAGAGAAGTTCACGGCGCTCCAGAATTCGTTGGTCTGGCAAAACGGAGTCGATCTTGCCGGGCTGATTCTGGCCGAGGTCCTCAACTGCAACATTACGGTGAGCGATTTCGTGGGCGAGAACGGAAATACTTCCCTTCCTCCTCGTTTCGTTGACAAGCAGACTCGAGATTTGCGACTCGATCCTTTGTCTTCTTCCCTGATCGATTTGGGTGAGATGAACGTTCTTGGTCTGGACGGATTGGATCCGGACGGCGAGCCAAGGCACTACGATTTTGATGGTGATGGACTGCGACAGCCGGATGTCGGCGCGGATGAAACCGGTCTGGCCCGTTTCATGCTTCGCTACGGCGCCGTGAACTCCCGCCAAGGAGAAACGGAAGACGCGCTCTTTATCAATGGTCAGGTGGGTGATTCCTCCCGCCGGATCCTTCCTCTTCCGCAACGCACTCCGTTCGTCATCAACATCAACACTTCGAGCGCGGGTCCATCGATTGCTCCCTGGGTGCTCTACGCGTTTGTGGGGGAGCCTTCAAACACGACGATCTCCCGTCTTCCCCTCGAGCTTGGAACGTTTACTTTCCCGACTCCTCTCACCGGTGCTTCGGGTGGTGTCTTTACCCTGGTCAACAACGTGATTCACAATCGCTCGAAGGCTGCTTTGGGTTGTGGATTGATCAATGCTCTCGATGCTCCGTCTTCGGTTGGCTTCGATCGTGGGATCGGGGTGAGGGCGAAAATTACCTTCCAGGCCATCTTGGTTGATTTTGGGTCCGAGAATGGAGTGGCGGGGGTGACCAACGCAATCGTCCTCGATCAGAGCTAATTCAACGGCTGTCTCCGGCGAGTCTCGGCTCCCAGCAGACCCCCAGATTTAGCTGAGGGGGTCCCTGAGGAGGAGTTTGATCGGAGAAAACACGATTTCTTGATGAAACAGAAAGGGGCCGCTTCCGGCAAAGGTCGGGGGCGGCCCGCTTTATTGCTTGGAAATTGAGCTCCCCTTCATTAGAATCCCTGCCTTCCGCGCGAATTTTGCGCCGTTTTGCCGAGGAAAAAAGATAAGTAAGACCAGGCAGAATCACAAGTTAGCCGATACTGCCTACAGCTTGGAAAGGAATGGATGGAAATGAACGGAGCCAAACTCCGCGTGCCGCAACTGATTCTGTTGCCGCTGCTTACGGTGATGTTTCTGTCGTCCGGATGCGCCTACTTCAAGGATCGGGTGAACGATCTGACGGACATCGGTGGCGCTAAAGTTGTGGTGGGCCGCGGTTTTCGTTTTGCCGCAAGCATCAACAACGAGAAGAGCCTGGGTGTCGGCTATTGGGATTTTCGGAAGTACGGATGGGATGGCAGAAGCTTTGGCCAGATGGCTGATTCCGGTCAAGAGTACGTCTTCAACGTAGAGCGCGAGCTGGAAGCCCTCTGTGGCACCCACAGCATCTACTGTCTCGAAGAAGAGCTGCACGGAGCCTACGAGGAAGCGAATCACATCCTTCCTCCTGTGACCTTCAGGAACATTGGCGATCTGCAGATTACCTTTGCTCCCCCCTGTTTTGGGCTTGAGGTCAACGTGAGTGTGGCCCAGATTTGTGACTTTGTTTTGGGTATCTTTTGCATCGATGCTGCAGGAGACGACTGGAACATGGGAACGAAGCAGCCTTCTTGGGTGATGACTGATCACTCCGGCCACGCTGACGCTGACGGTCATGATGATGATGGCGATCACTAGGATCGTTGGCGGCTGAATAGCTGATTTTCACAAGAACGGGCTGATCTCCTTGGGATCAGCCCGTTTTTGATTCAGTCCTGCCTCTCATCTTCACCATCCTGCTCCGTCCCTTTCTTTCTCTCAGGCTCCCCCTTCTTGAGATAGCCCAGGGCCTCGAGCTCCTTTTTCGTCTGGTCCGAGAGCTTTACCGTGCCTCCCTCACCAAAGGGTTTCGCCACGGCGCTGGCTTTCTTTCGGATTTCATCGAGCTCCGCCCGGAGCGCAGAAGCTTCCTGGGATTCATCACCCAATAGGTTGTTCGTTTCGCTGGGGTCCTTTTTCAGCTCATATAGCTCTTCGATGAGGCCGCCACTCTCTTTGTCGTTCTTGCGAATGAGCTTGAAGGAGCCTTTGCGCAGGGAGAACTTCTGAGCTGCCGGCCACTGGCTGAACACATTTCGCGTTGTCGTTTCCGTGCCATCAAGGAGGGAAACGAGAGAGGTTCCTTGAAGGTGAGAGGGAACCTTGACGTCAAGGGCAGCGAGGACGGTGGGGAGGACATCGATCAGTCGAACCGTGTGTTGGATGCGTCGACCTTTGTACATCGCTTTCATTTTCCCCGCAAACTTGAGGATCAGGGGAACGTGAAGGACTTCCTGATACAGGGTGTCGTGGAGGAAGTTTTCATGTTCCAAAAACTCTTCTCCGTGATCCGAAAGGAAAACGATCATGGTGTTCTCCTCCAGCCCAACATCCCGGATTGCGTTGACGAGGCGGGAGATTTGATCGTCGGTGAATCGAATCGCCGCATCGTAGAGATTCTTCAGATGGGCAACATCGGCCTGGTTCTCCCGGTCGACGTTTCCCCAGTAGGCTTTTTGTTGATCACCCCACTCGGTGCCGGCAGCGCGTACCAGATCTTCGCGGGTTCCCGGGATCTTTCCCTTGTAGGACGGGCTCACGAAGTTGGAGTGATAAAAGAGAGGGGCGACATAGGGATCGTGAACCGCATAGGTGTGAAGGAACAAAAAGAAAGGAGGCCGGGTCTCCGAGCTTTTGGCGAATTCTTTCACGGTCTTGATGCCCTGGCTGAAGATAGAAAAGGCCCCGCCCCCCGACTCGTAGACGTTGAACCCCTTGTCGAATCCTAGCTCGGCTCGCATGTGTCCGTGGCCGGTGTAGGCTCGAGTGGTGTAGCCATCTTCGCGAAGGATGGAAGCCAGAGTGGGAATCCCGTCCGGCAACTTCTTGTTGGTCTCTTCCCTCCAGTTGCGAACTCCGTGAGATTCCGGATAGAGTCCGGTGAGGATCGACATGTGAGATGGAGCGGTCTTGGGGGCCTGACTGTAAGCCTGTTCGAACAGAACTCCGGTTTCAGCCAGCCAGTCGATGGTCGGGCTGGTTTCTCGGTCGGCGCCATAGGTTCCAAGACGGTCCGGGCGGAGTGTATCGATCGAGATGAGGATCAGGTTGACCTTCTCTTCTTCGGTCTCTTTTCCGCAACCGGGAAGAAGGAGCAGAACCAGGGTCGTGATGCATACGATCACGGCCCCGGATGTGGATTGGTTCATGGTGGAGGTCACCTATACATCGACCAGAATCAGGT
>JAJDCM010000176.1 GCA_029260825.1 Planctomycetota bacterium | reverse complement strand
GGGGGTCGTCGAAGAGGCGCTTGGGCATTCCGATGAGGCCTTGACGTTGATGTCTCGTTCGTTTGATCTGGCCAGGAAATCGGGCCTCCACTGGCGAGCAGCTCAGACTGCCTTCTACTGGGCGGAAAAGTTGCGAGTGTTGAGGCGTTTCCCCGAGGCGAGAGCTCGATGTGCCCAAGGAGCTACACAGCTCAATCGCTGGTGGCAAACCGCGGGCTACAGGAGGAATAGTGAGTTCCAACACCTCAATGTTCACCGATTGAATGTTGAGGGTCGTTTGGCCCTCGATCTTGGCGAGTCTTTTCCTGCCGGGTTGAAGCAGCGGATTCGAGAATGCCTGGCCTCCGGTTTGCCGGAACGACATGATTGGGATTTGCGGATGCTTCTTGCCGGAGATCTCGTCCTCTCATCTTCTCTGGAAGAAGGGCTGAAAACGCTGAATCAACTGGTGGATCGCGCGGTCTCCCATGGAAGTGAGAATGCTCAGGAGCTGGTGTATCTTCGCCGGGCCGAATGCTACAGACGGATGGGGGATGATGATTCGGCGTTGAATGATTTCGTGAGAGTTGTTCGAGCGCGCAAGAAGATACTGGCAAATATGGAAGAGCTGGCGCTTGAGGGGAAGCTGCGTTATGGACGCCAGGCAAGAATTAGCGCTTCGCTTGCCGTTCGAACTGCAGCGGAGGCTTATTTTGAAACCAAAGAGAAGCGTTATGCAGAAACCGCTCTTGCTTTTCTTGAGTTCGGACGAGCGGGAGCCCTCCTGGAGTCTCTGGGTGATACGGGAAATGGATCGGGTCGAATCGTCGATACACCTTTTGATCCCCCCGTCTTTTTCTCAGCAATCAAGCGAGTTCTTCGGCCCACGGATCTTCTTCTGGCCTACGATCTCGAGGCCCGAGTTGGGATTGCTACTCTGGGAGACGAAGTGCGCGTTTTTCCCGTCCCCGAAAAAGAAGACCTATCCCGCAGTGTTGGATTTGTTCGCCATACTTTGCTCGAGGTGCCTCGGGCTCGAGCCTACTCGCGACACTCCTCCCGCCTATCCGGCCTGATTCTAGGGCAAGTGGGAGATCTTCTTTCCCGGGCGAATAGAATCGTCTTTCTGGCTGATGGGGTTCTCCACGACTTTCCTCTCGACTTGTTGCCATGGCCGGGCCGCCCGGCATGCACGACCCTCAGCGAAGTTCCGTTTCTGTTCCGGGATTTTGAGATCTTCCATGCACCGTGTTTGCGCTCTTTGATGCCGGAAGACTCGGGCTTTCGGGGGAAGCAAGACCGCAGGAAGCTACTTCTGTTTTCTTTCGGAGATCAAGAAGGGCTTCCTCCTCTCCTGGATTCAGGAAAGGAGGCTGACAGGATCGCTTCGTTGTTTGATCCGCAGGATCGCAAGATTTGTGTCGGGAGCGCAGCAAGCGAGGCGTTTTTCAAGAAGGCCTCATCAGAAGGTTATGACTTCCTGCATATCATCGGTCACAGCCAGGTTGATCGGACCCGGGGAGGCGATTCTCTTCTCGAACTCGCACCCGGGGAGGGAGAGGACGGGCGTCTCGATGTCCGGGAAATTCAGGGTCTCTCGCTTCCCTTCGAGTTGGTCGTGTTATCCAGCTGTGAGGGTGGAGCCGGCCAAAGTGAACGAGCGGAGGGGGTCATTTCTTTGGCGTGGGGTTTCTTGAATGCGGGGACGAAAGCGGTGTTGGCCTCACCGGTCTGGGTCGAGGACGCCCTGGCTGTTCGCGTGCTTCTTCCGTTCTACGAAGAAGTTCTGAACGGGGCCGATGCTTCAAGGGCTCTTCGAAGAGCACGCCAGAAACTCTTGAAGGACGGAAGCGCGGAAGCCATGGCCGCATTGTCCATTCCGTTCCAGGTCATTCGAGCACTCCGGTAGTTCGTCTTTGTGTAACGGTGACCGGAGAGGGGGCGGAAAAAGGAGTCAGGGAAGAGGCTTCAGAGAGAGAGCAAGTTCCGGGGCGTCGTTGAGAATCAGGAATGCTTCCAGGTCGGTTCGCTTTTCTTCGGGGATATGGGTAAGGAGAGAGCGAATTTCTTCGGAGGCATCCCCGAAAACCCGTTCCCGGGCAAGCAGTCGAGCGCGGACGAAGTGACGCAGGGGAAGGCTTGAAATTCCATCGCAGGATTCTTCAAGAATGGAGCGAATTCTCTTTTCGGTTGAAAGCCCTGACACGGTAAAGATCGTTGTGTTGGTTCGGGAACGGCCCGACAGATCTTCGATCACCAGAGAATACGATTGCCCCCGGATCAAGCCGGGTGTCGTGTCTGTCCAGGGCACGAAATGTTCCCGGCCTCGATGTTCCAGAACGACAACGTCGGTTTGGTCTCGCAGCGTGACAACAAAAGGTCCCGCCTCCAACGAGGCGATGAAGCGGAGGTCCGGCTTGACCGGAAGACAAAGTCCTCGGGGAGAAACAAGATGCAGGTTCGTTGCCTTGCTCTTGGACCGAAGAGCACTTTCTCGGGGAGACCAACCTTCCGGAGTCGAAGTGAGATCGATAAGACGTTGGTCGGCTTGAGCGAAGTCACCTCGAAAAAGGGCTTTTTCCGCAAGGTCAACTTTCTGGCGGTGGTTCGTGAAAATGACGAGCCAGACGGAGGCAACAACAAGTGCGGCAGTGACAGCGGTGGTTCCAAGGACCAGGGATGTTCTACGCATCGGGCGGTCGGCTTTTTCGAGTTTGCGAAAGAGGGAGCGTAGCTCCTTGTCCTTTCTCAAAGATTCGTCGACTCTCCTTCGCTGGACGGGCGTCAATGTTCCGCGAAGGTAGCCAAGTAGCTCCTCCGAACTGGCGTTGTTGTTGGCCGACGAAGTCTTTTTGCTCAGTTCTTGCACCATGTTCTTGAGGTTGTTCAAAGAGAGTTTCTGTGGATCTCTCACGGGAAGCCTCCTGTTGTGCCCATGGATGTAGAGCCTGTCTCATGGGTGTACGGTAATACTGCTTCTCATCACCCGTTCTATTGTAGAGGGATGGGGTCTCATCGAAGGAACTCAAATATTTGTTTTTTGATGTTTTGATGACAAAAGAGGGCTCGGGATGGGGGATCTGCCCCTGAATCAACCGGTGCTGGCGTATAATCCGTCCATGACCTCAAGAATGATCTCGCTGATTCTGGCCGGCTCTACTCTCCTTCTTTCTCCGGGTACGAAGGCCTGGGCGCAAGATGATCTTGACGTACGTGTAAAGGCAACGATTCAAAAGGGAATCGACTTTCTTTTGGATCGACAGCTCATTGACGGTTCTTGGGCGGGTTGGGCAAAAGGGTACGAATGCGGTGTCTCTCCGTTGATCCTGTTCACATTGCTGAGAAGTGGTCTTTCTACTGATCACCCTGCCATCGAAAGAGGGCTCAAGTTCCTGGGGACGAAGACTCCGAGGAACACCTACGATGGGTCGTCTTTGCTCATGGCGCTCGGGGCTACCGGGGATAAGACTCATTCCCGGTGGATGAAGGATGTCGCCGAGGATCTCCTGGAATGGATGCCGGATTCAGGGCTTTACGCTTATCCAAACGGAGCGGAGGACCTCTCCAATTCGCTTTTTGTCGCGCTGGCGTTCGATATCGCCGCTGAGCAGGGAATCAAGATACCCTCGAGTGTCTGGAGATCTCTCCTTTCCGGCACCCTCCTTTGCCTTGCCGAGCCGAGGATGGTCGAGCTTCCCGAAGGCGGGCGAGCTGTCGAGCAGGGATTCTCCTATCAAGAAGGAGCTTCTTCGTGTGGGTCCATGAGCGCCGCGGGCATCACCATCCTCGAGATCTGTCGGGTTCGTCTGGGAAAGCGCCTTTCCGGTGGAGAGCAAAAAGCTCTGAAGAAGAAGCAGGACGGGGCTCTTCTCTGGCTCGGCAACAACTTCACTTTGAAGCACAATCCTCCGGCCCGCTCATGGCATTATTTTCATCTTTGGGGTTATGAGCGTGTTGGCTCCCTTCTTGGCGTCAAGACCATTGGCACTCACGATTGGTATCGGGAGGGCGCCGAGTACTTGATCAAGAATCAAAAGAAGGCAGGGAACTGGTACAGCGAGATCGATCCGGCGAAGTTTGATCCCTCTCTTGCACAGATGGCCGAGCTTCGAACCTGCATGGCTCTTCTCTTTCTGCGGCGATCCACTTTGAAGCGAACATCGGCGCTGGCCGGTACACGCGTCTATCGAGCAAAAGCTACGATCAAGGACCTGGTTCTGCGTGCTTCGGGAGATACTCCTCTCACCCTCTGGACGGAAAAGAGTGAACTGGTGGTCGAGGCCGTCGAGTATTTCTGTCGATTTCCGGGGAGGGAAGGTCAGCGCTTGCTTCTTGGGAAATCGAAGGATCACGCGAATGGGTTTGCCATTCGCCATGAGTTTGACCGCACGGCGAAGTGGGAGGTCTGGTGCGAGGCGGAGTCTGGCTCTTTGCGTGTGAAGAGTGATGTTCTCTTGGTTTCCATCCAGGGTGTCAAAGAGCCCCACCTTCTCGAGTATGCTTCGGACTCGACTCGCAACCTTTTGGCCAGACAAGATCTCGTGGTTACAGCTTCATCCCGGGCAGGAGATAACGTGTCGGGTCCGTCTGCGTTTGACAATTATTTGGCGACCTTCTGGGAATGTCGAAAGAGTGATACTGACCCCTGGATCTCGGTCAAGTTGCCCCGTCCGGTTCCCGTGAAGAAGATCCTCTTGAGCCCATCTCGAGCCAGGCGCTCCGACCATGGCAGGGCTCGTCCCAAGCTTGTTCTGGTGACCCTCAACGGACGAAACTCCTACAAGGTTCTTTTTCCGGATCAAGATGATGTGATAAAAGCGGTGCTCGAACTTCCCCGGAGAAAGCCGGTTGGTTCCATCAAGATCGAGATTCTGGAGGTCTATCACGGAGCCAGGGGTAGTAGCGTAGTCGGGCTTTCGGAAGTTGAGGTTGTCGGGCGCTGACCGGCGGATTTTTTCCGATATTACAACGTTGCAACAACTATTGGGGCTCGTTCGACACAATAGGAACGGTAGAGCTATGCGTAAGTGGCCTCTCCTGTTCCTCGATCGTCGATGACTGTAGGCGGCGTCAGAATTCGATTGTCAGGGAACAGGAGCTGGTCCTTTCCTTCTGACTCTCTTTTTATCTTGCCCTCAGTCGTGTCGGGGCTTCCACCCTTCTTTTTCCAACTTCGCCATCAGCTCCAGCACTGCCTTCCTTTCGGCGTGAACCAGGAGCAATAGCAAGTCGCCCGGCTTTGCCCAGGCCAGCGCTTCATGGATCGCCTCTAATTCCGAGCCGGCATGGCCGATTGCGTCTTCCGGAGCTCCGACTCGGGTGAGCTCCTGATGAATCAGGGCAGGGATCTCTCCGGGTTCCCGCCCTCTCAGAAAGGGAAGCATTTCTTTCACTAGGATTCGGTCAGGGCGAGCGTTCCAGCAGACCCGAACCATTTCGAGAATGGATTCATTGTCCCGGTCACCGGCCTGACCAAGAATGATGAGGCGTCGCTCGGCGGGCATTTTGGAGGCCATGGTAATGAGGGCCTCGCACCCATGTGGATTGTGGGCAAAGTCGACCAGGATCTGGACACCACCCAGGTGGAAGAGATTTCCACGGCCCGGGTTCTGCTCGGGTGTATTCTCGAAACTTGCAAGACCCGCCTTGATTTCCTCGGAGGAGAGACCCAGGTGGGAGGCGACCAAGATTGCGGAAAGAGCATTGGCCATGTTGTGATGGGCAGCGCCGTTGTAAGTGATCGGAGCCTTGTTCACCGAGCCGATTTTCTGGATCTTCCCTTCCGTTGAAAGCCAGAAGCACTTCTCTTCGATCCAGGCTGCCGTTCCGCCTCGTGCCACGTGAGGCTCAACGAGCGGATGGCTTTCTTTCAGGGTGAACCATGCAAGGGGAAGATCGAGAGCGGATGCCTTCGCACTCAGGATGGGGTCGTCCGCATTCAGGATGAGCCGACCTGGCTTCTTGACCGCCCGGCGCACGATGAGTTTTGTGTCGGCGAGAGCATCGAGGTCGGCGACCCCGAACTCCCCGAGGTGATCGGCTCCGATGTTCGTTACGAGGGAGCAAGAGACCGGATTCTCACCCACCCCGAGCCCGCGACGAAGAAGGCCTCCCCGGGCTGTTTCAAGAATGGCGAGAGTTACATCCGGGTGACGCAACACGGTTCGCGCGCCACCTGGACCCGAGTAGTCTCCAGGAGAAACGACCTTTCCGTTGACCAGGATTCCATCGGTGGAGCAGCAGCCGTACACGTGACCGGCTTCTTTTGCCATTGCGGATAGCAATCGAACGGTGGTTGTCTTTCCGTTGGTGCCGGTGACAAGAGCGACGGGGATGTTATGAATGGTCGACCAGTCGAGGTCGTTGGGATCTGGAAGGTCCGAGACTTCAAATCGACGTGAACCGATTCCCATCCCGATCGATGCTTCGTCATCATCGGTAAGAAACGCAACTTGATTGTCAACGGCTGCCTGCCGGAGGGCGAGGAGCGCTGGGTTGCGTTCCTCTTCGATGATGGAGCGAAGCTGATCGGTAGCTTCGGCAATGGGAGGAACGGGGGTTTCGCCGGTGTCGAAGCCGAGAGATTTGCAAGCGGAGTGAAACGCCCACTCATTCACCTCGGTGGCTGCATAAAGGGCATCGATCGGAGCACTAAGAGCCAGGCTCGCTCCTCCCTGGAAACGACGAACGCCAGTTGTTTCTTGATCAAAGCCGACAGCTTTCAGGATACGCCGGGCTTCGGTTTTCCAGGCATCAATGAGAGATTCGATGCTGGAATCTTCTCCCGCGACGTCGATGACCGCACCGGGATGATCCCAGATCATGTTGGGTCCGGTGAGTCGACGGGAATCCTTCATGAGGAGGGGGGGCGATTCAGTCATCGGACTCCCGGGCGAGCCGCACGCCCCTCTCATCTCTCACCCAGTTTGTTTCGCTACTTCCTCCGGGAGAGGTACTCCCCTTGGCTTCTTTGGGGACTCGAAGTGATGCACCAGCATCATCGGTCACCCAGGGGGTGGGGGAACCAGAACCAGACAATGAAGTAGATTGTTCGTCAGGGGTTGAGGTCGCTCCGTCTTCGGGTCGGAACTGGGTGATTTGTTCCCAGCAGCGATCAATATTGTCGCCGAAGAGAAGAACGAGATCGTCCTTTCTTGCCATCTGAAGAGCCGTGGTTACGGCCTCGTGTTCTTCAGGAATGATCTGGATCTGCTCCTTGGAGACACCGGCGGAGAGGAGTCCATCTTGTAGAAGTCGAGGGACTTCATCCGGCTCCCTTCCACGAAGGGAATCGTCCCGGCGGCAGATGTAATGATCGAACTGACCGGCAATGAGACGGGCAGTCTCGGCGATGTCTTCGTCTCGACGGTCTCCTGGCATCGCAACCACGGCAATTTTTCGTCCCTTGGGATCGAGCTTTTGCGTGAGGTTCACCATGCTGTTGATGGCGGCAGGGTTGTGGGCGTAGTCGAGAATAACCTTGAAAGGATGATCGTCAAAGACGTTCAGGCGGCCGGGTGCCTGGAAGTAGGTGGTGTCGAATGTCTGCAATCCGTGGCGGATGTCTTCGAGAGAGGTGCTCATGGCATGAGCCATCCCCGCGGCGAACATGGCGTTCTGAACGTTGTGAACGGCCCGACCCTCGAGAGTTGCCGGAATCTGATGACTCCAGAGGAGAGGAAGATGGGCCCCCTGATCATAGAGGGTGATCATCTGGCCCTGAATCCCTTGCTCAAGAACCACGGCCATGCCACCGGCGCCGATGTGCTCTTTGACGAGCTGGTGGTTGTGGTCCATGGTCACATAGCAGACCTGCTTGGCTTTTGTATAGTCGGCCATTCGCAGGCACTGGGGGTCGTCCGCGTTGAGAACGGCTGTATCTTTTGCTATTTCAACGACAACTCTCTTCACCGCGGCAAGATCGTCCAGGGTGTTGACGCCACGAAGGCCCAGGTGATCGGCCTGAACGTTGAGGCAAGCACCGACGTTGCAGCTTCGATAACCCATTCCACGGCGAAGGAGACCACCTCGCGCGGTTTCCAGAACAGCGACCTCAACCGAGGGATCGCGAAGCACCATGCGGGAAGCAAACGGGCCGGTCATGTCACCTTCAACCGTGCGGTGTCCACCGATATACACTCCATCTGTGGTGGCAACTCCCACGGTTTTTCCCGTCATCTTGAAGATGTGGGCGAGCATGCGAGTGGTGGTTGTTTTTCCATTGGTTCCGGTGATAGAGGCAATGGGAATCCGGGTGGGTGTTCCGGGGGGGAAGAGCATGTCCATGACCGGGCCGGCCACATCTCGAGGTTCTCCCTCGCTTGGAGCCACGTGCATGCGAAAGCCGGGAGCCGCATTGACTTCACAAATTGCGCCTCCTGTTTCCTTGAAAGATTGAGAGATGTCGGTGGTCAGGAAGTCGATTCCCGCCACGTCAAGGCCGATTGCCTTGGCGGCGCGCATCGCCATTTCCCGATTGTCCGGGTGGACGACGTCGGTCTTGTCGATGGCGGTTCCACCGGTGGACAGGTTTCCTGTGGACCGAAGAAAGACAACGGTTCCCTCGGGAGGGACGCTCGTTTGGTCGTACCCGTTTTGTTCGAGGAGTCGAAGTGCTTGATGGTCCAGATCCATGCGCGTCAGGACCTTTTCGTGTCCGATTCCTCGACGCGGATCTTGATTGGTTTCTTCAAGGAGCTCTTCGATCGTGTGCTTTCCGTCGCCCTTAACATGGCCCGGCATTCTCTGAGAAACCGCGATGAGGTTTCCATCCACGACGAGCATGCGATGATCGAAGCCTTCGATAAAACTCTCTACGATGACGGTGCGGCTGTGTTCTCTTGCCTGATGATATGCCTTGGCGACCTGCTCTTCTTCGGTCAAGCGGGTGGACACGCCCCGGCCGTGGTTTGCGTTCAGCGGTTTTACGACCACGGGATAACCGATACGTCGGCCCGCCCGCACCGCTTCCCGCTCCCCATAAACGAGCCGTTGTCTGGCAACCGGAAGCCCAAGATCACCGAGAATCTTGTTGGTTTCTTCCTTGTCAGAAGCGATATCGACCGCGATATGCCGGGTTTCTCCGGTGACGGTGGCCTGGATTCGCTTCTGGAGGATCCCATGGCCGAGTTGAACCAGGCTGTAGCGGTTGAGTCGGAGGCAGGGAATGTCCCGCTCCCGTGCGGCCTTGACGAGAGAGGATGTACTGGGTCCAAGAGCTCTACGCTGAGCAAACCGGATGAACTCGTCCCGCTCTTCCGCGAACGTCCAGTCATCGGGTCGGAGTCCTGGGTCTTGAAGTTCTTCTGGAAGGAGGGAGTCAAGAAGTAACAGGGCAAGCTTTCCTGCTTCCAGCCCGACCTCTTCCTGTTCGTACTCGTAGACAACGTGATAGCAGCCCGGGTCTCCGGTAGATCGGGTCTTGCCAAAGGTGACGTCGATTCCGGCGACGCACTGGAGCTCGATCGCGCAGTGTTCGAGCACGTGACCCAACCAGGTTCCGTCGTCTTCGGTGAGGCGCCTCACGAATCCACCGGGTTCCCCGTACGAGCATCCGTGTTCTTTGAGGCCGGGAAGGCTGTCGATGAGATTCGAGGTGAAATCGGAACCCAGTTTTGCGGAAGGCCATTCTTCCAGCGCGCCCAGATCCAGGGTCAAACGAATGACGGGGAAATGTGCATACAGGCTGGGGCCGAAATAGACGGAGGTTTCCAGGGTCTTCACGGTTGCCACCTCGAGTAGTGTGGGTCATTTGCAATGGACTTTTGAGTGCTGGACGAATTGTCCGCATTCTACCCTAAGCAGTGGATCGTGATGAAGAAGGTCTTTGACCTGAAAAGAGGGTCCTATACCCTTGTTTCTCCTCTTCTCGATTCTCTTGGACGCTCTCCGACCCGTGGGGAGTGACATTTGCCTTCGCTGGGGGATCGAGCCGGACGATTTCCAGCTTTCTATATTGAGCTTGTGTGCTCGCGGGTGAGGTCTTTTCGGTACAGGTCAAGAACCTCATCCAACCAGGCGTGTGTCGCGGAGGTCATGGGATGGACCATCCCGCCGCTTTCGTAGCGAAAATCGAGCTCGCCAGGATCTTTGCACTGAACGCTGATCTTGCGAACGGTCGTTCCTCGTCGATCCTCGATGTGGAGGGTGTCGCCCGGGGTGAGTTCGATGAGCTCTTTTGAATCCGGGCGAACGGAGAATCTTCCCGTTGCGGTCAGTCGGATGCTTCGATCGCTTGTTTCCAGCTCGAGCGAGAGCTGGGTTTGGGCCTCCTGATCAGCTGAACCCGGGCTATTGATTTCGTACTCGACGACTTCTTCCTCTTCGATTTTCAGGTTGCGACCCGAGTCGCTTGCCCGGGTGAAGCTGCCAAGCCCCAGGGTGAGGACGCAAAGGGCGACAAAGCTGACAGCGCTGATATGGGCGGCTCCGAAGTCTTGCCTTCCGGAAACGCCGGTCTCGAGCAGCGTCTTGATGCGGTGGCCGATCTGGGTCCGGGTGGCGGAAAGACCGACCATGGGTTTTGTCGATCGGTGGCGTCGCACCTGAACCAAGATGTTGTAGAGCTCGCTGGCATAGCTCCTTGCTTCTTCCGGGCTGCTGACCAGGGCGCGGTCACACGCAAGCTCTGCTTCTTCTTCCCAACGGTTTCCCGTCCACCAGACGAGGGGGTGAAAGAAGAAGAGGGTTTGGCTGATCTGACGGAGCGCGGAAGCGAGCGGGTCATGATTCTGGAAATGACGGAGCTCGTGTCGAAGGGCCCAGGCGAGCTGGCTTTTCAAGCCTTCCTTTTCCTGAATCATCCAGCTTGGCACGAGGATGACGGGGCGAAGGACTCGAGCCAGGGCCGGAGAATTGAGAGCGTCGGTGGTTCGAATCGGGGGCCTTTTTTTCAAGCCAAGCTCGAGACAGAGCGAACGGTAGAATTTGCCTACCTCCTTTGGCACGGGATGGCTCATCGTCAAGATGCGCTGAAGTAGGAGGGTGCGGTCGATGCTCTTCTTGAGGAGGATGGCAAGTCCGAAAAACCAAAGAGACCCGAGGATGGCAAAGAGTGAGATGGATGGCTGGGGGCTTGTCGTTTCTTTGCGCCGATCAAGTTGATGAAGAGGTTGCACAAGACCTGGGAAGGTCTTTTCTTCCTCTTCGATTGCGACGATCATTCTCTGTTTCGTCGGGAACGATGCAAAACTCAGGTGTGTTATCGGAACGAGAGTTCCCGTGGTCAAGCTCAAGACAGGTTTCAGCAGTACAAGGATCCACAGGAGTGACCGAACCCGAGCCGATCGAAGTGGCAAGAAACGAATGGCGAGCAGCATGAGGATGGCAAGAGCCAGAAGCTCAAGGCTTGCTCCCATGAGTCGGGTTAGTAGGAGTTCCCAGCTCACTTCTTTCCTTTCTTGGGCGAAGATGCCAGGATCAACTTTCGGACTTCCTCAAGATCTTGATCGTCAAGCCTTTCGTCTTTTAGAAGATGGAGGAGAGCGAGGCGCGGTGAGTTTTTGAACAAGTTGGAGACAAGGCTTTTGAGAGAGGTGTTCGCGACGTCTTGCCGGCTTACCGTGGGGCGATAGCGATATCCACGCTCGACGCTTGGAACCCGTTCGAGGTAGCCCTTCTTCTCGATGTTCGTGAGAACGGTGCGGATCGTTGTAGGCGCCAGCCGGCGCTGCTTTTGAAAGCGGTCAATGACCTCATTCGAAGAACATTCCTGCAGATCCCAAACAACGTTCATGATGGATAGCTCGAGATCGGAGAGGTTCTTGCGCAGGCGGGTTTTCTTGCGGGTTTTTCGTTGAGTCATGACGTGAGCCTGAGCCAGGGGTTATGTCCATGGTTGTTTATGAATTATAAAGGTAGTTCATGGCCTTGGCAATAGTTTGTGATCTTTTTCTGACGAACCAGAAGCTCATTTTCGCGTTAAGGCTATGGGGACGACCTGAGGCAAGGATATGGACCTACTTTCCCTTGGGTTCTCGCCAGGCCACCTGGTATTGTCAGTGCCCTTGAATAACAGGATCTATGCTGGAGGATAGACGATGGCAATGATTTATCAGTGGTGTGCTCTGGTTGGCGGGGGCATCCTCGTCATTCAGATCGTTCTTCAGGTCATCGGATTGGGTGGTGATTCGGATGCGGACGGAGCGTCCCATGCTACAGATCTTGATGATGCTGAGGCCCCGGATCTAGAAGGCAATTTTTTCTTCAAACTCCTGAGTCTGAAGACGGTCGTTGCCTTCTCCACGTTCTTCGGACTCTCGGGTCTTGCCTGCCTTTATGCTGAGATGGCGAGCGGAGTAACAGTCGGTATCGCTCTTGCCTCGGGAGTCGGGGCCATGTTCTTGGTCTCCTATCTCATGGGAATGTTATCTCATCTTCAATCTTCGGGGAACGTGCAGCTTGAGAATGCGGTCGGGAAGATGGGAAGGGTCTACTTGCGGGTGCCGGAAAAGAACTCAGGCCAGGGGAAGATTACGATTTCTCTTCAGGGCCGAAGGATCGAATGTAAGGCTGTGACGGGGGGAGATGAAATCCCTAAGGGAGTCGAGGTGAGGGTGACGGCCTGTCCCGCGAGCGATACGCTTGAGGTTCGGCCGGTAATGGAGGAACGTGACAATGGGTGACAATCCCTATCTTGTGGGGCTTGCAATCGCGGTGGTTCTCACCGTGTTCAGCTTCATTCTCTTGCTCGTGAAGCGCTACAAGCGATGTCCCAGTAACCGGATCCTGGTGATTTATGGAAAAGTGAAGCAGGGAGAATCAGCTCGATGTCTCCACGGTGGCGGGGCGTTCGTCTGGCCTCTCATTCAGCATTTCGACTATCTTTCCCTTGACCCCATGCAGATCGAAATTCCTCTCCGGGGTGCTCTTTCGGTCGAGAACATCCGGGTCAATGTCCCGAGTGTCTTTACGGTGGCGATCGGGACCGAATCGGAAGCCATGCATAATGCGGCCATTCGTCTTCTGGGGCTCCCGGGCGGAGAGATCGTGAAGCAAGCGGAAGACATCATCTTCGGCCAGCTTCGACAGGTGATTGCCTCCATGAAAATCGAGGATATCAACCGGGATCGAGACAAGTTCCTTGAGAGCATTCAAAGCTCCCTTGAGATGGAACTGGAAAAGATTGGCCTGGTTCTCATCAACGTGAACATCACCGATATTACGGATGAGTCTGGTTACATCGAAGCCATCGGAAAAAAGGCTGCGTCCGAAGCCATCCAACAGGCGACCGTCGACGTTGCGCAGCAGGAAAAGATCGGCGCCATCGGTGTGTCCGAGGCGGAAAGGGAACAGGCAATCGAGGTCGCCAATGCCACGAAGTTTCGGGAAATCGGAACGAAAGAAGCGGAGCGAGATCAAGCCATCCAGGTTGCCGAGTATGACAAGCAAAAGTCGATCGGTGAGAGCACGGCCAAGTTCCAGCAGGAATCGCAGGTTCGTGAAGCAGAGCGGAACATGAGAATCAAGGTCGCCGATGCCAACGCAAAGGCAGTCGCGGGTGAGAATCTCTCCAAGGCCGAAGTCGCTCAAGCAAACGCGACCTTGAAGGTCGAAGAAGCGCAGGCCTACCAAAAGGGTGAAACGAGTCTCCGAGAGGCGGAAGCTGCGGTCCAGGAAGCCCAATACAACGCGCAAGCCCGGGCGGCGGAAGCGTTGGCCACGAAGATCGAAGCCGAAAAAAGGGCCGAGCTTGAAGCTGTGGCCAAAGCGGCAAAGGCCAAGCAGATCGTTGACGCTCACGCTCAAGCCGAGGAGAACAAAATCCTGGCTGAAGGTGAAGCGGCGGCGATCTTTGCCAAGCTTGAAGCGCAAGCAAAGGGTCAGTACGAGATCCTCAGGCGGAAGGGCGAGGGGCTGAAAGAAATCGTTGATGGATGTGGAGGATCGGAGGCCGCATTCAAGCTCCTCATGATCGAAGAGATGGAGCATCTTTCGGCAAATGCTGCCAAGGCTATTTCCAACATCAAGTTCGACAAGGTTGTGGTTTGGGACGGCGGTGGTGGCAACGGAAAGGCGGGAGAAAGCGGCACAAGCAACTTCTTGAAGGGATTGGCCCACTCCATCCCTCCGATGCTGAATGTGATGCGAGATATCGGCGGGGTCGAGATGCCCGAGTTCTTCGGCAAGCTTGTGAACCCTGAAGAAAACGGATCAGGCGTAGCGCCGGAATCAAATGTCTCCGCGCAAAAGGACCAGAAGATCATACCTCCCCCGAAGGGAGACAAAGGAAAACCAGGAGACTGATCAATCAGGGGCTCTTTCTGATTGAGACTTGCTTTGAGGGGACGGAGAAATCCGTCCCCTTTTCTAATGAACCTCGACCTTTCCCCGGAGGGATCGGAAGAGGTTCACGAAGTAGGCGGTTGCCAGGGCAATGCCAAAGCTCCACCAGACAAGACCCACCTTCAGGCTGTAGCTCCCGGCGGCCGCCGCATCTGCGGTCAGATTCATCGTTGGGTCGATGGAAGATCTCAGTAGGTCTGGATACTGTGAAACGGCGGTGCCGGTGAGGACGCCTACAAGGAAGGCACAAGACGAAAGAAATGCCCCAAGATCGTGGTTCCTTTTCTGGAAGAAGAAAACACCGACCAGTCCGGCCAGAATGAGAAGCGAGGGAAGAACGGCAATGGGGCGGCCAAGAAGCGACTCAAAGATGGACGGTTGAAGCCAGCCGGTGATCCCGGTCGAGACGATCCAGAGCCCAACCACCAGGATCCAGCTTCGGGAGGCAAGGGCTCGACACCGGCTTTGTACCGGGCCAGAGGTCTTCCAGGCAAGGAACAGAGCTCCGTGGGCGGCGAGAACAACAAGTGTGAAGAGGCCGGCGAGAAGAGTGTACCAGTCAAAGACTCCCGGGTTTGGGCCAGGGGTGAAGTTGGTGAACAAGGGAATGGAAAAGGTTCCTTCGGCGCCCAGAGGAACACCGCGAATGACGTTTCCAAGAGCGGTTCCGAGGACGAGAGCCATCAAGGCTGAGGCGAAACAAAAGACGGTGTCCCAGAACTGACGCCAGAGGAGGTTTTCGTGGTGAGATCGAAACTCGATCGAGATCCCCCGGAGAATGAGCAACCAGAGTACCAGCATCAACGGAAGATAGAATCCGCTGAAGGCAACTGAAAAGGCTCGAGGAAAGGCGCACAGGAGTACCCCTCCGGAGGCGATCAGCCAGACTTCGTTTCCATCCCAGACCGGGCCGATGGCGGCGAGAACAGTTCGTCTCTCCTGGTCTGTCTTGGCCACGATTCGATGGACGATCCCCGCGCCAAAATCGAAACCGTCGAGGACGACATAGACGGTCAGCATGGTGGCCAGGATCCCAAACCAGACGAGCTCCATGAACGGTCTCCATCCTTTGAAAAAGTAGAGACTAACCCGGATGAATCATGTGGACTAGCCGTGTCCCGGCGACGCCTTGGGCCCCCGGGTGATTTCGCGGTGAATCATATACAAGAAGAGAATCGATAGAAGAGCGTACATGCCAACGAACCCGAGAGTGGTAAACACGATGTTTCCGGTGTGGACGTTTTGAGACGCGCCTTCCTGGGTGCGCAAGAGCCCGTAGACGAGCCACGGTTGACGGCCGAGCTCGGCGGACCACCATCCGGCGGTGGTTGCTATATAGGGAAAAGGGAAGGCGAGCATCAGGATCCAGAGCATGATGCGAGATTTTTCGAGTCTGTGTTTGAAGAGAAGAAAGCCGGCAATGAGCATGATGAGAATGAAGAGCGTCCCGAGCCCCGCCATGATGTGATAGGAGTAATAGAGAAGCTCGATGTTGTCAGGCCAATCTTCTTCTGGAAAATCATTGAGGCCTTTCACCGTGCTCCCGAAGGTGCCATAGGCGAGGAAGCTCAGCACGGAGGGAACAACGATGGGGTTTTCGAGCCGTCGGTTTTCGACATCCGGTTGTCCGATCAGAGCCAGTTCGGCATAGGGACCGCCCTCGAAGAGGCCTTCCATGGCGGCGAGAGTTGCGGGTTGGTGCTTGGCCAGCATTTTTCCTTGCCCATCACCGGTGGGGAACGCCAGAAGCATGCTCCCGATCAGACCGAAGACCACGCCGATTCGCAACGAGAGGCGAGCGTGATCCCGGTGATTCCCCATCAAGGTCCAGAAGGCGCCGACGGCTGCAACGACAAATGATGCGGTGACAACCGATGCGGTCATGGTGTGAGCGTATTGCCAAAAGGCCCACGGATTCAGCATGAATTCACTGAAACTCGCGAGTCGAAAGATGCCATCCGCGTCGATGGTGTGGCCCACCGGGTGCTGCATGAAGGCATTGGTGACAATGATGAAATATCCGGAGAGCCACGACCCGAGAAACAGCGCAATGGCGGTGCAAAGGTGAGCTTTGGGGCCAATCCGCTTCTCGCCGTAGATGAAGAGTCCGAGAAACGCCGACTCCAGGAAGAACGCGAAGACCCCCTCCATTGCGAGAGATTGACCGATGAGGTCGCCGGTGATGGAAGAGAAGTTTGCCCAGTTTGTTCCGAATTGAAACTCGAGGGGAATCCCGGTTACGACTCCCAAGGCGAAGTTGATGCCGAAGATGCGGGCCCAGAACTGAGCTGATTCACCGTAGATCGCCCGGCCGGTCTTGAGGTGGAGGCTTTTCAGGAAGACCAGGATCATGGCTAGACCCATGGTGAGCTGAGGAAAGAGATAGTGAAAGGTCACCGTGAAACCGAATTGAATCCGGTGCCAGAACAGCTCTTCGCCCATGGTGGTTTGGTCCTCAAAGGGTCAGTGGGAGTAACCACTAGAATACCACTTCTGACCCGCACCCTTGGCGTATCGGTAGATCTATTTGATCCACACCGTTTTTATGTTGACGAATTCTCGCATGCCCTCGCGGGAGAGTTCGCGCCCAAAGCCCGACGCTTTTGCCCCTCCAAACGGAAGTCGTGGGTCAGACTTCACCATTCCGTTGACAAAGACGTTCCCGGTCTCGAGGTCTTCAAGGAGATGATTTGCTCGTTGGAGATCCTGGGTCCAGAGGCTTGCTCCGAGGCCGTACTCGGTTGCGTTCGCCAGTTGAATTGCTTCCCGATCATTCGTGAAGGGGACGATCACCGCGACCGGGCCAAACAGCTCCTCCGAAAGAGCCGGGGATCCGGGGTCCGCGTTCAGAAGGACGGTGGCGGGATAGTAGAATCCCGTGCCTTCTGGCTTCTTCCCGCCGCAAAGAACGGTTGCACCTCGTGTCACGGTCGCCGCAACCTGGTCGGCGAGTTGATCCCGCAGATCTTCCCGCGCAAGAGGGCCCATGTCTGATCTCGGATCGAGGGGGTCTCCGGCCACTCTTTTTTTCATGACCTCCGCGAACCTTTCCGAGAATTCGGCAAGCTTGCTTTGATGAACCAGAAAACGCTTGGCGGCAATGCAGCTTTGCCCCGCGTTGAGACAACGAGATGTGACCCCGACCTGAATTGCCTCGGACAGGTCCGCGTCTTCCAGAACGATGAAGGGATCGCTACCTCCAAGCTCGAGCACCATGGTTTTGAGATGTCTCCCGGCGGACTCTGCCACCGCGCGTCCCGCGTTTGTGCTTCCGGTGAGGGTGACACCTCGAAGGTGAGGGTTGCCGATCAACGTGGCCACCTGCTCGTTCGTGAGAAACAGGGATTGAACCAGATGGCCCGGAAACCCAGCATCCCGGACGATTTTTTCGATCGCGATGGCGCATCGAGGAGTCGACGGGGCATGCTTCAGAAGGATCGAATTTCCGGCAAGGAGGGCGGGTGCCGCGAATCGGAAGAACTGCCAGAAGGGAAAGTTCCAGGGCATGATGGCAAGGAGAGGTCCGAGGGGTTCGTAGCGGGCAAAGGAGACCGATCCATCAGAACCTCGAGGATCGTCTTTGATGTATTCTTCGCCGGTCCTGGCGAAATGGCGGCAGCACCAGGCGCATTTGGCGATCTCCGCGATTCCTTCCGCGCGAATCTTCCCCATTTCCAATGCCATGAGCTCGGCAAGTGTTTCGGACTGGCTTTCCAGGTGGTCGGCAAGGTTCTGCAGAAGCGTTGCTCTCTGGCGATACTCCGTTTTCCGGCAGGAGCGAAAGGCCTCTATGCTTTGTTCAACACAGGAATGGGCCTCCGAGTCCTTGGTGCCGGGGTAGGTCTGAAGGAGTTCTTCGGTTGCCGGGTTGAGGGTGCGGTAGTCCATGGGGTGCCTCGGTCCTGTTCGTTGCGCAAACGGGCATTATGACCGGGGAATCCCGAGGGGTTCAAGCGGGAGGATGTGGAGGAGGGGAAGTGGGTGAAATGGGGGGTTGGCTGTACGAGATGGGGTTATTGCTTCGAAGGAGCTGAAGACCCAACAAGGATCATTCAGGTCTACTCGTGCTCAGGTTGCCAGCTCTGGCCTGCGCGACGGGAACTCGGTGCAAGCTGGGCAGACAACCGATGTACAGGCCAACCCGCCTAGGACTTAGTGTGAGGTCGGCCTGTTCGGGGAACAGATTTTTTGCTTTCTGAGGATTCTGGGCGCCTAATTCCTTTGATTGCAGAGTGTTTGCCCGGTCGGTAGCCTCGAAATAGTTGTCTACGGACGTTAGAATGGTGCCGGATCAAATTATTCACCCGAGGAGATGAACGATGACCGACCCAGAGTCTGATCAAGGCGGATCTGAAGACACCACGTCTGAAGATGATGCGCAAGCACCGACCCGAGAGGAGCTCAAGCGGGCCATGAAGGCTTTTCGTAAGAGGCTGAAGATCATGCTTCTCGATGATGAGTCAGGTCTTGGAGGAGGGCATTTGACCGGTGGGCGCCAATCAAAAATTGCCGCGATTACACCTCCCGATCGATATCGGGAAGAGGTCTGGGAAGAGCTTGTCCGGCAAGGTCGGCTCCGATACTCGGGCGATGGCCTGTATGAACTCGATCCCAGCGGCTAGCCCGGATGAATAATCCGGGCTAGTACTTTCACGTCAAATGATCCAATCCGGCACGGCTCTCTTTCTAACCGTGCCGGATGGCCTTCTTCGACGACCACGTCCTTACTACCAAACTTGCACTTCCACTCCATTTGTTACCGTGATTGCAATCTGCCCGTTGTTGTCTCGGATAAACCCTTGTAAGAAGAGCCTTGATCCTGCCGGAAGCCCGCCAACCACCGTGGCCACCGTCCCGGGAGCCGGACCTCGATTCAAAAGAGGGGTGCCCAGGAGTCCCGTGTAGCCAAGGCTATTTGCCACGACAACCGTATTGGGAAGAGTCCCGCCTGAGAGGGGGGTGGGGAAGCACGTGGTTCCGATGTTGAATGGATGGTTGGTTTCATCCGTGAAGGAAATCTGTCCTCGCACTGCGTACAGGACGTAAGGAGCGGACGCCGGCCCGTTTTGTGGTGCAGCCATGTCGATGGTAAACGTGGTCGACGGGGAAAGCCGGAGGATTCGATCAACATCTCCCGTTTGACCGCTCACTGAGAGGACGTCGACGGCAACTCCCAGAGTTTCATTCACATTGCCCGTACGACATTTCATTCGTTTTTGGAAGATCGGGTTCACGAACAGCTCGACATCAACAAACCCCCCTGGATTCAGAACCGCGAGGGCAACGTCGGTTTGATTGAGTCCGGCAAGATTCCCTGCTGCAATGCCTCCGAAGCCGAAACCAAGAGAGAACGATCCGCCGGGAGGCCCGAATGCTCCTCGCCCGTCTCCGAGCAGGAGAGCGGGTCCATCCTGGGTACCACCCCCGGGAATGGGGGTTTGAACTCCGGAGATGGCGGCGTCCAGAAGGAGATCTCCATTGAAGTCTTGCAAGATGACCTGATTACCAAGAATGCTCAGGGGAAATGAGGTCACCGAAGTTTGAGTTGCCAATCCAGCCCCATCTCCTTTGAAGCTCGTGAGAGTTCCGCCTCCCGGGCTGAGAACCGCGATGTCTTTTCGTCCGTCTTGATCCAGGTCACCGGTGACGATCGAGGTTCCAGGAGCATTGGTGGAAAACGGATTGGCGACCGGGGTTCCCGAACCGTCGTTCACGAGGATCGTCGTATCACTCCCCGTCAGGCACCAGTCGATCGCTCCATCTCCCGTCATGTCACAGGCCTCGACGTCGATCCAGTTTTGTGCGGGATAGGCAAAGCTTGTGAACGTGAAGTTACCCAGGCCGTCCCCAACAAGAACGCTGAGGAGGCCGGAGTGGGCGACCGCGATGTCCGGTTTTCCATCCCCGGTGAAATCGGCTATCTCGGTCCCGAATCCAGCTACGGGAAGAGGCACTGGGATTACGTTCAGGAATCCGAGGGATCCATCTCCGAGGAACACGGTCACCAGGGTTGATGTTGTGGCCGCGATGTCCGGATTCCCGTCCTGATTGAAGTCGCCCGTTGCGAGGAAGGGCTGTCCGAATCCGAGGGGGAAAGGGATGGAGGGTCCGTAGACACCACCGTTGTTCAACACGATTTCCATGGTTCCCGTGAAAGTGAGGTTGTCCTGGTAGCTGAAGATGAGCTCGGGAGATCCGTCCCGATTGAGATCGGTAGCCAGGATCTCGCCGGGAGAAAGGGGGTTGGGGGATGGCATGCCGGGAACGAACTGAAAGGGTAGGAGCTGGATCTCTTGATCCATCAAATAGGCGGTAGCCGTTCGCAAGTTGGGTTGAGACCCGATCAGCATGGCGCTTACCGCCTGAGGGGTTCCGGTCGTCGTGAAGATGCTCCTCACCTCCGCCGGGGTCAAAGTCTTTCCAAGCATTTGCTGGGCGATACCCTGCAAGTTGGCGACGCAACCGGCAACGATTGCTGACGCTGACGAAGTCCCACCGAAGGTGGTCGTGTAGGCTTGATTGTCCGACGATCCTCCGTAGAAGAGGTCGCCATATCCTGCGGTAACCACATTGCTGTTTCCCCAGGACCAGACGTCGATGCGGGAATCCGTCGTGCAGTGGTTGGTGAAGAAGAGCGGGTTCCCCTGGGAGTCTCCGGCGGCAACCATGATGGCTCCGGAATCTTGAACGGATCGGCGAAAGGCGTTGCCGAATTGATTGGTGTCACTGAGGTCGTTACCCCCGTTGCCGGCAGCCTCGACCACGATGATTCCGTTGGCTACCGCACTGGCGATCGCGGCGTATTCTGCCGCGAACCACTCGATGGGAACGAGGACGTTGCAGAACTGATCGGCGCAGGCTTGCATCTCCAGGAGCAAGACGCTTCCGCCGGGAAGGGCTCCGGCCGAAAGATTGATGGCGTTGGCCGGGTTGTATCCTCCTTGCTGGGTGAAGGAGCCGGTGATGTACAGTCTGGCTTGACTGGCGATTCCCCGGGTTCCGTAACCGTTGTCATCGGCACCAACGACGGCAAGAGATGCGGTGCCGTGGTAGGTTTCCTGGGCGGTGTTGAGGTTGGGGGGAACAAGCGGCGCGTTGCCAAGGAGGGTGATTCCAACATCGTTGAATTCCTCGTGGCCAGTGTGCCAGTTGTATTCAATATCACAGACTCGCACTCCGGTTCCTCTTCCTCCTGGGAGACTCCATGCGTATTGAGCGTCCACTCCTTGAGGCGCCGGACCCAGATAGTTCTGTTGTCCGTTGAAGGTCGGGGTGACCGGAGGGAGATCGGTGGGAGAAGGGGCGGGCCTGGGTGCGAAGTAGGCCGTTTCCACCTGGGGAAGGGAGAGAATACTTTCCAGAGCGTCGAGAGGATCGCGATGACGTTGAACGTGGAATCGGTAGAACAAGTTGAGATCGGCGAGCTCACGACCTGATCTGGATTCACCGACCCGTTTCTCTTGTGAAAGGACACTCTCCGGTCTGGCAAAGATCTTTTCGACCTGGCTTGTGACCTGATCGACGACGGCCTGGAGTTCGCCGACGCTGGATCGAGTGCGAGACGAGGCGCGCTTTCCTGAAAACCGAATGCCGGTTCCCTCGAGGAACTTCACCACGATCACATCCGATGCGTCTGCGGATGACAGCAGGTCCAGCTGTGGCCTTCTGAATGCAACGCGAGGTTCAAGATCTCGTGCTTTCGCTCTCTCCTGGGCGCTTCCTGACGAGCTGAACCCCAGGACGGACAAGCTGATCATCGCGAGGCCCAGTGTCACCCGCCCACGGGTTTGTGATCGAAAGTTTTGCATGATTCACCCTCCTGATTTCAGGATGCCTCTGGCTCCTGGCTGATGGTCGATTTGCCCGATGGTTCCGGCTCTCACTCCTTGTTTCCTGGGAGAGGCGAAGTTTCCGAGACTTTCTCGAGAAAACCTGGAACGCAGGGAGTTTGGCTAGTGATCCGAGCTCATCGCGATGAAGCCAGCCCAGAAGAATGGATGCACGAAGTGAAGGGATCCCCGTCGTTTGTTGCGGAGAATCTCCACCTGTGCTCTCTGGAGGGCCATGGCAGGAGCCAGTCCATTTGCAAGCTCACGATGGAATCGTGGGAAGAGCCATCGTGTTGCTTCATCGTCGACCACCCAGAAAGATGCAACGACTGAAGTCGCCCCCGCCAGAAGGAAGGATCTTGAGAGACCGAGCCATCCGGAGGTTCGCTCTGCGGCCTCCGCAGTTTCGCAAGCGGAAAGGATGACCAGGCGGGAAGTGAGTTTGAGCCTTTCGACTTCAAAGGCGTGAAGCCATCCGTCGTCGTCTGGTCCGGGAGCGAGGGCAATGCGGGAGTAGAGGGGGCGGCGATCAGAGAGGAATCCATGAGTCGCAAGGTGTATCCATGGGGCGTTCGACAGGGCTTCCTTTGCCCTGGTTTCCGTCGCTTTTCCCAGAGTGAACATGGAAGCGCCGGTTTCTTTTGCTACCGCTCTTGCCTCCGATAGTGCAGCTGCGAGATGCTTCGCCCCCGGCGGTAGAGGGTCGGGAGAAGCAATCACCACCCCGGTGTTTCCCCTCGAAGAACCGGGAGACTTCTTCGATAGCAGGATTCCCGCGGTTGGAAGGTAGGAGATGGCGAAGTCTTCGATCAGAAATCGACAGCCGTGGTGGTGAGCGTACAGCTCCCCAGGACGTACCGGTTGCTTCTTGTGAGCGCTCACCAGGAGGGAGAATGGAAGACGAAGGAGCGGGCCGTCGGGAACGATGTAGAGGAGGGTGCTCTTTCCGATCGAGGCGAGGAGGGGCTTGACCAGTGTTGCATGAAGGAGGCCGGCTGCCCTGGCATCAAAACCAAGGTTTGCGATATCGGTTTCTTTTGCAGCAAGGAGTTCGATGGGGCGGTAGATTCGATCAATCCATCCGGTAACGGCGGCTTCGTTCGCCCCGAGGTTGATGAATCGGGCAGTGCGTCGAGTCAGTACCCAGGCGGCGGATCCTTCCGACCCGATCAGGTATTCGATCAGAGCTGCGTCGGGGGGAAGAGCCTGTTGGACGGACTCGAGCGAGACGTCGAGTGCTCTTCCTTGAAGCTCTTGGGCCCAGCTACTCTCCATCTGGGCGGCAAGAAGGGCCTGTTGATGCTCGATCCGCACGCTTTTTAGCTTCTCTTCCAACCCTTTCGACGTTGATGTTGAAGAGGAGTTGAATGTTGGTTCGACACGCAGTTGTCTTTCCAGAAAGACGAGGTCGGCTTCGGTTTTCTGGCGCTTTTCTCGGGCAGGTGAGGCAAGAGGGGCGGGGGAGAGCAAGCCGGAATGGCCTTGCATCTCAAGGAGGAGTCGCGCCTTTCCAGCTTCTGCTTCAACAAAGGATGCATTATTCTCACCGGCTTTTGCGAGGAGTCTCGATGCTCTTCGATGAAGCCCCTTTGCATCTCCAAGATAGGTTTGCCGGTCGGCTGTTCCCGGAAGCCATCGCTGTAGAGTGTCTAGTTCTTTGAGTGCGGCGAGGTATGCGTCTTTTGCTCGGGACGTTTCACCTCGTGCCTCGTGAATTCGGCCCACTCCGTAGCGCGCACGCCAGGAACCTTCGGGAAACGGGTGGGGCTCGATCAACGCGGCTTGGTAGGCGGCGAGGGCTTCGGTTGCTTTTCCTTCCATTTCGAAGCTTGTGCCGATTCCCGTCCGGGAAAGGGCCCGAGCAAGGGCGGGTGTTCGTGGATTGGAGAGGATTGTCCGGTATTCAGATCGAGCCTCTTCGTGCCGACCTTGCTCCAGATATGCGTAGGCCCGGTGCCGCTTTGTTTCCATGGCCCAAACTTCATCTCCAGAGCGCCGGTGCTCCTGTTCGGCAAGATCGAATTGGCTCAGAGCCTGCTTGGTTTTTCCCTGATCAAGGAACGTGAGCCCAAGGCTGGATCGTGTGCGCCCGAGAAGAAGAGCCAGAGAAGGGTGGCCTGGGTCCTGGAGACGCTCGCTAGCTTCCTTCAGGACATCTTCTGCATCGATGAACCGGCCGATTTCCGAATAGAGACCGCCCAGGTGGATGAGGGTTGATGTCTCGTTTTCTCGGTCGCCCAGATCTTGATGGAGAGTTCTTGCCAGGAGATAGGCTCGGATTGCGGCGGTGTAGTCTCCACAGGTCGTTGCCAGGGAGGCTTTAGCCCCAAGGACCGATGCGAGACCATTGATGTCGTTCCGCTCCTCGGCTGATTCGTGAGCCATGTCGATGGCCCGAGTCGATTCCTCTCGGTTTCCGCGCCTGGCATGAAGGTAGGAGAGCTGAAGAAGAAGCTGGGGTAGACGAAATGGTTCACCAACAAGGGGAGCCAGATCGACCGCTTCGATCGTTGCCGTCACGGCGATCTCAAGATCACCCTCCATGGATTTGATTTCCGCCAGGAGAAGAAGATTGGCGAGGAGATCCAGCTTGGCTCCTCGAGGGCGATCGAGGGCGATGGCGCGGTTCAGATCTTGAATGGCGTTTTCAAGGTCGCCCAGTCTTTTTTCAATGTGTGCACGAAGCCGGAGGGATCGAGAGGAAAGAAAAGGTTGTGCAAGAGTGCTGGCGAGTTGCAGCGCTTTATCGACTCGAGATTTCGCTTCAGGGAGCTTTTCTTGCTGAAGCTTTTCGACGGCCTCACCATACAGTCGCTCATGGTCGAGTCTCTTCTGCTTGGCTGTTTCCCCTCCCTCGATGTGCAGGAGAACGGTGGCCAGGAATTCACGATTCTCGAGGGTTGAATCGGCAATTCTGGCGAGATTGCGGGCTGCGTTTTCGATTTCGGCGGTGCTGCTTGGACCTGACGCCTGGGTGAGAAGAACGTTGATGACGGATTCGATCCGGTAAGGATTCTCTTTGATCAACGAGGAAACTCGGGATGAATCGCCTTGAGAAAGAGCACCGAAGACCACCCTCGTGAACTGGATCTGAGGATCTTCTCGGGGAGCTGCTGAACTCTGGATCGCCGACAAGGAGGCGGCGAAAAACCCAACCAACAGGAGCGAAAGGAACGCTCCGTACCTCCTCATTCTTCAGCCCCGGCTTGCCCCATGATTTGCAGGAGTTTCTCGGATGCGTTGATCTCGTAGTCGCCTTCGATCGCCAGAATCCTGGTAAGGATGGATCGGGCCGGGTCAAGCTCTTCAAGTTTCAGGTGAGCGTTCGCCTGATACCAGAGGGCGCGTTCCTGAAGGAGGCCCTCGCTGTTTTTCGCGCACCTTGCAAGAAACGTGACCGCCTCCTGGTACGAGCCCATCTGGGTCAGTGAAATCCCAAGGTAGAGGTTCGGCAAGGGATGATCCGGGTTCCGGGCTAGCACCTTCTGGAGGGAGGAAGCTGCATCCGCGTAGTTCCCCTCGGTATAGCTCTGGAGAGCTGATTCGAGTTCGTCTTCCAGGGCATTGTTTCCCGATCCGCGCAACGTGGACGACGGCCTGGGAAGCGGGTCTAGCTCGGCGAGGCTTGCGATCTCCAGGTGGGTTTCGTTCGAGGTCTCATCCCCAAGGTTCGTCCCGTATACGATCGAAATGACGGCCAGGATAGATGCTGCGAGACCAACGGCAAGGCGGTGTCGAACGAGCCAGGAGCGATTCTTGAACAGGGTGAGCGGAGGTGGCTGGGTCTTGTGAAGGAGGGCCGCAACCAGGTCGAATTCTTCCGAGCAGGCCGGGCACTCTTCCACGTGCGTAAGAATTTCTGCGGCTTCCGAGGCGTTCAGCGCTCCTGCGGCGAAATCGCCGATTCTCTCGGACTGCCGGGAGTTACATGCCATGTCTCTCGTTCACCTCTTGCCTCGATGGGACGGTTTCTAACTCACACTACTCGTCGCTCTTCGTCTTTCCGACTTTTTTTCGGATCTTTCCGAGGGCCGACTCTACCCGGGACTGGAGGGTGGAGATGGCAAGGCCGGTGCGCTGGGCCATTTCTCTGAATCCGAGCCCCTCCCCAAAACGCAGACTCAGGGCTTCTCGGTCCCGCTGGGGAAGAGCTTCAAGGGCGTGAGTAAGAGTGCTCAATGTCTGGTCATGGGCCCGACTTTCCTCCGTTTCCGCCATGGCCTGATCCGGTTCGGGCCGGGTGTCGAGGACGACCTCGGCGGGGTTCTGGTCCGTCTGCACCGACCGAGACCGGGGGGATGTGGCGGCTGTGATCGCAAGATTATGGAGGGCTCGAAAGAGATAGTTTCGGGCATGAGCGGGGGACTCGAACTTGAGGGATCCGGTCGCTGTACGCTCGATGACGGAGCGTGCCGCGTCCTGGAAGATGTCTTCGGCAAGGTCTTGATTCCGGGTGAGGCCGGAAACGAAACGGAGGGCCATGGGACGGTATCGCTCGAAGAAGGCGCCCCAGTCTTCAATCACCATGAGGACTTCTTACCGTGCAGTTGGGGTGAGCTTCCTTGAACCGGGTGACCCACTCCTTGGTGATGGATGTGGCTCCGATTTCAAGGTGTCTCAGGGCGGGAAGGTCCCAGATGTGAGACATGCCCGCATCGGTGATGGCGGTCCCCCAAAGATCAAGGCGCTCCAGGGAATTCAGATCTGTCAGGAGAGATAGACCGTCGTTTGTGATCCGGGTGTAGTTGAGCCGAAGGGAGCGGAGGTTCGACATCTCCTGAAGGTGGGCGATGCCCTCATCGGTGATCCCGGTCGTGTTCAGGTCGAGCTCGCGAAGACTATCCAGATTCGTCAAGTGGGAAAGCCCCTCGTCGGTGATGTTGGATTGTCGAAGACCGAGTGTCTTCAGGTTGTCGATGTCTTGAAGTTCTTCAAGTGCTTCATCGGTGATGTTGGTCTCTCGCAAATTCAAATTGTGGAGAGACTCGAAGTGCATCAGGTGTGCGATGTCTTCGGCCCTTAGCTCGAGACCGGAAAGATCAAGCTCTCCCATGTTGAGGAGTTCCTGGGCCGTCAAGTCGCCGAACCGGTCCGGCGAGAGTTCTCGTAGCCACAGCAGAGTCGGTCTCAGCTCTGTCGTGTCGGAGGAGTCGTCGAATCGACGGGAGGAGGCGACATCGAGTTGACCTGGATTCGGAGTGGAAGGTTTTTCCCGGTCATCTTCATCCCTGTCATCTTCAGTTTCTTGGTGCAGCTGGGATCGGAGTCGATGAATTTCCATCAGGAGGCGAGCATTCTCTTCCTTGAGTAGCAGCAACTCCTTCTTTCGCTTCTGCTCCATTTTTTCTCTGGATGCTTCGTCGATCGATGAGGCCCCTGCTTCTTCTTGATTGAGAGGGGGCATGACCGGCGCCGGGCGAAGTACGGTTGCCGCAACGGCACCCAGCGCGAAGGCGGGTGCGCAGAGGAGTAGGACCTTGAGCAGTGGATTCATGGGGAGGAGTTTACCGTGAGGAGGGCCAACCTGCCAGGTGCCGCCGACCAAACGGACCTGGCTTCATCCGTAGGAAAGCCCCGGTGCAGCGATTGCACACGGGGCTTTTGTTTTCTCGACTCTGCCGTGGGGGCTTACCCCATTCTGGCAATCTCTAGAAGAAGTCGATCCAGAAGTACTTCATTCGCTCGGAGATGGTGCGCTTTCCGATGAGAGGCTGCCCGTTCATGTTGGGCAAGGTGGCGTCCCCAAGATCGAGCATTCTGGGAGGAAGAGGAAGGAACCCCGCGGGAGTCAGCTTGTAAGTGAAATAGCCCTCCTGGGTCATCACGCCCCGGAAATGTCGGATGGAGCCTTGTTGGCTGCAGCCATCGACGTAATCCGCCATGCTCCGTTCCAGGTGCAATAGCTCGGGTCCGGGATAGCGCGCGGGATCCGTCCAGAAGCCGATGCTTTTGGAAAGGAGTCCGGGAAAGACATCCACGTTGACGGAGTTCGAGAGGCTGTTGCAAGCGGTCATCGCTCCGTACTGCTGGAGTTTGTATTGAGGGGCCGCAGGTACCGAAGTGCAGGGGCAGAATTCTGCTTCTGTTTGAATGGCCCCCTGCAGGATGGGCTGTTCGGTCTCGCAGATATTGTTCAGCGGCATGTTGAAGTTGTAGTTGCGGAATGCCTCGCAGAAGACAGGTCCATCGGCAGCCGGGAGACCGGGCTCACACTGGAATCCGGCGGAAGGTCCGACCCACGAGTAGGACTGATTGGAGTGGTAGTTTCCCTGGCGGCAACTGAAACCGCTCTGATGTTCGTAGAGATCGCAATCGTGGTCGAGAGCATAGGCGATTTCGAACTGGCCGGTGTTGCAATCCTGAGCGTAGTCGATGTAGCCGGACACGTGGATGTTGCGGTTGAAAACGGGGGCGCAGGGCGCAACCACGCAGGTGTTGTTGCCGAAACGATCGATGAGCTCGTTTGAAACCTTGAGGTCTCCATTCAAGAGGAATCGCCAGATCTGAATGTCCGGGTTGGCAGGATCTACCCTGGCTTCGAGCCATGTCCTGGAGTAGGTCATGACGAGAGTACCGGACCAGGCGGTCAAGTTTCCGCCCTGATTCGTGACCGTGTAGCGCAGGAGATAAATCCCGCAGGCGGCTGGTACCGGGGTCAACGTGGCCTTGACGTTTCCGGAGAGTCCGGGGCCGCAGTTTCGCCAGCAGACGTACTTGCTGTCCAGCACCATGGGAGGAAACTGGGGGAGATTGACCTGAGCGGGGAGACAGCAGGGGCCATCCAGACCATCAAGGATGGGGATGACTGCCCGAGCCGGTGGTGCGACCGCGCCCGCTAGAAAGAGAAGCACAATCAAACAACAGATGGAGTACTTACGATTCTTCATTCCTCTTACCTCCTTATTGGAACCCTGACTCATTGCCCGATTTTGAGTTCTCAAAACAGCTGGTTTTGAGATGGCTACAAGGCATTTAGAACAAGGGGCGTGCCAAAGAAATCTCGCGGCTCAGGCTCGGCGTGCAGAACTGATTTCCTGTTTGAGGTTTAGGAGGAATTCAGCAGATCTTGAGACGATGGAGATGGCTCGGGTCGATCGGGTGAATTGGTTACGCCTGGTGACGGCTGAAGGAAGTGCCAGCAGTAACTTATTGTTTGATAGGAAGGTACGGCGTTTGGCGAGGGAGGGAGTTTTCGTGACACTCGTTTCCTTCAGGAACACTTTCCTTCCGGGGGTTAACCGACGAGCTTCTCCAGCACTTCCACCAGTCGATCGACTTCCTTCACGGTGTTGTAGTGGGCAAGGGAAACCCGAACGACCCCGTTCGTGGATGATAACTCAAGGTCTTTGATCAGCCGGTGGGCGTGAAAATCACCGAAGCGAATTCCGATCTTGTGCCCGTCCACCGACTCGACGATTTCTTTGGAGCTCTTTCCCGCGACGGTGAAGCTGAGGGTGGGGACGCGCACGGCACGATCAGCAACCTTCGATCCGATCACGGTGATCGTGGGTCGGGAAGTAAGAAACGCAAGAAGCCGAGCGCTCAGAATCTCTTCGTGGGCCGCGATGTGATCGAATGCGGCCGTCAGGGGATCGGACCCGGAAGGATCGCACCTGTTTCCGAGTTCTTCCAGGTAATCAACGATACCGCCGCATCCGTAGGCAATTTCATAGGTAGGATTACCGGGTTCCAGCTTCCCGGGAATCTTCTCTTTTCCCACGAAGAAATGTCCGATGCTGTCGAGGGCAAGAAGCCGCTCTGCTTTCCCGTAGAGGGCTCCCATGTGTGGCCCGTAGACCTTGTAGAGGCTGAACACGTAGTAATCCACGTCCCAGTTTTTCACATCGATTCGGCGATGAGGGGCAAAGGCGACTCCATCGATGCAGATCTGGGCACCTGCGTCGTGAACCGCTTTTGACCATTCCTGAATGGGTTCGATTGTTCCAAGAACATTTGAGGTCTGGGTGACGCATACGAGACGGGTTTTTGAAGAGAGGAGATTTTTGAGATCCTTGGTTTCAAGGCGCAAGGATTCAGGGTTAACGTTCCAGAACCGGATCTTGGCTCCAGCTTCTTCAAGATGAACCCAGGGGCCGATGTTTGCCTCGTGGTCAACGTTCGTGACGATGACCTCATCTCCGGGCGAAAACTGACTCTTCATGGCGAGTGCAAGAAATTTCAGCAACACGGTCGAGGACGGACCAAAGACGATCTCCCTCGATTCCCGGGCTTGAAAGAGCTTTGCTACCGAACCGCGTGCTTCTTCCAGGCGCTCTTTGGCCCTTGCTGAAATCTCGTAACTTGCTCCGTGCTGAACGCTCGTGGTGAGAAGGTAATCGCTGACCCGGTCCGCGACTCGTTTGAGGGTGAGGGATCCTCCCGCATTGTCCATATAGACCCAATCCGTCGAGGAAAGGGCCGGGAACTGAGCGCGGACGAAATCTAGATCAAGGGACATGATGGGTCTCGCTTTTAAAAAACGTTCGGGGGGATTCGTCAGGAGCGGGAAACTGCCGGACTCGCTGTTCGCTCGACGAGGTGGTATTTGCAGCTGTCAACGAGGATGTGCAGCTTGACCCCGATGACACAGACCGGGTCGTCCGGTCTTGCGGAATCCATGGACGAAAACTCCATGTCTTGCGGGTCGACCACGGTGAGTCCACCTGTACCGTGCACCTCGATGACATCGTTGGCATCGATGAAGACCGCCGTATCTTCATCGAGACCGATTCCCACCGGAAAAGGATTGTAGGAAAGAGCCGTGAGGAGCCGACCGATGCGATCTCGCTGTCGAAAATGCTGGTCAACAATCACATGTCGGGTCAGCCCAAGGCCAGGGGCCAGAGTGACGCTGGACGGGCGAGGAGTCGGGCCTTCCTCTCCGCAGGCGATCATGTGTTCACAGAGATAGGCGGCGCCGGCTGAAGTCCCGCCCACGTGGAGTCCAGTGGCATTCCGTTCCCGAAGGATCTCGGAAACAGGAGTCCCACCCAAGGTGGTCGAGAGCTTGAGCTGGTTCCCGCCGGTAAGAAAGACGCCGTCGGCTTCCCGCAGCACCGAGAGAAGATCTTCTCGGGCACAGTCGGCTCTCGACTCAAAAGGAAGAGACGTGGCTTCCTGAACTCCCAGGTCTTTGAACACTTCTTCGTACCGAGGTCCGCTGTCCGGAAGGCTGGATGCGGTCGGGATGATGGCGATTTTTGCTCGCTCCCCTCCACAGATTTCAGTGAAGTGACGAAGGATCGATCTTCCGCGAACCTTTTCTTCCGCGCCTCCGATGGGAACAATAAAACCTCTCTTATTCACGATGAGCTCCGGAAGAATTGGTTTTGTCTTTTTCAAACATTCCCTTGCGGGCAAGGATTCCCGAGCGAACGTGCCATTCGCCTGCGCACATCACATGGCCTGGAAACGCTTTGGCATCGAGAGCAACAAGGTCGGCGTCGGCTCCCACTCTGATTCGACCTTTATGCTCGAAGCGAAACTGTTCGGCGACGTTCGAGGTAAAGAAGGGGAGCACCACCTCGAGGGGAAGCCCCCGGGAAAGGAGCTTCTGGAGGCAATGGCCGACTGCCTGGGGATGAGCAACGTCATAGTGGACAAGCTGACCCTCCCGGTCAAAGCAAGGAAGGCTCCCACCTGCGTCCGAACTCACCGTCAATCGGTGGGGAGATAGGTCTGCCCGAACAAAGCGCTCCACCGCGTCTTCCGCGGACCAGGCATCTTCTCCTTCTTCCACGGGAAACGCTGTGACGTCGACCGTCACTCCCCGCTTCGTCATGCCGAGGGCTTGTTCGAAGAGCTTCTTTTTTCGATTCACGTGGGTTGGATGAAAAACTCGTGCCGGAAGCTCGGTTTGATCGAGAGCCTCTTCGATCATCTTCAGCCCTCGGTCCCCATCTCCCAGGTGAAGGTGAACGAGGCCCGCCTTGCCGCTGAGCATTCCGGCTACGTGAGCTTCTGCTGCGATACGCAGAAGCTCATCTCGTGTCGGCTGACTGGATCGGTGATCGCTGATGGCAATTTCGCCCACGCCGATGATGGGATCAACGTGCACGATGTCATCCCGAACGCTTCCGGTGAGGGTGACGGGTGGTACGTGATAGCCCCCGGTGAGACAGAATGCGGAGAGTCCCTCTTCCCGAAGACCTCGGGCGGCCGCCACCAATCCCGCCGTCCCTCGGGTGATGTCGTCCGTACCCAGGACTCCGACAACCGTGGTTGTTCCGGCGCGGGTGAACTGACTGACGCCAAGGGGAGGGACACGGCTCTTGAAGCCGGCCTCTCCACCGCCACCGGTCAGGTGGGCGTGACAGTCAATCAGCCCGGGGATGAGTCGGTGTCCGGTCAGGTCGGTTTCCTCGATTTCGATCGAAGAGGGCAGCGGGCTCGGGGGTGAGGATCCCATCCACACGATCTTCCCGGCTGCGACTAGGAGGTTTTTTTGACCCAGTGGCTCGGGAGCAAAGACCTCAGCGTTGGAAAGAAGCTTCAACATGAAGAGAGGGATACCGGTGACGACACGGTTTGGCAAGGATGAACCTGATGATCCGGGTCAGTCCCCCTGGCTTTTGATGACGGCGAGGTGGTGATCGAGGTGTTCAATATAGTCTTCGATCAGCCAGCCCAGGGTCTTTTCCGGGTCGTTGTTTTCAAAGGAGATCCGCCGGCCGAGGGCTCCTTGAGGGATGAGTTTCAGGACCCTTACGATCTCCCGGTTCCAGGCCTCCCAGAGGGCGAGAACCTGAGAGACGGTCAGGTCCTGGTACCCGTTTAAGTTCACCAGGGCCTCCTGCGGGTAGGACCGGGAAACGTAGGGCTCCTCTCCGTGTTGGGCTTCGAGAAACCGGGTCAGGTTGGCTCGGGCCGAGTCGGTGAGGTGCCCCAGGATCTCTTTTCCGGACCATTTCTCCGGGGACGCTTTTTCCGAAAGTCGATCGGAGGGGAGCTCAAGAATCATGAGAGGGACGTCTTGAAGTCGGTCGGTCAGAAGTTCAATTGCGGTGGTGCAGTTTTGCTCGATCATGTGTGTTTCTCCTTGCAACCTGTTGCAGGATATCGGATTGCTGTGTTGGGTAGCTTGCGGCTATTCTCGCTCCAGGGGATGAGAGAGGCAATGAGGCCCACCACGTGCCCGGGAGATCTCATGACTGGGTAGGAGGATGCACGTCCTTTTTGGATGGTCAAGATCGATCTTCACCGTCTTGTCGATCACGTCCTTGGCATTGACCACCGAGAACCCGTGCCGCGAAAGCTCGTGGGTCGTTTGCACGTTCCGTTCATAGAGGGTCACGACTCCCGGAGCCAGGGCGAGGGTGTTGGATCCATCGGTCCATTGCTCTCGCTGTTGAGCTACCGGATCGGGCCCTCCGCAGGGAATCGGCTCGTAGTCGATGCCTCTGTTCTTCAACGTTGCCAGGAAGCTCCCCCGGGGAATTGGTTCAAGATTCTTGTCTTTCAGGTCAATCTCGAAGATGGCCGCCTCTTCACTTCCTCCGGGTAGCATGACCGGAGCGTGAGCAAGGCAAGAGTTGTGATCCACCGGATTGAAGACCGTGTCAAGATGCATGTAGGAGCGTCTTCGGGGGAGATCGACCACGATGAGCCATCTGGGTCCATCATCGAGGCGGGAGAGGGACTTGGCGACGAGCTGGACCCCTGCCCGATTCGTTCGCTCCGAGAGCCCGATCGCCACCACGTCTTTGCCAAGAACCAGAAAGTCGCCGCCTTCAAAATGGGGGCTCTTCAGTCCCATGAAGAGTAGCCTTGCCGTCTGGGGTTGAAGCGGGTCGAGAATGACCGGCACGGAGGAGAGCCTCGGGTGATAGCGAAAGATGGTCCGGGTGAGAAGAGTTTCTCGCCAGCGAGCGGGTGTCGCCATGGCGGAGAACATCACGCCGTTGCCAAGAATGACCTGGGGGTCCCGCTGGAAGCACCAGTTCGGGACGGGGGAGATCTCAAAGAGACTGTCCGCATCGAGGTCTCCCTGCTCCGGGTGATGTCGAAGCCCGGTGATGAGCATGTTGGCCAAGTCCTTGGGGGGCATGGATTCCATGCGCGTCTTGAGGTTCCCGGCGGGGCTTCCAACGAGGATATCAAGGAGCCAGGATGTCGCCTCCGGGTTCTCCAGGACATCCTGCAAGAGGTCTCGGGACTCCAGGATCTCGATCCCCAGGGTTTCCATCACGCCTCGAAAGATGGCGTGTTCGTTTCGGGCCTCGTCGCCGAAGATGATGTCGTCGAAGAGAAGCTCCTCCATCATCTCCGGAACCATCCGGTCCACTTCCGGACCGGGTTCATGAACGAGAACTTGCTTGAGTCGGGTGATTTCAGAAGTGACTTGGGCCATCGGATCCTCGTAGCTGGAGCTGCCGGATGAGTGAGTCAGCAGTGTAACCGGAATTCGGGACGGGAATCGAGTCGGGGGCAAATCCTGGTCAAATTTTGGGTTTCTTTCCCCCATACCTTGGAATGGGCGAGACCTCGTAACGTATTGGCCCTTGCTGCGTAGATTCAAAAGCTCCACTTGACTCAAGGTTTTCGCGATGCACATTGGTGACCATGTCCCTACGACTCATCTCGCTTAGCCAGCGCTTTTCGGATCAGGTTGCCCTCAACGATGTTTCGTTGCATGTGCGTTCGGGGGATTGCTACGGCTTTATCGGGCATAATGGGGCGGGAAAGACCACCCTGATGCGCATTGCTCTTGGGCTGCTCCGCCCGAATCGAGGGAGGGTCGAGGTTGACGGGTTCGATGCTCATCGTCATCCCCGGGAGGCTCGGGCTCGGATGGGGGGCTTGATCGAAGTTCCGGGTTTTTACGATTCCTGGAGCGGTGAGCGCAACCTGCGAACTCTCCTTCAGCTTTCCGGCGAACCGGGAAAAAACACCCGGTACGAAGCGGGTCGCCTGCTTTCCCACGTGGGCCTCTCCCAGGTCGGGAGAAAACCGGTGCGCTCCTATTCCCACGGCATGAAACAACGTCTGGGAATCGGGATGGCGCTGATCGGCCGACCCTCCTATCTTCTTCTGGACGAACCTGGAAACGGTCTCGATCCGGAAGGACTTTCGGATATGAAACGCTTGATCAAGGAGCTCACCACCGATGAAGGCATGACGGTTTTGCTCTCGAGCCATCAACTGACCGACGTGGCGGCGTTGTGCAACCGGATCGGGGTCCTGAAAGAAGGATCCCTTCTCATCGAGGAGGAAACGAAGAAGCTCATCGGTGTCGAGAGTGATCGTTATCTTCTTCAGACGGATGATGATTTGAAGGCTCGATCGGTTCTTTCCGAGGCGGGGGTTCAGTGCTCCGTCGCCGGCGAGGGCTTGATGCTCAACATGAACCAGGTCTCCCCCGCCGACGGTATGCGCAAGGTGGTCGGGGCGGGCCTTGGAGTGAAGCTGTTTGCTCCGAAGGAAAGAACCCTCGAGGAGATCTATCTTCGATTCGTCGAGCCTTCCGTGGCTCCTTCAGGTGGTCGGGAAGCGCAATCCCCGGTAGCTTCCGACTTGCGCGACACACCGCCCGCCCGCCTGGCACCCAGACAACCGATTTTCCGGGCCTTTTCCCATGACGTGCGCCGGGCGTTCACCTTGGGTCGGGCTCTCTTGATTTCGTTGCCAGCACTCCTGGCGGTTTTTGCCATCTTGAGGCGAAGAGCAGCAAGTGCTACTGACGCGGCTGACGTGGGAAGCGAATCCCTCTTCAGCGCCACGAGCATGACGGCCTTTGAGGGGGTGGCTGTGGGTTTGCAGGCGTCGCTTCCTTTTTGTGCTCTCATTCTTGCGGCTCTTGCGAGCCAATCGATTTCCGGCGAGTTGACCCGAGGAACCTGGCGGAATCTCATGTTGCTTCCGATCGGCAGGCTTCAATTCGTTGTCGGCAAGGTGCTCTCGGTTCTCTTCTTTGCCCTTTTGAGTTACGCCCTCCTTTCAGGTGCCTCTTTTCTGGCATCGGCATCGGTGCTTGATTTTTCCGGAGTGGTCGAGATCCTTCCAAACGGTGAGGAGTTTCCTCTTGTTCCGGCCGAGGAGCTGTGGCCAGAGCTTCGACGAGCGGTGTTTTCTCCGATCCTTCCGCTTCTGTCGCTGGCAGCTCTTGGTTTTCTTTTTGGCTCGGTAACCAGGGGGGCTGCTTCGGCTCTTGGGCTTTGCCTGGGAGGACTCCTGGCTCTCGATTTGTCCCGGACGATCGCACGTTCATTTGAGGTCGAAAAATGGCTTCCCACCGCCTACTTACCGACGCCGCTGGGAGACACGTCGTTCCTGCGTGTGTATGCAGACCTCGCCCAGGGGGCAAGTAATGCGGTGTTTGACTATGCGGGTACCGAGATCTGGGTTCCGCTCGGATGGATCTTGGCCCCGATCGTTCTTTCCGTGGCTGTACTTTGGAGGAGGTCGGTTTCTTGAGATGGCTAATTATCTTGATCAGCTCGCTCCTGGTCTTCGGCTGTAGTTCTATTCCCATCGAATCGCCCCCCTTGCGCGATCTGGAGGAGCCTCTTGAAGCCTTCGTCGAACCGGATGACGAGGCGTTGCGAGAGAAACTGCCCCGGGGCGGGTTCACCGGGATTTATGTCGAGGATGCTCGAAAGACCCTGGACCAGCTCGTGGGTGATCCGGAAGGGCTGATCGTCGACCGGATTGTCGAGAATTCTCCGGCGATGGCCGCTGGATTGGCGGTCGGGGATGTCCTGCTCGAGGTGATTCCCTCGGGGAAGGAACCGATTGCTCTTGCGTGGAAGAGTCAGTGGCGAAAGCTTGAGCTGGAATCGGGGGCCGGGAAAAAGCTTCGGGTTGTCTATGACCGGGGCGGGGTGGAGCATGAAACCGAGCTTGCCATCACGGATCGGCTTCGTCTTCCTGATCGGGAAGAGGTGGAGCGGATCCGGGAGGAGCAACGAGTTGGAGTTGTCGTGCGAACCCCTACCGAAGTCGAATCCCGGCGAGTTGGCCTTGCGCCGGGAGCGGGGGCGGTGGTGGTCGGTCTTTCTCTGTCGAGTCCTTTTCGAATGGCCGGGATTCGGTTTGGAGATCTCATCTCCCACGTTGATGATCGAAGCATTGACGACCCCCAGGCTCTTCTTGACGAAATTCGGGCGGCGGACGAGAAGGCCGAGCTTCTCTTGACCCTGTACCGGGAGGGGGAGAAGCATCAGATTTCGGCGGTGGTTTCGAGCCGTGCCCAGGAGCTTTCAGATTTCACCATTCCTCTGATCTTCTCCTACTCGAATGACCCGGATCGGAGTCAGCTCTCCCTCCTGTTGGGGCTGTTTGGAGTCGAGTCCACCGAGGCAGCCTGGAAGGTGCGTCTCCTGTGGTTCATCACGTTTGGTGGAGGAGATTCGGACCGTTTGGCCGAGGTAGCGGTCTCGGAGCAGGAGAGGTCAAAGCCATGAATCGACTTTCGATCCTGATCTTTCTTTTCCTGCTGACCTCTGCTTCCGAGACGGGGAGGGCACAGAGTCGCCTGGGGCGGGTAACAAGAATTCAGCTGTCTCCAGATGTGGAAGTGGCCGAGGCGGTCTTGCGCGATGTTTCAGGAGACGGGAACGTCGACCTTGTGATCTCGGCCCTCGATCTGAAAACGAATGGTCGAAGTCTTCGTATTCATCATCGGCTGCAAGGTTCAAAGTCTGTGCGGGAATGTTTTCGTCAGGCTCCTGACCATACGCTCAGCCTGACTCCGGATGTTGTAGCGTTTTCTATTGCTGATGTTCATGAGGACGCCGGCCGGGAAGTTGTGCTGTTTTCGCCCCGAGGAGTCTTTGTGTGGCGACCGAAGGGTTCGGAGAAAGAGAGGTTCAAGAAACTTTTTTCTGCCGAACTTCTCTGGCAGGTCCCGGATGTGGATGAAGTCTTCTTCTGGGATGCGGCAAGAGACGTGAACGGGGATGGTCTTGATGACCTGATGCTTCCCGAGACGGGAGGGTATCGGATCGCCGTTCAAGGACGAAGTGCGGAGGCGGGGGCGTTCTTTCAAGCTGTCAGTACGATTCAGATCCCCGAGGATCGTCGGGCTGGGTTTCGTGCGGGGGGAAAAGGCCCGGTACAAACGGGGGGTGGCCAAGGACGGTTCGAGTTGATGCTCGGGTTGCCCGGGCGACAGGATGAAGCAACCCGGAATCTTGTGCGAATTGAGGATGTCGTTCCGGCTCCCTTTTTTCTGGACTGGGACGCTGACGGAGACCTTGATCTTCTGGCACAGACAACGACCCGTCTTCATGTGTGGCCGCTCAGTCAGGAGGGCCAATATAATGAGTTACCCGGAGAGAGTCTCCTCAGTCCGGTGCCTCTCAATCAAGAGAGGACTCTGGACATTTCCTACAGCAGTCACGCGGTGGATTTCAATCAAGACGGCCGGGCGGATTGCGTCATCTTTGCCGGAGATAAGAGCAAGAAGAACCTACGCACCCAGGTTCTCATTTTTCGGAATTCTCCAGAAAAAGGACTTTTCGGGGAGAAGGGTCGTCCCGATCAATTGCTTGTGTTGACGGGCATCGTCGCACCTCCCAGCTTTCCGGACGTGGATGGTGACGGTGCAAAAGATCTTCTGATCGTGACGCTTCGAACCGATCTGATCGAGCAGCTCCGAAACTCTTCTTCTGATTCGGTCAGCGGAGAGATTTCAGTCTATCTCAATCAGGGAAAGAGGGGAGAAAAGAGTAAGCGGGGCGAAGTCTTTTCCAGGAGGCCCGATTTCATCCATAGCATTCAGATGAGTCCCGAAGGAGATACGAAAACGACTCACTTTCTTGGAGATGTGACCGGAGATGGTGTTGCCGAGCTGTTGCTTCGGACTTCGAAGGATCATCTCTCGGTGTTCATGATTCGTCAAAGGAAGGGGGAACTCTCTCTTGTGGATCGACCCCTCTGGGAACTGAACATCGATGAAGAGGCAAACGTTGAGCTTCCCGATGTCGAAGTCTCAAAGAACCGTGAGTTTTTGGTGCTGGAAGATCATCAGGTGTTACACGTGAGGTTTCGATGAGGATGAACATGGTGAGCGGCTACAGAGCTCTTGGGCTCCTTGTTGTTTTGCTTCTTACCCACGCTGGGCTAGCTCAGACGGTGGGTGGGATGAAGAGAGGCACCTCGTTGATTCCGGATTATCCGATCTCGGATCACATGGTGGCTGACTTTGATGGGGACGGAAGGGACGAGCTCGTCGTGTTTGCGAAAGATGGGCGGGTTCTTTCTTATCACGGGACCTCGGGAGCCAGTCTTGATCCGGCGCCCAGGGGGAAGCTTCAGCTTGCTGACCCGGAACGATCGCTCATCGCAACCGGCTCTTTTTTCGAGGGGGCAAAGAAGCAGTTGCTCGTGTTGTCGCCGGGCGGGTTGCGAGTGTTTCGTCCGGATGACCGGGGGGATTTTTCCGGGAAAGGGCATCTCTTGACTTCCCGCGCTCGGTTCAACTTGCGGGTTGGTGGGCCCATTCGCTCCAATATCGTGCAGGATGTCAACGAGGATGGCCGGCCGGATATCGTGGTTCCGACCCCGGGCTTTTGTGAGCTCTGGTTGAATCAAGGACCGGACGAATCGGAGGAGAAAGACGGATTGGGTCTTCCGCGTTTCCGTCGGGTGGCGAAGGCGGCGGTCCGTCTGAATTCTCAGTCCAGTCGAGGAATGTCTTCCCTGAACAAGAGCTTACGCAGCGACTTTTCCATCCCGAACCTCACCACCAAAGACGTCAACGGAGATGGTCGGCTCGACCTGCAGATTCGACAGGACGATATCCGGTCCTGGCACCTCCAGCGCGAGGACGGATCGATTCCTGGAAAGCCGGATGTTTCCCTCGATCTTTCGATCTTTCGGGACACCACCCCGAAGTCCGCGATCGCTCCGGGCCAGATCGCTTCGATGGGAGATCGACGGAGTTTCGAGAGCCGGGATCTGGATGATGATGGGATTCTGGATTATGTAATCGCTCATCGAAGAAAGATCTGGATCTTCCACGGAACCAAGGCCGGGCCCCAGTTCACGAAACCTTCGTTCATTCTTCGGTCGGTGGAGGATGTAACGGCGCTTACTCTTCTTCATCTGGATAAGGACACCCGACCCGACCTCCTTCTGATCAAGGTTGAAGTCCCTTCGGTGACCACCTTTGTTCTTGGGTTCGTCAGCAGCTGGGATCTTTCTTTCTCGGCGGCGGGCTATCGCAATACGAACGGCCGGGAGTTTGACAAGGCTCCTACGTGGAAGAAGGAAACCGCGCTCCGGTTTCCTCCGATTCTCAGCATCTTGAAAGACCCTCAAGCCCTCGTTCAGCGGATTGAATACATGGGAAAGAAGTTTCGAAAGCAGCTGGGTGGGGATTTTGATGGAGACGGGAAAGAAGATCTGGCGCTTCTATCGGAGGATGCGGATCGAATCGATGTGTTTCGAAGCACAGGCTCGGCGGATGAGTCGGACGGCGATGGAGATGAATCTCTTCGAGAGATCCTGTTCGAGGACAAGAGAAGCACCTGGGAACTGGAAGACGTACTTCTGTGGATGGGAGGGCTGGCCGAGCGTCGGGTTGCCGCTCTGACACGGGGTCGAAATCCGGACGGGAGCGTTGCTCTCTCTGATCGGGAGAAGATGGAGTTCACCGGCTTTGAGACCGGCGATTTTGACGGCGACGGGAGCGCCGAGATCGTCTTGAGCTATCGTCCCGAGGGGGCGGTGAGGGTGACCCTCTTTGATGTGATGGGGGTTGATCCGAGCCAAAAGTAGCATGGCGTTGAATCGGGATCCCTCATTCCTTATTCTCGAGCCCTGCTCGGCGTGTGATCGCGGGCATCGGACGAATTGTTTGCCAGGGGGAGCCTGCCCGCCATGTCTCAGCGAATTGCCCTGTTTTGGCCCGGTGATTACCGCACAAAACCCAATGAATCGGCCAGGCCGAGCATCACGGAAGCCACTCTCCAGATGGAGAGGGCTCTGAGAGAGCTGGGAAAGGTTCCTTATCGGGTCGAGGGGTTTCTCACCAAACCGCATGAAGCGATCGAGAAGCTTACTCCCATCGATGATCCCCTGATCGGAATGTGTGTGCATTGGTTTTATGGTCCCCACACCACCGATGGAGTCGTGGGGAAGGACAACCCGCTTTTGCTTGCTAGCAACTTCTCCGGCAAGTGGCCAGGACTGGTCGGTCTTTTGAATACGGGGGCATGTCTCGCAAGTGTGGGCCGGGAGTTTTCTCGAGTCTGGACCGACGTCGAAGATTGGTGCAGGGATGAGCGGTTCATGGAGAATCTTTCCCAGTGGTGTTCCTCGGGTAATATTGATTACCCGGAGGACGAAATCTCTTTTGAAGCGGCGATCTCGAGCGATGCGTCTGCCATCGCGAACTCGGTAGCCGAGGAGATTCGAAGGCGACGTGTGCTCATGCTCATGCTGGGGGATACCTCGATGGGGATGATCAACGGTTACTTCGGATCTCGTCTTCTTTATCCCGTGGGGTTCACCGAACACAAGGTTGACCAGGCCTGGATCCTCGAGCGAGGAAAATCGATCGACCAGAAGCGTATTGATGATGCCTTCAAGTATGTGAACGACAAGGGAGTCACCTTCCATTACGGCGCGCCCGAAGCCGAGGATTTTTCCGCGGATTCCACGAAAGAGCAGCTTCGGGACTATCTTGCCGTTGCCGACCTTCTCACTGAATTCAAGGCGGATTGCCTGGGCTGGCAATATCAGCTCGGACTTCTTCCTCTTCGGCCTCCTTCTGATTTTGCGGAGGGGCTCTTCAATTCGGTGTGCCGGCCCGAGTCCAACGGAGATACGATTGCCACGGCTACTGAAGCCGATCAGGGAAACCTCGTTCCGATGGAGCTGATGAAGCGACTCTTGAAGAGGAAGGGGCTTCATCAGGCGGTGATGTTCCACGATGTGCGATGGGGAGGAGAGCATGACGGAAGGTTTCTTTGGGTGCTCTTGAATTCCGGTTCTTGTGGCGGGTTTGCGTTCAATCACGACCCGGAAAGCTTGAGTGGCGTCCACTCCTACCGTCAACCCAAGCAGTATTTTCCCCATGCCGGGGGTACGTTTGCCGGGGAGAGTCTACCTGGCGAAATCACCTGGGCTAGGGCGTACATCCTTGGCGAAGAACTCTGGATGGACATCGGGAAGGGAGAGGTGGTGAAGCTCCCGGAGGAAAAGCGGGAAGCCTGGTGGCAGGGAACGACACGGCAATGGCCTTTCATGGCGGCCGATCTCTTTGCTTCTCGAGAGACGATCATGGCTCACTACATGTCGAATCACATCGCGGTCGCCTACGGTGACATTTTTTCGGAGATGGCGGCCCTTTCTCGGGAGCTTGGTTTCAAGGTGCGGATTCTTGGGAGGGTCTAGTCGATGACGGATCCCTGCTACCTCGGCGTCGATGTGGGAACGGGAAGCGTTCGTGCCGGACTCTTTGATCCATCCGGGAAACGGCTTGGCCAGGCATCTCATGAGATCAAGATCTGGCGACCGCAAGAGGACTTCGTCGAGCAATCAAGTTCGGATATCTGGGCAGCTTGTTGCAAGGTTGTGAAGCTTGTTGTTCTGGAGGCGGATGTCTCTCCTTCTTCGATCCGGGGGATTGGATTTGACGGAACCTGTTCTCTTGTTGCTCTGGACGAGGCGGATTCTCCGGTAACGGTGAGCCCGAGCGGGGAGGACGAGCAAAACGTGATCGTGTGGATGGATCACCGTGCGGTGGAGCAGGCGGATCGAATCAATCTGACCGGGCACCGGGTTCTTGAGTCTGTCGGTGGGGTGATGTCTCCCGAGATGCAAAGCCCAAAGCTCTTGTGGTTGAAGGAGAACCTTCCAGAAACGTGGAAGCGTAGTGCTTTGTTTCTCGATCTACCGGATTTCATGGTTTATCGAGCAACCGGGGTGGATGTGCGTTCGCTCTGTACCACGGTTTGCAAATGGACCTACGTTGGTCATGAAGACCGGTGGGATGAAAGCTTCTTCCTGGAAGCCGGACTCTCCGATCTTTGTGAGAATGGGTTCTTGCGAATCGGCAGGAGAGTGCGTCCCATGGGAGAAGCGGTTGGAAGTGGGCTCACCAGGGAGGCCGCCGATGATCTTGGTCTCTTGCCCGGGACACCCGTATCGGTGTCGATCATCGATGCTCACGCCGGTGGGATTGGACTCGTGGGCGCCCCGATCAACGGTGTCTTGCCAACCGACGAGACTCTTGGCGAGAGACTGGCCCTGATCGGCGGGACGTCAAGCTGTCATATGGCGGTGTCCAGGAGTCCGCGGAACGTTCCGGGGGTTTGGGGGCCTTACTATTCGGCGATGGTTCCCGGGCTCTGGCTCACCGAAGGGGGGCAATCGGCAACCGGTGCCCTCATCGACCACGTCATTTTTTCTCATGTGCGTGGAAGAGAGCTTGTTGCCGAGGCCAAGGAGAGAGGGGGAACGGTCTATGACCTGCTCAATGACCGGCTTGATGAGCTGGCTTCGGGAAAGAGTTTCCAGGCCCTTCTCACCGAGGAGGTGCACGTTCTTCCCTACTTTCATGGCAACCGATCTCCGAGGGCAAACCCCAATCTTCGTGGAATGGTGAGTGGGCTCAAGCTTACCGATACGATTGATTCTCTGGCGGTTCTCTATCTTGCAACCATCCAGGCAATCGCTCACGGAACCCGGCACATCTTGGAAGAGATGACCCGTGGTGGCTATAGCATTTCCAGCATCTTTGCTTGCGGCGGAGGGACCAAGAATCCGGTCTTCTTGCGAGAGCACGCCAACATAACCGGGTGCGATGTCTTGCTCCCATCGGAACCGGAAGCAGTTCTTTTGGGTTCGGCAATGCTCGGCGCGGTCGCGGCAGGCGATCAGCCCGATCTTATTTCAGCGATGGGTGCAATGAGCCGGGTCGAGAAGGTGATTGAGCCCGAGCGGGGCAAGGTGAAGGAGTATCACGAAAAGAAGCATAAGGTCTTTTTGCGCATGTATGAGGATCAGATGGCTTACGGGGAGATTCTGGGGAAGTCGTAGGTTTGTCGATGTCACGCTTTGTAAGTTTACTGATGCGGACAGAATTGGCTGGGAGCCGGAGCGATGACTCCAGCTCCCCGTTGTTCGAACCATCTATTCGGAAATGTGGCTCTTCTCGAGCGACGCGAGCCGAATTTTGAGAAGCCCGAGTTCCTCTTGCTGTGCCTGAACAACCTTTGTTAGGACGCCGACGATATCCATCGAAGCGAGGCCCTTGCGGTCTTTCGTTGCCACGAGGTCAGGAACCTCCTCTGCAATGAAACCCACGTATTCTTCGGTCTTGTCCGCTTTGTAGGTGAACTTCTTCGGCGCGAGATTCCCCAGGGAATCGATGGCTTCGTCAAGGCTCAGGTCACGGATGTTGTCTTTCAGTTCTCGTGAGGAGGCATTCGTCCAGGTTCCGCCAGCTGTGCAGTGAGCACCGCTTCTCATGTGGATCGGATGGATTGGAATGACCCCTGAACCGAAGCCAACGTAGCCCTTTCTCCCGTTGTCTGCGTCTGTACTGATCCGCAGGGCGTTCGTGTCGTTTTGAACATTGAATTCAATGGCTCCGTCTCCGCACGCAACACCAATATCGAAATCGACCTCTCGAACACTCGAGAGCTTGCTGATGTGAAATGCACCCTCGTTCAGATGGAGTTTTCTTTCGGGCATCGTCGTCCCGATACCCACGTTGCCATTGTTGTCGATTGTAAATTTTATGTCGGTCCCACTGTCTTTGCTAAATGTAACGATGGGACCCGGTCCGTTTTGGTTGGCAATGAGGATTCCAAAGGGGCCGTCCTCCATCCCGTTCACGGCGAAACGCCCTCCGGCGACTAGTAGCTTTACTAATCGATGTACGCTCCCGACGCCCATGTTGGTTCCTGTTCCGAACTCTTGTTCTCGAAGGATGGAGTTTTCGACGCAGCTTGCTCCGATGAACTTAGGAATTCGACCGGTAGTGCCACTACCGCTAACTGAGCTGCCTGTGGCGGAGGCGTGGTCCGCTTGGAAGGCCATAGAAAGAAAGCCTGAACCGGCGAGTACTACGAGAATCGCTGTGAGACGAAGATGCTTCATGAAGAATTCCCCTGTGTCTGGTGTCCAACGAGCCTGTTCCTCGGGAGACCCTCCCCCGAGCGATATCATTCTCTTTGTGCCAGTTCCGAATCGAATTCGGACTGGCGGCGCTTGATGATTCGGCCCACTTGAGACGCGCCGGGAGCGGAAGAATTGAGAAGAGAAAAATCGAGAGAGATCTTTTTACGGCGCTTCACGATTTCGTGTGGGTAACTAACCGATCACGAGGCATCTGGAGATTCGAACACAAGAAAGATGGGAATGATCCCTGGAATTGAGTCCTTGGACAACTCTCAACGGGCTGCTCCCTAGACAGTCCGTTGATAAAGTGCTTTCTGCCGAGGGCAAGTCATTTCGGTTCAGCTAAGGCTCATAGTCCGCGTTGCGGAATCTGCCACCGAGAAAGCGTGGATCAAAAAAGCCATGGAGTGCAACTTGAAAGATCTCTCCTTGGCTGTCAAAAACGCCAGGCCAG
>JAJDCM010000175.1 GCA_029260825.1 Planctomycetota bacterium | reverse complement strand
GACAGGCCGCATCGGCTGAACACAACGGGAGCAAGAAATGCGGAAAGTCGTGATTTGCATCGCCGTCGAACGGTACACCGATCCGCGGATTCATTCCGTGGACCATGCTGCCGCCGACGCGATCGAATTTGCGAGCGCCCTGGAACAACACGGCTTCGAGGGCGGTGATCAGTTGATCCTGATCGATGGCAACGCAACGAAAACGACGATCGAGTCCAAAGTACCGAAGTGGATCCAGGGCCTTGATGCCGGCGATTTACTTTTTCTGTTCCTCGCAGGGCATGGTTTCTCCCAGGCGGGTGGCAATTTCATCGCCTGTCACGATACGCTTCACGATGATCTCGCAAACACAAGCATTCGGGTCGAGTGGCTCTTCGATCAACTTCGGAGCTCCTCCTGTTGCAAGGTCGCTCTCTTTCTCGATTCATGCCAGCCGGGGCTCCTCGCAGCGACGGGGACTTGCGCGGACTTTGCCGGAGATGAGCTGGATCAATTCTTCCAGGAGTCGGAACACCGCCTGTGCTTTGCAGCCTGTGCGCCCGGGGAAGAATCTCGACGCCATGCTTCCCTGGGACACGGTATCTGGACCTATCATCTGATTCGGGCGCTCACCGGGGAGGCTACCATCGCGCTCGAGAAAAAGACCCTGCTCACTTCTTCGTCGCTGCAGAAATTTCTCGAGGATGAAGTGCCTCGATCAGTTCGCAGGTTGTGTACCGGGAATCAAACCCAAACGCCCTGGTTTTACGGTTCTGCCAGCAGTGACTTTCTGATCGCCGACCTGGGGTCGATCTTGCCTCAGAAGACGACTCCTGTAGATTCGATGCAAAAGCAACTCAAATACGTTCGCCTCCTGAATGATGAGCACCTATCCGTTCGCAAGTTGTCGGGATTCAAGAAGGGGCATTTTGTTCCGGACCGTATTAGCGACTTCACCGTATCGTTCGTGACTGAAATCGCAACGAAAGATGTGGAAGAGGAGATCGATCAGGTTTTCGACGATCTGAAAAAGGTCTTCAAGCTCAAGCGACGGGACATCACGGTATCGATGGACGAAGGCTCCGGATCCATCATCACCCCCTACTTTGACTTTGAAGTGACCGTCTCCCTCAATCCGGAGGACCCGTCAGAAGCAATCCTTCGCCGTCAGATCGGGAATATTCGCCAGCCCGACCAGGTGTTTTCGGACGCGTTTGACACCGTCTTTGAAGGGAAGTTCGACCGGCTTGAGTTTGGATCGGGCCAGACCTTGAACATCGAGAAGATCATCGATCAGATCGAGGACCTTGACTCGGATGACATCGAGGTCAATTACGATAAAGACCTCACCTACTGTTCCATCCACGTTGCCGACAACGACACCAGGATCGAGGTCACTGCGGATAGTTTTTGCATTGCCCAGTCCGGTCGCCAGTCTCCAAGAGCCTTGATTCAATCTTTTTTTGACGCTCATTCCTTGCTGATGGACAAACATGAGCTCCAGGTTCATCTCTTTGATCCGGCGACAGAGTAGGCATACCGTCGGCATGACTCGTGGGTCGGTTGGTTCCAGGTTGACGGATGCCTCGCTCCCGGCGACACTGGAGCATCCGGTTTCGCGCAACCATAAAGGAGTGTTTGTCATGACCGTCCCCCGAACGCCTCTTCTCTTCACTCTTCTTTCAGCGGCCCTGTTTTTTTTCTCGAATATGCCCGCAGCCTCCCAACCGCCGGCCGAGCCCGCGTCAAGTGACGCACCGGCTCTCCGCTTCCGGACCCGGTCTCTTGTCCCAGCCGAGGGAATCGGTGCCAGGCTCAAGGATGTGCTCGATCTCGAAAAGAAGTCGGTGACCGGCAAGAAGCGGATGCACGTTGTCCTTCAACTTCGTGCTCCGATGACACGTGAGACCCGGCTACGATTGGAGGGATCGGGAATAAGCCTCCTGCTTCCCATCCGGGAACGAGGATGGTTTGCCTCGATCCCCGTTGACCTCACACCCGACATGAAGCTTCTTCGCTCGGTCTGTCTTCTCCCACCCCGGGACAAGGTTCACCCACTCCTTCAGGACCCGAAGATATTCCCCGACCGGATTCGCGTCACACCGGATTCCATTGCGATTCACGTGGTCTTTCATTTCGACGTCGCCGCGCGGAGCGGAGAACGGATGATTCGCCGGTTCGATCCCCGGGCCAAAGCATTTGGTAATGGTTTTTACGAGGCCGTCGTCAAGCCTTCTGACCTTCTCACCCTGGCTCGTGAAGAAGAGGTCATGTGGATCGAGCCCGGCAATCAGCTCATCGAGCCCATCGTTCACATCGGGCGCGAGTCCATGCACGTTGACGTCTTGCAGAATGCCCAGATTCTTGGCCAGGTCGTTCAATACAATTTGAGCGGACGAGATGTCCAGGTGGCGGTCTTTGACACGGGTATTGACCCGGAGCACGATGACTTTGCGGGAAGGCTCCTTCGAACCTCGGGTACCGGTGATCACGGAACCCACGTCGGTGGAATCATCGGTGGGAGCGGCGCACTGTCCGAGACCGTGGGAGGCACACCCTTTCAATTGCGTGGCATGGCGCCAAGGTGCGAGCTGATCTCCTATGGGGTGGGAGTGAACCTGCCCGACTACCAGGAAGCCATCTCCACCTACGGAGCCGACATCTCGAGTAACTCGATCGTACAATCGGTATGCATGGAGTATGACGCAAGAGCTCTCCTCCTCGACCAGATGGTTCTGGGGTCGGCGGGCCGAGAGATAACGATCGTCTTCGGGGCTGGAAACAACGGAACGTTCCGTCAGTACGGCAACCTCGTCGGTTATTTCGCCGTCTTCACTTCGGCGAAGAACACCATTTCGGTTGGCGCGACGAACAAGGAAGATGACTCGAGAGCCAGCTTCAGCGCCATGGGCCCGACGTTTGACGGACGGACCAAACCAGACGTCATGGCTCCGGGATGCGCGGTATCGGGAGGTATCATCGCGCCTTTTCCCGGGGATACCTATATGGCCTGGTGCGGAACCTCCATGGCAACCCCATCCGCCTCCGGTGCCATTGCCCTCCTCTTTCAAAAGTACGCCAGGGTGTTCGGTGTCGACCTCGACGTGAACCCTCCCTGTCCGTCGAGCATCAAGGCGATTCTCGCCCAGACCGCCGGGGATCTCATCCACACCAACCCGTCACCTTCCGAAGACAACAACCCGGATACCGGGGTTCCGGTCTTCTATCATCGGGGTCCAGACTATGCGACCGGATACGGCCTCATCAATGCCGAGGCCGCATCAAATCTCATCGGTCAGCGCCGGATCCGGGAGCTGACCGCTCTGGGGACCGGACTCGATCGCACCCTCAAGATCCAGGTCCCCCAGGATCAGGCGACCTTGCGAGTGACTCTTGCCTGGGACGATCTCCCCGGAAACCCCGCAGAGGACATCACGATTCCCAAGCTCATGAATGACCTTGATCTCGTCCTTGAATCTCCCTCCCAGACGGTGCACCGCCCGTGGATCCTCGATCCTCTTCCGCACGAGCCCTATGATGCAACACTCACCGGAATCGACCCCATCGTCCCAGCGGACATCGTTGCTTCAACCCGAGGCGTCGATTCCCTGAACAACCTCGAGCAAATTCTCGTGAACAATCCGGAGCCGGGAACCTGGACGTTGCGAGTCGCCGCCACGAGCCTGATGACGGAACAGATCGCCAGCGTTGCCGCGAATGTCCCCCTCAAGGTCGTCAGCCTCGACATGACTTGTGTCACCCCCACGAGCCCCGCTGGCCGGGTCGAATTGACGGCCAATGCTCGAAACAATCTTGATCAAGCGGTCGAGATCCGGGCCGAGTTCAGCGTGGAGAACTGCAACGGATCGTCTATCGACAACTTTTTGGTGGTGAACCGGTCGTTCCCGGTCGGGGCTTCGCGGATGCGAATGGTTCGCGTACGTCTCCCCGCCGGTCTCGACAAGAATTGTGACCTGACCCTCAAAGTTGATCTTTTCGATGATCAGTCGGGAGAACTTCTCACCCGATCCACGTGCGTGGTGCAGATTCCCGAGTAGTCGAAAGACGTCAAGAGTCGGAGATGGGAACACAGGTTCAGGCGGAGCTTGCAATCATGAAACCAATTCAGATCCTTCGGGAAGCGAAATCCCGGTCTTTGATCGACGAAGATGGGGATGAGATCGAGGTGTCGCTGCTTCCGGGCCTCGGGGAGATCGGCCTCAAGGAGTTCGAGGATTCCCTACCCTGCACTCTCCCCGAAGAGGTCAGGGAGTTGCTACTTTTGACCCGAGGATTCGAGGGGGCCGTTGCCGATCAGGTGGATTTCACCGGTAGCGACTTGGAATTCGAACTGAAGAGGGTCTTCCCCCACGGCGTTCCGATCGCCGCGGATGGTTTTGGAAACTTCTGGGTTGTTGACCTCACTCCGGAATCCACCACCTTCGGTCCCATCTGGTTCGCTTGCCACGATGCTCCGGTCATCCTGTACCAGTCAAGAGATCTTTCGGAGTTTCTCGTCGAGCTGTTCAAGGCCTGTCAACCTCCCCACGAGAGCCTGATCAACGACGTTCACGAGGATCGAATCCAAAACGTCTGGCGGACCAACCCGGGAGTCAGCACTTTTGAGGCCTGCGTTGAATCTTCTGATTCGGTTCTGCGGGAATTTGCGTCGGCGCTGGATCCGTCCTTTCAGATCATTGATCTCCGTTCGGCGCAACCGGGGGATGGTTTTTCGTGGGGCCGCTACGGCCCGAACACGGTCGTGCGACGCCACGGCCTTCATCCCGTGTTTGCCTACCAGCGCAAGGTAGGGTTCCTGCAAAAGATCTTCAGAGGCTAGCCGGGTTCTTCCTCATTGAGTACGAGAAGTGGCATTGCTATTCAACAGGTGTCTGATGTCGCCTTGTTGTCAAAAATCAGATCCGCGCCATTTTTCGATTTCTGTCTTGAGAGCTGCCTTGTCCAATCCGAATTCCGTCGCGGTAGCCTTGATCAACTCAGGGCCGGTATAGTCGATGTTCTTCCAGGACATAAGGAATGAAGAGACCTTGTCTTCATCTCTGTCATAGATGTGAAGAAGAACATTCGACATGATGTCGCTGTCGAACCACTGGTAAACCGGGCTGTCTGGATCGGATGATGTCCGGTTGTCGGTCGGGAGCTGACCGGAATCGTCCGGGAGCGATGGGTTGGAAAGGGAGACCTTGGCCGAGCCATCACATTGATAGGCCTCTTTGACCGAGAAGAAGATCGGTTGGTCCGGCGGAAGGAGGTTTCTCACGTACTCGATCCGGTTCGGAATCGTGGCTTTGATCTTTTCTTCGTCGGCTACGGGAATGCGACCTGGATGGTGAAGGATGCTGTAGGCAAAGAGTGCCGTCTCGGCCAGATCTTCACTTGCCGGTTTGTCTTTGCCGTATCGGGTGAGAAAGGCACCGTCCGCCTCTTGTGCTGCTGCCCAACCGGGCCCGGACTGCTCCTTTTGGAACGCCGCATGAATGGACTCATGGAAGAGCGACTCTTCCAGATGATTGTGCGCGATTTTCTTCGTGGCGTAGTCCGAGTACAGAATCATGGCGCCGTCTCCCCCGACGAAGCCGGAGTATCCAGTGCCATGGACGATCATTCGAGATACTCCTTTGCGAAGGATTGTCGGCAATTGACCGAGCCTGTTCGTGTATCGCAAAGCCTCCGTTCTTGCGGCATCGACGTTCTTGAATTCAGGATTGACGACGACCTCGATGGATGTCCCGTCGCTATAGTATGCGGTGAATACGAAGACGTCTGATTTGAACAGGGAGTTTCTCCTCTTGAGGTCGGGCATTTCCTTTCTGCCAAGCCCGTAGTATTCCAGACAAAGGAAGGCACTGGGGTCGGCGGTTGTGATGATGTCAAAGTCAGTTTTCGCCGTGTGATCGTAAAGCTGGGCGTGGGCGGTGGCGGGGAAGATCAGGAAGGCCAATGCCAGGAGGAGTCCGGGGGGATTTCGTAGTTGCCGATTCAGTGTTTTGCATTTCACGATTTCACCTTCTTTCAAACGATTCCCTCGTTCTTTTTCTTCTCCTGCTCATGACCCGTCAGGAGTCCAACCGAAGTGAGCGCTATTGAGGGAATCTGTTCGCGACGACCACTTCCTTTAGCGATAGTTGACCCGGTTTTGGCCAGGGTTTCTGAAGGCCCTTGCCGATGGCCACCATGGGGCCGATGCAATGATCTGCGGGAAGGTGGATGAGCTTGGCCACCGCATCGTGATCGAAGCCGATCATCGGACAGGACTCGTAGCCGATGGATCTGGCGGCAAGCATGAGAGTTTGCATGGCGATGCCGATGGAGCGCTGGGCCTCGTCTCGTTGAAGCTGATCATTTCCCTCGTGAAACGGACCCATCCAGCCGACCAACATGTCCGCGACCTCTTTGGGTGCATTGACCCAGTATCTGGATGGATCTTTTTTCCAGGCATGGACATCCGCCGTCATCAGGACGAGGAGGGATGCATCGGTCATCTGGGCTTGATCATTGCCGTTGGCTCGGATCTGGGTTCGGAGCTCGGGGTCGCTCAGCACGACGAAGCGCCAGTGCTGGATGTTGAATGAAGTTGGAGCCTGGATCGTGGCCTCGAGGAGCTTGTTGACCTCCTCATCGGTGAGCTTGTGCTGAGGGTCGAAATGTTTGACGGCACGGCGTCCGTAAATCGCATCAAATGTATCCAAATGTCTGACTCCAGGGTTGGGGGTCTTCAGGATTATCCAACCGGTACTTTAACGTTCGACGGTGGCCTTGGAAAGGTCGCTCTTGCCACTAGTGGATGGGCCTGTTCCAATACCTTCCTGACGGCTCCCCTTGTGAAAAAAGGGATGAATACCATTTCTTTGAGTCCTGGATGGAAGAATGCCAGCAGAGAATAAAATCGTTGCGCCAGGCCCGAATGAGCGATCCGTTCGCAGTGAGGGTAAGGTCATGAAGGTTCCGCAAGGTTGGGCATTGCTCCCGCCGGGAGATGCTGCTCTTACCCGTCGGGTGAAGGCGGATGGACCCAGCTGGACCGTGCAGGAAAAGAAGGGTCGCCGGATGTTCTCTCGCGGAGTGTGGGCACCGGCTGATCGGATCGAGGTGTTGCGTGCGGAGCTGGAGGCAGAGCGATCCACAGAGTCCTACGCAAAACGCCGCCAGGCAGATGCGAACCGCAGGGATCGGAAACAGGCCGAATATGTGGAGGACTTTCGTGGTGCGGTCCTGGCTTTTCTCGATTTTGCATTGAATCACTTTGACGTTGCCGAACGACTGGCCGATGCGGTCACCAAGCATGCCACTCCGGTTGGCAGCGGGACGGTCGCCCGAACCCAGAGGATCCCGGTGGAAAAGCGAGCGGAATCAGCCGTGATCGCGTGGATGCGTCATGGGACGACCGGCTATGAAACCATGAAGATTGCCCGTATCAAAGGCAACCGTAGCTCGGTTCGGCGGATGCTTGCCGAGCAATCACGAAGCCTTCTTGAGGGCTACCGCGCGGGGAGCGAAGTTGATCCCGAGCAATGTCCTCTGCAGCGAGCCCTTGGCGGAGGAACGGATTGTCGTGGTGAGGAGCAGGAAGGATGATGAGCATCTCTTTTTCTGCAAGATCACTCTGTTCAGCATTTATGGTGTTTGGCTTTTTTTGCATCCCGCTTCTTGCCGAGAACGCCGCGACCCGGTCGATTCCTACGATGTCTTACGAGAGCCCTGTGCCTCTTGAATCCGAAGGAGTGCCCATCGATCTTGGAGTGCATGCGGCGACACGATGCTACGACTGGGATGCAGACGGTGATGTTGATTTGCTCGCAGCTTGTGGAGATGGTCGACTGTGGTTGTTTCGCAATGGGGTCGACGGGACTCGCACTCAAGGAGCGCGCTTTCAGGAGAAGGAACCGATTTTCGCTGGCGAGAGGTTTTCCTGGGGAAGTTCCTACACAGGGCTTGTTCTGGAAAATCTTGTCGGGAATGCCCTGCTTGACCTTGTCGTATGTCATTCAGGAAACCAGATTGCGATTCATGAGAACGTCGGAAGCGTCAAGAGCCCCAAGTTCTCCGAGGATAGCCTGACGTTTCATGTCCAGGAGAATTGCCAGGGTCGATTCGATGTCGCAGATTGGGATGGAGATGGGCTCCCTGATATTTTGACCGGGTCCTTCAGTGGAAGGCTCATGTTGTACCGCAACGAAGGAAAAGCGGGGGCGCCGAGGTTTCATCGAGGAGAGCCGTTTTTTGACATCAGCCTGGCTTACAATTCCCATCCGCGCATCCTCGATTTTGATCAGGATGGGCGACTGGATCTTTTGTTGGGAGTGAACTGGGGAACGGTCTCCTTGTATCGCAACACCGCGGTGGGCAGGAGTGTGGGCCAAAAACCGATGTTGAGAAGAAGCCAATTGTTCCAGGGAGCCGATGGGACCAACCTCAGCATCCGGGATGAGAACGGCGACGACACCACCCCCGAGCTGTCGGATTTGGATGGCGACGGCGTTCTTGATTTGATCAGCGGGGGCAAGAATGGCCGACTCTTTTTCATGAAGGGGATTGGTTCTTCCTCGCGGCTTGATTCGTTTCAAAGCCTGCTGGAACGATACGAGCAGAATCTGGGAGAAGTTCTTCGAGATGATGCGAACGTGCGTGGCCAGGTCTTTGGAGCGCTGGCATCGTTGCAAGCTGATCTCTCCGGTGGCCTGATTCCCAGCTCATCCCGGGAACGGCTCTTCGAGCAACTTTCCCTCCTGGCAAAAAAGTATCCAGGACTCCTTGGGAGATCACGTTTCAATCTGGAGTCCTGGCCTCACTTGCCGATGCTGGCCGGGCAGTTCTGGGTTGTTGTTTCGGACTCACTCCCCGATTCGATTCTGAATCGCAAGAGGGTTGCCGACGCTCTTGGATTTCAGGCGGGGTATCGCAAGCTCCTCGTCGACCTTGGTGTGTTGTTCATCGATAACAACACGGCAACCCCTGACCACCTGGTCGCCATGCATCGGCTGATGATGGCCATGCCACCCTCTACCTGGGATGTTCAGACGATCACGGTGGCGGGATGGTTGGGACCGGCGCTCAAGAGCCAGAAGATTCGTTCCCGATCGGGGGTGAACATTTTTGATTTGCCTCTTGGACGGAAGGAGAACAGCTTTGCCGCTGACGCTCCGCGTCCTGGTGTGACGGATGTCTACCTGATCTGCCTGGCCCATGAGCTGGCTCACAATATGTTGGATACGGTTGGCAGGGGAACGCGCCCGGAGCTGTTCGAGCGAAAGTTTGAGGGGCTTGCCCAGGCGTCTGGTCGACACGTTGTTTTCCGCTCCCCGAAGTCTCGCGGCATCGATTGGGCCTTAACGAAGAAGAACTTCAAGGAGATGGGTTCTTGGGATGGTGATGAGAAGAGCTGGAACGAAGCGTGGGTGAATTACTTCAAGGGGAAGACCGAATACGACAGGGCCTATTCGCGGGGCAACATTCAGTTCTTTCTGAACGCGCCCCAGGAAGCTTTTGCAACCCTCGCCAATCAGTATTTTGCCGACAGTCAGCTGATGCTCGATTTTTGCAAGACGCGGTGGGATGCGGGGCACCGCTCGAACATAAACCAGTTCCTGTTGATCGCAGACTATTTGAGCGAAGGAACGAACAAGGTCCGTTTCTATGTCATGGTGCCTGGAGGCGACCTGACAGTCGCACCCGTTCGACTGGCTCGTGATTCCAAGGGGCGCATCTCACAAGTGGTGTCAAAGGATTCCACCGCCCATTTTGAGTATCGGCAGGGGAATCTTGTAAGCGGGTTTCGGCTTGAACCTTTGGGTGAGTAAGTCGGTCTTCGTCGGGATGACCGTGAGGTGATTCCCTTCATGTGGGTTGATCCTCGATGAAGGTCTTCAGGCGGTGAAGTGCGTTGTCCCACTGGGCCGAGATCCGATCCAGGCTAGCACGTGCGGCGCCAAGGCCTTCTGGCAAGAGTTGCCAGCTTGTCTCCCGCCCCACCCGGGTCGTTCGCACGAGTCCCGCTCCCTCGAGGATACGCAGGTGCTTGGTGACGGCCTGGCGCGTAACTCCGGACCCTTGGGTCAGACTGACGATCGACGCCGGGCCCATGCTGCACATGTGGGTGATGATTCGAAGCCTGGTGTCGTCTCCCAGTGCAGCAAAGACCCTGGCGCTACGATCTCCGCTCGTAGGTTGATTATTGCGTGGTGACATGGCGCACGATGTTCTTTAGCTGTTCCGTCCAACCACCATCGTTCATCCGGAATGCTTCGGCGCGACGAGCGGCAGGGATTTGATCGAAGCCGGACTCCACGATTTTGAGCCGAGTCGCAGAAGAGCCGCTAGCCTCCAGCCTTATTTCGACCCGGGTCATGGGTTCTGTGGAGTAATCAACATCCGGGTCGATTGCATAGGGATGCCAGCGGTACGCAAACAGTCGCTCTTCTTCCATCTCTTCGATCACCATCTCGAAGGTCAGATGTTCATAGCCCGGAGTTGTGATCGTGCCGACCACCCGAGCTCCGGGAGTAAACTCACCATCGATCCGAACGCCGAACCAGGTTCCAAACTCCGCGGGGTCGGCAAGTGCTCGCCAGACCCGGGCGGGAAGGGCCTCGATCACGGTTTCTTTTTCGATCTTGTCGGTGGTTGCAGGCATGGGGTCCTCTCCTTGGCTTTGTTCTCATTCTTGTCGGGTGTTGCTGATGCGCAACCTTAAGGTTGCATATTAGCCGGAATGGACAGAACATGCAATCAAAAGGTTGCCTTTTTTTGGGAGCCCGGTAGCACTGCCCGACACGACCCTGGTAACTCGGGCCAGGCTTCATGATTCACGAACGTCGACCGGGAGGACTTCGGGACTTCTCGCCCCACCTTCACGTCGCGCTTGAGCTTAGGACGAGTGCGAGGCGCCGGCCTCTGTTAACCCATAGAGGCGAGGGCCTTATTCTGTTAGAACCTCCCGCTTCCCGAGTAAAAAGGCGCTTTCAAGAAGAGGAAACATGACTCAGTCTCAATCCCCCCCCATCATTTATACCTGGACCGACGAGGCTCCGGCGCTCGCCACCCATTCGTTCCTGCCGATCATCCGTGCTTTCGCGGGTGCCACGGGAGTGCCGATCGAGACCCGGGATATCTCCCTTGCGGGCCGCATCCTCTCTGCCTTTTCCGGGTCTTTGACCCCGGAACAACGGGAACCGGATGGCCTTGCCGAACTGGGGATGCTGGTCAAGAAGCCGGAAGCGAACATCATCAAGTTGCCGAACATCAGCGCTTCCATTCCCCAGCTAAAAGCCGCCATCGCCGAACTGCAAGCCAAAGGGTACTCGCTCCCGGACTATCCGGATGAGCCAAAAAGCGACGAGGAACGGGCGATCAAGATCGGATACGACAAGATCAAGGGTAGCGCCGTGAATCCGGTTCTTCGGGAAGGTAACTCGGACCGGCGCGCACCCAAGGCGGTGAAGGAGTACGCCCGGGCGAATCCCCACCGAATGGGCGCCTGGCCATCCGAGTCGAAGACTCATGTCGCGACGATGAACGCCGGTGATTTCCGCCACAACGAGAAGTCGGTGACGATGGGAAAAGCAACGACCGTTCGGATCGAACACGTTGCCGAGGACGGCACGGTCACGATCTTGAAAGATGGGATCGCCTTGCAGGAAGGGGAGATCCTCGACGGAACCGTGATGAGCAAAAAGGCGCTCATTGCGTTTCTGCGGGAGCAGATCGCGGACTCGAAGAAGCAAGGAGTGCTCTTCTCTCTCCATATGAAGGCCACCATGATGAAGGTCTCGGATCCGATCATCTTTGGCCATGCGGTGCGGGTCTTTTTCTCCGAGGTTTTCGACAAGCACAGCGCGGTGATCGAACGCCTTGGGGTGGACGTCAACAATGGGTTCGGCGATCTCCTCGGCAAGATCTCCGAATTACCGGATGACGAACGCAAATCGATCGAAGCTGACATCGAGAGCGCGTACAGAAATGGCCCCGGGATTGCGATGGTCAATTCCGACAAGGGAATTACGAACCTTCACGTTCCAAGTGACATCATCATCGATGCCTCCATGCCACCGATGATTCGAGATTCGGGTGGGATGTGGAACTCGGAGGGGAAGCTTCAGGATTGCAAGGCAGTCGTGCCGGATAGCTCCTACGCGGGGGTCTATCAGGCGGTCATCGAGGATTGTCAAAAGAACGGGGCTTTCGACCCGGCCACCATGGGAACCGTGCCCAATGTCGGTCTCATGGCACAGAAGGCCCAGGAGTATGGATCTCACGACAAGACGTTTGAGATTCCTTCTGCCGGAGTCGTTCGAATCGTCGATGGGTCGGACCAGGTTCTGATGGACCATTCAGTAGAGCAAGGAGATATCTGGCGAGCTTGTCAGGTAAAAGATGCTCCTGTGCGCGATTGGGTGAAGCTTGCGGTTTCTCGCGCCCGTGCCACTCGAGTCCCGACCGTATTTTGGCTTGATGAGAATCGTGCACATGACGCCGAGATCATCAAGAAGGTCGAGGTGTATCTGAAAGATCACGAGACGAGTGGGCTTGAAATCTCCATTCTCTCCCCGGTTGATGCCACACGCTTTTCCGTGGAACGGATTCGCAGCGGAGAAGACACGGTCTCGGTGACCGGGAACGTTCTTCGAGATTACCTCACCGATCTCTTCCCGATCCTCGAGATTGGCACCAGCGCCAAGATGCTGTCGATTGTTCCCCTCATGAATGGTGGTGGTCTTTTCGAGACGGGTGCGGGTGGCTCAGCGCCCAAACACGTGCAACAATTCGAATCCGAGGGGCACTTGCGCTGGGATTCGCTTGGCGAATTTCTTGCTCTAGCTGCATCGCTGGATCACCTCGGCGAGCAATTCGATAACGGAGCCGCGAGGCTTCTTGGCGAGACTCTGGATGAAGCCACCTCTCAATTGCTCTTGAATCGAAAGGCCCCGTCTCGAAAAGTCAACGAACTCGACAATCGGGGTAGCCATTTCTACCTTGCGCTTTACTGGGCTCAAGCTGTTGCGGGTCAGCAAACTGACAAGGATCTTGCCGCGCGTTTCGCACCCATCGCGAAGTCTCTCGCTCGGAATGAATCGAAGATTGTCGAGGAGCTGAACGGCGCCCAGGGAAAACCGGAAGATGTCGGCGGCTACTATCGGCCGGACGTGGACCGGGCGGAAAAGGCGATGCGACCCAGTGCGACGTTCAATGAGATTATTGCTTCGATCTAGCCCGGATGATTCACGAGTTTGGCGAGAACTTCCGGGCTAGCCTTCACGGCTATTGATCTATTGATGAAGGGGAGGCGGGCCTTCTGGAATCATCGGTGAATATTTGTAGTCGCCCAGGCGTTCGACAAATTCTTCCCTCACTGCTTTTCGAAGCTCCGCATCTTCAAAAAGATCGACCATGGTCATGGCGAGCGCCTTTGCGCTGTAGATCATTCCTTTGTGACCGATCGACATTCCGCTATAGGCGACAACGGCCCAGGAATGCCAGGGTGTATCCTGCGGTGCCGTGGTTACGGCAAGCCGGATTGTTGGCACGTTGAAGCTCACATCTCCAGCGTCGGTCGATCCTCCCGATGGGTTCTCTTCGGTCTCTTTGAGGGGAGAGATCTTTGTGACGATTCCGAGTTGCTCTTTCTTCGTCGCTTCCTGAATCTTGCGGGCGAAGGCCTGCTCTTCGTCGGAATAGTGAATCTCGCCCAGGGACTCGATGTTCTCCTGCAAGCGTGCGCCCCCCGTTCGATTCACGAGCACCTCGTGGATCCCGGAAACCAAGGAGATCTTGTGATCGACGTCGGCGAGAATGGCCGCGCCCCCCGCCATTTCCTGGACCCTCTTCCAGACGGTCTGCATCCCGTCCCGTTTGGTGTCCCTCACCCGCACCCAGAGCCTGGCGTAGTCGGGAACCACGTTGACGACCTTCCCCGCGTCTTGAATGTGATAATGAATGCGCACGGTTGGTTTGACGTGTTCTCGGTAATAATTAATGCCGGATGTGTAGAGTTCGAGCGCGTCCGAGGCACTCCGACCATTCCATGGATCGCTGGACGCATGCGCCGACTGACCAAAGAACTCCACGATGAAGTCAACCATGGCAAGGCTACTTTGAACATTCGCCTCGATCTTTGTTGATGGATGCCAGTCCATCATCACGTCAACGTCTTTGAATAACCCGGCCCGGATCATCCAGAGCTTTCCGAAGAATTTCTCTTCGGCGGGCGTGCCGTAGAAACGCACGGTGCCTTTGAGTTTTCCCTCTTCGAGCAGTTCCTTGATCGCGGTTGCTGCGGCGAGGGACGCCACCCCGAATAGATTGTGTCCGCAGCCGTGGCCTGCGCCTTCGGGATGGATCGGGTCTTTGTGCGGTACGGCTTTCTGGGAGAGGCCGGGAAGAGCGTCGAACTCTCCCAGGATGCCGATGATCGGTCGACCGCTCCCGTATTCAGCAATGATGGCTGTGGGGATCTCACCGACTCCACGGCGAACACGAAAACCGTTCTTTTCCGCGTAGTCGGCAAGAGCCGCGGATGATTGCTTCTCCTGGAATGCAACTTCCTCGAACGACCAGATGCGGTCGCTGAGTTCAATCAGTTCCGGCGCTCTTGATTCGATCGAATCGAGGGTCGCCAGCTTGTGAGGGGGAATGGGTCGGGATTCCTCACCGGCGAGTGCGTCTCCCGCGATCAGTGACTGCAGCATCATGGAGATCAATATGGAGATCAAGATTGTGGATGTCATTCTCATCTTTTGCTCACTTGGGATGGATTTCGATCGAACGAGTGCCATTCTCAGCCGAGAGGCAGGAGCAAGCAAGCCAATTCCGGGGGCGCCATCCAAGGAGTGTCTCTGCGGCTTGGAAGCCGGTAAATGGAGATCCCTGGACAGGATATGACCGTGCTTCATGGGATTGCCCCATCCTACCGATAGTGATGAAAGCAAAGGGTAAACCCATGAGGCCGGAGCCGCCACAGGCCATGTCTTTCACCACCGACAATCCGCATGACCCCCCCGCCGAGATCGATCAGCTTCTCGAGCAATGGCAAAGCGCCAATGACGTTTACGCTCTTGAACAGCTTCTTCGGGTCGAGGTCGCCCTCCTCAAGGCCCGCATCACGAAGCGCGGAAAGGGACTGATACGCCCTTCCCAGGGAGTCAGTGATGTCGCCCAGGAAGCGATCCTGGGGATGCTGCGTTCATCGCGTCGCCCGCGTTTTGAGAACCCTGTCGCATTTCGCGCCTACCTCTGGAAGGCTGCATGGAGACTGCTTCTTCGTCGACTCAAGAAGCCGGGGCTGAATACGATTCCCATGAACGCCCGATCTTCCTGGGCTCTGGGAAGAGGGCTTGAGACAACGGGTGGGCTTGGAGACATTGATCGAGGAGAACGTGCGGTGGCCCTCGATCTTGCCCTTACTTTGCTCCCCGATACGGATCGGGCGATTCTGGACCTGGTCTACTTTCAAGGACTGGAGATCGAGGAGGCCGCCGACGCCCTTGATATCACCCGCGCCGCGGCGGATATGCGTCTCTTTCGGGCCCGTCAGAAGCTTGCCAAGAAGTTGATGGATTGGAACGATCTCATCGGCTAGTTCACTCCCCTACCGATCGATCTTCCTTCCGGGTCTCAGTCCGACCGCAAGCAGGCGCACGTCCGGAAGGCTAAAGAATCGAGAGGCGGCACGAACCACCGAAGCTGAATCAGAAAACGCTCCGCCCCGATAGATTCTCGAGCGCGTGCCCCCCTCTTCCCTCAAGCCATCTCCTTCTCGTGGTCGAGATTGGTATCCCATCTTATCATCCAGGCACCATTCGGCGACGTTTCCGATCGTGTTGTGCAGTCCGAAAGGATTCGGTCGATACGTTCCCGCGGGAGCGTGGACGGTATAGCCGTCGTTCAGCCAGGTTTCATAATTCCAGCTAGCCGGACCTCCGTGGGTCTTGCAGTAGTTGTCGAGAAGGTTTGTCGCACCTTGCAACGATTCCTTTTCGTTTCCGGTCCACCAGATGGTTGTTGTTCCCCCTCGCGCTGCATACTCCCACTGAGCCTCGGTGGGAAGGGTCAAGTTGAGTCGCCGGAGCATCTCCAGGCAGTCTTCCAGGCTCGTCTGTTCCACCGGATGGAGCTCGGTTCTTCGCACTCCCTCGATTTCATAGCCAGGAGCATAGGCGCTTGGATTTTCGTTGGCAATTCGAATCCACTGGGCTTGAGTCATCTCGAATTTCGAGATGAAGAACGGACCCAGGCTGACCTCGTGCACCGGACTCTCTTCCGATCGGGCGAATGGATCCACGTTCGGATGGCCAAGAGGGTTTGCCGCGGTAGGAGGGGTTGCTCCCATTCGGAACGTGCCTCCCGGCAATAATACGAAGACGAGACAGGATTCGACCTGGAAGTCGAGTTTCCCCGTCTCCGGGTTTCGGGTGGGGAGCGATCCGGACTGAAGGTGCCCGAATTCCCAGAATCCGGAATCGGGATCCGGACCAAGAGGAATGAGTCCGAGCTGGGGTTTGATTTGCAAGCCACCGTACGCGGGGGTGTCTTTGATCGCCGTGATGGCTTGGCTCCAGGTAGCGCGGACACCCTCTCCGGTGATGGTCGATTTTGCGACGGCGGTTGCGAAGTCACGTCGTTCCTCGACGTCGACGATGAGCTCGTCATAGTCCGAGAGTCCAGCCATCAGCTCGACGAGGATTTGGTGTTGCCACGCATCGCCCTCTTCTTCGAAGTGGAATTCTGATGTCTTCGGGTCTTGAGTGGCCAGAGGTTCCAGTCGGTCAAGAGTTTCCTGATGGAGAGGAATGCGAGAAGAGAGTCGTTTTGCTTCCATCAGCCACCGATCGAGATCGGGGATTCGCTCCGGCAAGAGAGGCCAGAGATCGCTAGCGTCGAGGATTGACTCCCGAAGGAGCTTGATGTCGGAGAGACGACGAACTTCGTCCAGCTGATGGCGAAGAAGGGTCTTTGCTTTGCTGACTTCTTTGAGTGCCGCCACCGCGGACTTTCGCTGGAACTCGGTCTCGATCTCCTGCTTCTGAATCGCTTCCCTGGCGATCTTTTCTCGGACCCCGAAGATGACGGGACCGAAGAAGGCCACGATCCAGAAGAGAAGGATGGCAACCGTTGCTCCCCGATGCCTCCTGGACCACTTGTAGGCCCGGGTAACGGGTCCAACGCGTCTGGCGCGGATCGGTCGATCTTCGAGAATCGCCGTCAGGTCCTCACCAAGTTGGTTTGCTGTGGGATAGCGGTGCCCCGGTTCTTTTTCTATTCCCTTCAGGATCACTGTTTCGAGGTCGGTTGATAAAGTTCGATTCAACTGACGAGGGGGTACAGGTTCCCGGGAGAGAACCTCGTAGAAGATCTGCTGGGTGGTAGCGCCGGTGAAAGGAGTTCGTCCGGTCACGCATTCGTACAGGGTCACGCAAAGAGAGTAGATATCGGTCCGACAGTCCAGATCTCCTTGCGCATGAATCTGCTCCGGGGACGCATAGATCGGTGAACCGCGAAACGCGCCAGGAATGGTCAGGGTCTCGATTTGTTCTTCTCGTGCGAGACCGAAGTCGAGTAGCAGAGCGGTCCCATCCGGGCGAATCCGGATGTTGGCCGGTTTGACATCTCGATGCACGATCCCGGCCTCATGGGCACAGGAGAGAGCCTGGGAGAGCTCGATTCCCCACCGTTCCACTTGCCCTTTTTCGAGACCGCCCCCGCCAGCTCGTTCCCGGCTCAATATTTCGTTGAGTCCTAACCCCGGGATGAACTCCATCACGATGTATGGGCGGCCGTCGACGACTCCCGTGTCGTAGACCGAAACGATGTTTCTGTGCTGAAGTTTTCCGATCGCGCGAGCTTCACGCTCGAATCGATGCACGGCTTCGGCGGATCCCACGTGTCCCGGGTGGAGCAGTTTTAGCGCGACCCGCCTGCCGACGGAGCGCTGTTTGGCAAGAAAGACTTCTCCGGCGCCGCCAGCTCCAAGGCGTCGGATGATCCGGTAGTCTTTCAGGAGCTCCTCCGGGAGGTTGCACGTCCCGTCTTTTCTCACGCCCCCCGGCAAAGGAGTCGTTGCTCCACCAAGTTCGCAGCTCGATGCGGGTGTGTTCCACAAGAGCATCCGGGCAAGAGCGTGGATCCTCTCCTGTTCGGCAGTGGTGACGTTCGGCTGATCCTTGAGGAAGGTTTCCACATCCGAGATCTCTCCGCGGAGAGCCAGGTCAACGAACTGATCCAACAGGTCTTTTGAGTCGTCTTCAAGCATTGGGTGTCTCCTCCTCTCTTTTCGGCAGGTTCCGGTCAGCGACTCAACCGCCCTGTCGGTCCTCCTGTCCACCTGAAAATCTTCTCTGCCGCCCTCTTTGTCGTTGTTCACAAGTTTCTTCTCGGAAGTGCGTTAGATGGGGGCTCCACCTGCCTTTTTAGTGGTGATGGGCAAGTTGGCCGTGGCGATCGGGACCGGAAATCAGCATCCGGAACGATCAGGGCTCCGGAATTCCTGGTTGAAAAAGGAGATTGAGAGATGAGACGACGAATATGCATGATCTTTTTGGCTTCACTTGTTTGGCTGCCGATGGGCGCTCATTCTCAGGTGAGAGTCGGGGAGAGTGAAGTGGGGAAGCCGGAACCGACCCGGGAAGGGCAAGTCCCTTCGGATTCACAGAAATTAGAAGGGGATCATGGAGTTGGGCTAGGGGTCCAGGTGGATCGAGAGCCTGGCCTGAACCGTGCAAGGCCTCCTGTCGAGTCGTATGGCGACGGAGTCGAGACCGCTTCGTCCCATGGGATCGTGATCGAGCCGGGAACCATCGCGATGTCGTCGGGGACGTTCCTTCCCGATCCGGGAATCGATGGGGATATTATCCAGAGAATCGAAAGAGATGGAGGCGCCCATGCCCTGATCCAGATCGAAGGTCCTCTTCTTGAGGGGACGTTCCATCGACTTCACCAGATGGGAATCAAAACGTGGGCCGTCCTTCCTCACCAGGCAATTCAGGCCTACATTCCTGAGGAATCCCTTGCTGGTTTGAGCGCACTTGCGGAGGTTCGCTGGGTCGGGACCCTGCCCACGGAGTTCAAGGTTCACCCGGCGCTCGAGATGATTCTCAAGACGGCCCCATCGGAGCAACCGATACCTGCCTGGGTGGCTCTTCTTGGGCAGGAAGATGGGGTTGCAAACGAGCGACCCTCGATGCCCGCGCATGCATCGGATTTCGATGCTCCCGAGAGGACGGCATTGGACTCTTCTTCTTTTTCTTCTTCCCTGCGTCAAGGAAGTTATCAGAGACTCCTTGAGTCCATGGGAATCGGTGTTCACTTCTATCGAGAGATGACTCGAAACTTCGCCGTTTCGGCGACTCCTGGTCAGTTGCGCGAGCTGTCCCGTCGCAATGATATTCATTTCTTGAGTGATCGAAGCTCGAATCGACTCTACCACGACTCTTCCATTCCGCTTGTGGGTCAGGATTCCATTCGATGGTTGCACGATGGGTTCTCAACCGAGGTCGGTGTGATTGACACCGGTTTGAACAATCTTCACACGGATTTCAACATTCTTGCGGTTGCCTGGGACACCTCGCCTTTTGGACCCTACAACGATACGTTGGGTCATGGCACCCACGTGACGGGAACCATGCTGGGCAATGGAATTGCCGATAATCGTTTCGGTGGAGCTGCTCCAGGGATCGGAGATGCTCGAACCCAGCGTCTCTTTGTCGGTCGTTACTTTGATAACAACGCGGCGAATCCCCGGAGCATCGGGGATGTAAACGATCTGTACAATGCCTTCAGTAGCAACTTCACCGATTCCAATGGATTCACCACCATCAGACCAAAGATCGTGAACTGTTCGTGGGGAAGCGATCCCCCACTCTCACCCGTCGTCATTCCCTGGAGTGGCACGGAGCAGGAGTGCATTGATGTGGACAATACCTCCTGGAACAATCGTCAGCTCTATGTTTTTGCGGCGGGAAACAGGGGAGGGAGTGGCGCGGGAACGATCGGGCGTCCGGCGGTGGCCAAGAACGTACTCACTGTCGGCAACGTTCGGGATGACGAAGTCAGTCCCGGAGATAATCGAGTGGGCACGATCTTTGGAACCTCGGCACGGGGACCCACCGGGGACAACAGAATGAAGCCCGAAATCACGGCTCCCGGGCATTCGATTACCAGCACCGACACGAACAACGTGAATGGCTACACTGCGCTTACGGGGACGTCGATGGCGACGCCTCATGTCACCGGGCTGCTGGCAAGCTTGAACGATCACTATCAGATTCTGAACAATAATCCCAAGCTGTACCGGGCATGGGCTCTTGCTTCGTCCCTGAAGAAAGGCGGCAACCTGGCCCCGAATAGCACCTATGGCTTTGGCACGATCAACGCGACTCGAATGCATCATGCCACCGCACACTCAAGACTCATCTATCTCGCCAACGAATACGTCAACGAGGCGAATCGCACCTTCAGCTGGATCGTGAACGTGCCTCCCGGTACGGATCGGATCACTCTTGTCGTAACCTGGGATGAACCCGGGCTTTCAACCCCAGGGGGTGCAACTCCGGTGATGGGAAATATTGATGTTCTTCTGGACTACAACAACGATCAATCGATCGATCTGGCCTCCACGGGTAATTCAAATTACCAGTTCATCATCGTTGAGAATCCTCCCGCGGGTGATCACCGGATCACTTTTGATCCAAGAGACACGGACATCAATGATAACGGGACCATCGACAATCTTTACTTCTCGGCGGCGCTCAACTTTGACTACACGGATACTCGACCGAGGGTTGCTCTTGCGACGACCATTGACGACGTGTACCTCAGGCCCGGAGACGATGTTGAAATCACCAGCGTTGTCAGCTCGCCAAGCCACGTTGCCTCCTCAACCATGCTCAACCTGCTCGAGCTTCCCGTGGGTTTGCGGATCGATCGGCTCGAAGTGCCGGTGAATGATGGGCGAACTTTGACGTACCCGGAAGCCGACAAGGATGTCGTCCTTGGTGCGATACCGGGTGGAAGCGACAGGCAGGCCACCTGGACGGCGAGGGCTTTGGCCGAAGGGACCTTCTCGATCAAGACGAAGGCCAACAACGACAACGGTCCTGAATTCTATGGCCACTCTGCCTACAACACACAAACGATTTATGTGGATGGCACCGATCCGTCGGTGGCAACGAATCTGCGCTCTTCGACCCATCAAACCGGAGTTTGGACGGATGAAGACGACTTCGTGGTCGAATGGGATGAGGCGGAGGATGATCGATCCGGGATCGCTGGCTATTCAGTCGGGACTCCTCTCTTTCCACTTTCTCCCGACACGATCCGGGACCTGGGTCCGGTGAACTCCTACTCGAAGACTCTCTCGGAAGGGACCCACTACTTCACGATTCGGAGCGAGGATCGATCCGGAAACTGGGATGATCATCATGTGTACTATGGCCCCGTCCGGGTTGATCGATCACCTCCCTCTCTTCCCACCAACTTCGTTTCGAATACCCATCCGGTCGGAGTCTATCGATCCAATTCGAACTTCTCGATCTCCTGGGATGCGGCGCACGATTCCGGCTCCGGGTTGGATGGTTACGGGATCTACATCAACTCTTCCCCCACCAGTTCGCCAAGCCGAGTCAAAGATATCGAAGAGGTCACTCAGTACTCGGAGACTCTCGGGGATGGAACCTATTACTTCAAGCTACGCCCCGTTGACAACCTGGGTCAGTTCAGCAGTGGCTTTGGACTCTATGGTCCGATCAAGATCGATACGACGGCACCAAGCAACCCGTCGATCGTGATCGATAGCGGACGATCCTACACACTCGATCGGCGGGTCGACCTGACCTTGTCGGCGGCTGATGCTGCTTCTGGAGTCTCGGAGATGCGCTTTTCCAGTGACGGATCGAGCTTCAGTCCGTGGGAATCGTTCTCGACGGAGCGGGCGAAATGGGATCTTTCTCTCTACGGAGGAAGTCATGCTCGCGGAGTGAACCATGAGGTCTTTGCTCAGTTTCGAGATGAGGCCGGAAATCGAACAGCTCTGGCAAGGGCCGTGATCTACTTCGCCGAGGATCTCTCTGCGGCGGGCCTTCAGGTTTCTCGTTCGAATCCTCAACCGATCGACTTCTCCCTGTTTGCCGGACCTGCATTTGGCGGCAGAACCTTTCTGCTCCTTGGCACGGTGAGCGGAACGAGCCCGGGAATCGAGGGGCCGTTCGAGTCCGGGGGAACCATCAATGTCCCGCTGAATCGGGATGGATGGACCCGCCAAACACTTCGCGGGGGGCGCCGAGGAGAGCAAGCCTTCTCTGATTTTCGGGGCGAGCTCGGAGCGGACGGAAGTTTCCTTGGTCCTGTTCTGGATCTTGAACCCGGGAGTTTGAGCCCGGATTATGTGGGGAAGACCATGCACTTCGCCTTTGTCATCCTAGCTCCGGGTCGGACGGTCTCGTACGTGAGTCAGACCGTTTCCCTTCAGGTTGTCGACTAGACTCCATTCGCATCGGGGCAAGATAGTGGGGAAACCCGGGACGGGAGGCGTCGATGTTGTCGACGTCTCCCGTCTCTTAATTTTTTTTGGATTCCGCGACACACCTTTGTCCCCCTTCCGCTCGCTTTCATGTCGGAACAAATTGCATTGAACCTCCGCCAGACGCGGGGGTTTGAGACATCAATAAGAGATCAGAGAGAGGAGCTTTCGGGCTCACGTAGGGCAAGCGCCCGCCTCGCTTGAGGCGGGCGGTTTTTCGGGAAAGTAGGTGAAGAGGCGATCGGTCAACGATCTGGAAGTGGACCACTTGGCCATGTCGATGACCAAATGGGGCTCCTGTGCGGCAAACTCGGTTAGATCTTGTCTTTGCGCCTGCTGTGGGTTAGGCTCAAGGACATCGTCCTGCGCAGATTTGCCAGTGCACGTCGCATGTGTGCTACGGAGAGACCTCAATGGTCGATCGACACGAATCCGACCCACTCGAAGATTCCACCCCTACCGCCTCTTTTGGCCGGATGCTGGAAGCGTCCTTCCCGAAGCTCAAGAAGTTTGTGCATTTCCACTCCGGCCGGGTCATCCGGTCGCGGGAATGTGACACCGACATTGCTCAATCGGTCTGTCGCGAAGCGGTGGCGGATCGAAAGCAATTTCGATACGGGGGTAGCCAGGGCATGCTTCAGTGGCTCTTTACTCGGGCCAAGCGCAAGATTCAGGATCGGGTCCGGTATCACACTGCCGAGAAACGGGACCTCGCCCGGGAGACGCCGATTCGGACTCCAGGAGATTCCGGCTCGGGCCCGGGGGTTCAGCTTGCCGACAGTTTGACTCCGGATCGAATCGCGATCCAAGGCGAGGTCGATCGCAAGCTCATGGAAGCGATCGAGCGTCTGCCCGAAGACTATCGGGAGGTCGTGATGCTCTCCCGTTTCCAGGGTCTTTCTCACGCAGAGATCGCAACCAGGATCGGACGTTCCGAAGTGGCCACGCGCAAGCTTCTTCACCGAGCCCTGGTGAAGCTGGCGAGCTCATTGTAACCGAGTAGTCTGATGGCTGCCGAATCCGGTGACATCGAATCCACCGACGACCGAACAGACGAGCTTCTCTTTGAATGCCTGGAACGTGCATCCACAGAGGGTCACGCAGCGTTGCACGCGATGTGTGAAGAGCATCCTGATCGGGCCGCCAAACTTCGTGAGGGTTTCGACCGCCTGGTCTCGATGGGACTCCTTGGATTTGATCCCCCGACCGAACCTCGCGAGTTTCCTGATCGTCTCGGACGCTTCCAGCTCATCCGCAAAATCGGCGGTGGAGGAATGGGGGTCGTGTACCTCGCCGAACAGGAAGGTGAGCCACGCCGGGTCGCGCTCAAGGTCATTCGGCCCGATCGGGTTTACTATCCCAAAGAAGTGGCTCGTTTCCGGCGTGAAGTCGAAGCCGTGGCAAAGCTACGTCACCCGGGGATCGTTTCGGTCATTTCCGTCGGGCAGGATCAAGAAATTCCGTATCTTGCGATGGAGTGGCTGGAGGGGGCGACACTCTACGAAGTGCTTCGTTGCTTCGACGGACAGAGAGCGGAGGATTTGAGCGGCGAGGACCTGTGGAAGGCAGTGCGCGATCTTGGAAGCCGCGAGTCCGAAAGAGAGGACTGTCCCAAAGAGACCGAGATTCCCGAGTTGTTCCAGGGAACCTGGAGTCAATGTTGCCTGCGCATTGCGAGAGAGATTGCCGAGGTGCTCAAGTACTCTCACAAGCGAGGGACGATCCACCGGGATATCAAGCCCTCCAATATCTGGATCACCCCGATGGGTCGGACGGTGTTGATTGATTTTGGTCTTGCTCGACCACGAGATGCTTCTCAGTTGACCCGCACCGGAGCCCAGCTCGGGTCGTTGCTCTACATGTCCCCCGAGCAAGTGGCCGGAGGTAGTGGCGTCGATGAGAGGACCGACATTTATTCTCTCGGAGTGACGCTTTACGAGAGTCTGGCCTTTCGAAGTCCATTCGAAGGGGATTCATCCGAGGTTACCGTTCAGCGGATCATCCATGGCGATGCCAGGTCTCCACGGGTCTGGAACCCATCCATTCCGCGGAATTCCCAGACCGTTTGCATGAAGGCGATGAGTCGGCGCGTGAAGGATCGGTATCGGAGCGCAGGAGCGTTTGCACTGGACATTTCGAACGCTCTTGCCGGTCGATCCATCGAAGCAAAGCGACCGGGCTGGGCGGCACGGACATTCCATTGGACGGAGTGCCATCCGGCTCGAGCTCTCGGGTTGCTTCTTCTGGCATTCCTTGTGTTCTTTGCCCTGTTTACCGCAGCTCGAGAGCGAACAGCGCTTCGCCGCATTCAGCTGCTTGCTGACTCTCGTTGGATCGAAAAGCTCACCATTGAAGCTCGGTCATTCTGGCCCATGGATCCGGACAAGCAAGAGGACATGGATCGCTGGCTTGGTGAGGTCGAAGAGGTTCGAAGGCAGCACAAAATTCATGAGCAGGAGCTCGTTTCCTTGCGGGAGAAAGCTCTTCCCTACACGGCCGAGCAAGAGCGGAGAGATCGGGCTCCCGACGAAGAGAGATTGGTCGGCCTTCGAAGCGAGTTATCCGTTCTTGAGCAGCAACTGAACATTGTTGAGGATCGAGAAGCATTTCTTGAGCTGAACGGCGCGGAGATCTCGGAGCTAAGAGACCTGGTTCAAGATTACTCAAATTCGACGGTCCGACTCACCTGGACCTTCGAAGAGCGGAGCGATGAGTGGCGACACGAGATGCTTTCTCGACTGATTGAAACGGAATACCGAGGACTCGTCGAATTGGAATTGACGGTTCGAGCTCATCAGGATCAAGTCGGAGAGATTCATCGCAAATCGATTCTCGAGCACGGAGATGCCTGGGCGCGAGCGATCGACGAAATCTCAACCCTACCCGTCTACGGTGGTCTTGACCTTCTTCCGCAGATGGGGCTCCGTCCTCTGGGTCGAAACCCATCGACCGGGCTTTGGGAATTCTTGCATGTCTTGAGCGGCAACGCCCCCCTTTCCCAGCCGACGGAAGAATACCCGGGTTGTTTTGCGATCCAGGATGACTCGGGGATCATCCTGGTGCTTCTTCCTGGTGGCGTTTTCAAGATGGGAGCCAGGCCGAACGATACGAAGCAGAGTTTTTCTGTTTCGTCAGCTGCCGTTGCGTGTGAAAGACCGATGCACGAAATGAGGCTCGATCCGTTTTTTATCTCCAAGTATGAGATGACGGTTGCTCAGTTTGGCCGGCTCGGCGGGGAACTGGCGGCGAATCAAGCCCCCTCGATGTTGCCTGTTTGCCAGGCCCGAAATGTGCTCCAGGAGTTGCTCCTCAAGACCTGGCTGACTTTTCCCACCGAAGCACAATGGGAATATGGGTGCCGTGCGGGTACGGAAACTGCCTTCTATACGGGCGATTCAATCGCATCGATTGTTGGACATGCCAACGTTGCTGACCGATCTTTCAATCGATTGAATCCCTGGCAAACGTACCGATTCAGTGACGAGCTGGATGATGGTTACGGGGGCCTGGCGCCCGTGGGCAGCTTTCTTCCCAACGGATTCGGGCTTTATGACGTTCATGGAAACATCGGTGAATGGACGGCCGACATCTTTGTCAATCGGGCCTATAGCACAATGGTAGCCAGGGACGGTGATGGGCTGCGTTATTTCGCGCGAGATTGGGTGGAAGGACTTCGATTTGCCATTCGGGGGGGCTCTTTTTGGTCGTCACCCCCCTATGTACGGTCGGCAAGTCGAGGTTCCGGTGCACCCGATTTGAGATGGCAACAACCCGGGGTTCGCCCCATGCGACCGATCACGAGGGAGTAGCCTGACGGCCTGTGGAAGTGGATAATCTTTCAGCGTCTTCAAGGTTCTTTTCCGGATACGCTGCAGCCAGTATCCCGGACAAGATCAAACCGCAAACCCGGAAAAGTCAGGGATCCGATCATGAATGAAGAATATTGCGTCGTGAGGTCGGTGAGCATCGAGGCCCCGGTCTCTCTCGTCTGGGAGGGGCTCACCAATCCGGAGCTAACCAAGAAATACTATTTTGAGAGTGAGGCGATTTCCGATTGGAAGGTCGGTAGCTCTCTTGTCTTCAAGATGCCGGTGGACGGCAAGATGGTCGTGGCGATCAAGGGTGTAGTCCTGGCTAACCAGGAGAATTCGTTGCTGGAACACTCGTGCTTTTCGCCTGAAGATGAAAACACACCCGAGCGACATACGAAGGTTACGTACAGGTTGACGTCTTCGGGCGGCGGCACAAAGCTCTCCTTGTGTCAGGGGGAGTTCCGGAATGAAAAGGCCCGCACCCACAACCAGGAGAGCTGGGACAAGATCCTTCAGGGGCTGAAGTCAACCGTCGAAGCTCGAGCCGATGAAAAGTCGCTTCCATGACCCGCGGATTTGATCCAGTTTCGTTTCATCTGGTACTGGATCATGTCTTTGTTTTTGTCGAGCCTTCCCTCGAAGTTGTGGCTTCTCTGGAAGGCGCCGGATTCGTTGCCGACTTCGCCCGGGATCATCCCGGACAGGGGACGAGCAACCGGCTCGTTCTGTTCAAAGATAACTATCTGGAGTTGATTTTTCTCCGATCACGAAACGAGGCAAGAACCAACCCACTCCGGCTTGATCGTCGAGCGGACTGGCGTGTTTCGGGGGCGTGTCCGTTTGGCATTGGCTTCCGAGGGGGTCTTTCCGGGGTTGATGCGGGGAAGTTTTTCGACTATCGCCCCGGGTATGGACCTCAGGATCTTGTCATCGCGGTGCATGAAGAAAATCGTCGGAAGGCAAGCCAGCCTCTCGTCTTTACTGCTTCCCCCGCAAGAGGCGAACTGCCTCCACCCCCGAAAGACTGGCCTGATCTGGATGCTGCTCTGCTTGAGCACAAGAACGGCGCCAAGGGGATCTTGAAGGTGATCCTCGAAGGTCCAGGAATCAGGTTGTGGCCCCTGGCTTCATCGGCCCCCTGGCTAGAACTTCATGACAGGCCGAATTTCCACATGACGGTCTTCGTCGACGGAATGGGGGAAAATGAGCCGATCTTGGTCCACGATCTCTTGACCCTGGCGAGTCCGATCCCTCAAAAGTCATAGTTCCGCTTTCCCTGATGCCGGGCCATCTCACGAGCGGCATCGTTCTTCTTCATCGATTCCCGTTTGTCGTGGAGCTTCTTGCCCTTGACGAGGGCGATCTCGACTTTCACCAGCCCTTTCAAGTTGAGATAAAGGGAGAGCGGAACGAGTGTGAGCCCGTCTTCCTTTACTTTTTGGGTCAACTTGATGATCTCTCGCTTGTGGAGAAGGAGTTTTCGTTGCCGGGTAGGGACGTGGTTCGTCCAGCTGGCCTGCTTATATTCTCCAATATGGAGGTTTCGCAGCCACATCTCGCCTCCGGTCAGGAAGGCATAGCTGTCGGCGAGGTTGGCGTTTCCGTCCCGCAACGACTTGACCTCGGACCCCACCAGCGCAATCCCGGCTTCGGTGACTTCCAGGATGTGGTACTGAAAGCGAGCCTTGCGGTTGGAGACGATGATCTTCCGTCCGTCGTCTTTTTTTTTGCTTCCCTTTTTGGGCACGTGATTTGATTTTTTGTGGGCGGCCCATTGCAATCAGGGCCGACCTGAATTAAAGAATCACTCTTCAGTTTCCGCTTTCCCAGAGACTATCACGTTTGAGGGCGGGAGCGAACAGTTGCCGAAGTGGCGGAATGGCAGACGCGCTAGGTTCAGGACCTAGTGAGCTTCGGCTCATGGGGGTTCAAGTCCCCCCTTCGGCATGATCTGTCAAAAAGGCCCGCGCCCATTGCTTTTGTATGGTGCGCGGGCCTTCTTGCGTGCGGACGGCAAATTGCCCTGCTATGCCTCATCCATGAACGGATAGCGGTAAGAAGTTGGCGGCACGAAGGTCTCTTTGATGGTTCGAGGACTCGACCAGCGAACGAGATTGAGAGCTGAGCCTGCCTTGTCATTGGTTCCGGACGCCCGGCTTCCTCCAAATGGCTGTTGTCCCACCACAGCTCCGGTAGGCTTGTCATTCAGATAGAAGTTCCCGGCAGCGTGGGACAATCGGTTCATCGCGGTGAGGAGTGCTCCCCGGTCCTGGGCAAAGATGGCACCGGTCAACGCGTATTGAGACGTTTCATCACAAATCTGAAGCACTTCCTCGTACTTCTTGTCGTCGTAGACGAAGACGGATAGAACCGGTCCGAAGATCTCCTCTTCCATCGTCTTGAACTTTGGATCGGAGGCCACGATGATCGTTGGCTCGATGAAATAACCCTGGCTGTCGTCACAGGTGCCACCGCAGAGGATTTCTGCTCCGGAGGCTGTCTTTGCATGATCGACATAGCCTTTGATCGTCTTGTAAGCGCCTTCATCGATGACGGCGCCCATGAAGTTTCTGAAGTCGGTCGGGTCCCCCATCTTGATCTCAGACACCGTGCTGACGAGATCGTCTTTGATGTCGGCCCAGACGCTGGCCGGGACGTAGGCTCGAGAAGCCGCCGAGCATTTTTGTCCCTGGAATTCGAACGCGCCCCGGATCATGGCGGTTTTCACCGCCTCTCGATCGGCCGATTCGTGAACGAAGATGAAGTCTTTTCCCCCGGTTTCGCCGACGATACGGGGATAGGAATGATAATTTTGAATATTACTTCCGATGGTGCGCCAGATCCCCTGGAATACCTCGGTGGAGCCCGTGAAATGAACTCCTGCGATCGAGGGGCTCTGAATGACCGGGTTTCCAACCTCACTTCCGGAGCCGGGAATGAAGTTGATGACTCCCGGTGGAAGTCCCGCTTCTTCAAAGAGCTTCATCACAAAGTAGTTGGAATACACCGAGGAGCTTGCCGGCTTCCAGAGCACGGTGTTTCCCATCATGGCCGGAGCGGATGGGAGATTGGCGGCGATCGAGGTGAAGTTAAACGGACTGATGGCGAACACGAAGCCGTCGAGGGGCCGGGGCGAGAGGATATTCCAGGCACCGTCTTTTGAGTCGGGTTGATCCGCCATGATCTGGGTCATGTAGAACGGATTGAAGCGAAGGAAATCGATCGCCTCGCAAGCTGCGTCAATCTCCGCCTGATGGACGGTCTTTGACTGACCCAGCATGGTGGCTGCGTTGATCGTATCTCGATGCGGGCCGGCAAGGAGCTCTGCCGCCTTCAGGAAGACCGCAGCACGTGCCTCCCAGGGCCAGGATTCCCATTCGGCCTTGGCCGCATCGGCCGCCTGGATGGCAGCCTCGACTTCCTTGGTGCCAGCCTTGTGATAGCGACCGAGGATATGGTTTTTGTTATGTGGGCATCGAGCTTCGCCGAGTCGGCCGGTTTTGACTTCTTTTCCCCCGATGATGAGGGGGATTTCAATCTCTTCCGAACTCATTCGAGCGATCTGGGACTTGATTGCCGCCTTTTCGGGCGAGCCGGGCCCGAAGCTCTTCACCGGCTCGTTGATCGGGGTCGGAACCTTACTCAATCCGTAGGACATAGCAGTTACGGCCTCCAAGGGTCTGTCAGTTTGTGAACTAACCCGTGCAGGCTCTGACCGCTTCCTCCACTGAATCGTGGACTCCGGCTCCTTTCTGCACGAGCCCATCTTTCAAAAGGCTCACCATCTCGTCCGGGAGATGAGTGAGTTGAATGGTTTTACCGATTTCTTTGGCGTTGTCCACGAACTCCATGACGTACCGGCCAAGCTTCAACGGAAGGAAGCCGATTTCCGAGAAATTGAGGATCAGCAGCTCTTTTTGATTCTTGCCGGCTGTCTTGACGATGTTGTTGAGGGCTATCTCGAAATCGCGCTCATGAACGGGTAAGAAATCGATGTTGATCAGCCGAAAGAGATCGTACTTCCGGTTGCGGTCGATTTTGATTTCCATTCCTCTCTCCTTTCACGTCCTACTCCCCCAGCGCCGCTCCCAAATCCCGTGCGGGCATCCCCCTTCAGATCCTTGATATTGACTTGATATTGAAGGGTTAAGTTCCCGAGGATTTTCGTGATTCCCCGTTCTCGAAAGCCTGGGGTCGATTGGATTCTTCCGTTGTCTCGAAAATCGTTGAATACTGTTCTTAATCTATTGCTGAAAGTCGCTTACGGAAACGACTTGGCGGTTGTCTTGGGTAGGTCCCGGGGTCAAAGAGGATGGGGCAAGGCGCTGCTTACCTGTCTGCGGGGCTGGATTCGTGGACCGAAACCCTCTGGAAATCGTGGGTCCCAGTATAAGCGAGAACACCTGTTCTGTAAAGAGGATTGAGGGGGGCCGATTCGGAAGCCTTTGTGGCGGAAACGCCGTACCTGACGTATGATAGGTCCATCAGGGCTTGGAGGGGACCGAGCTGGACTTAGATGACCGGGGTTTGGAAGCCACCAGGAGGAAAGGGAACGATGAAGTTGAATCGCACAACCGTTCTCATCTCGATGATTTCGTTGTTTTGTTTTGGGTCTAAGTCCTTTTCTCAGACGACGTTTACGGGGGATGTCGAGGCCGACTTCAATCAACCTCAAGCCGTCCTGGTGCTGGACAATGACGGGGTCTTTGACGTTGGATTTCCCGATCCGCCGTTTCCCGGAGAAACGATTGTCGGCTGGGAGCTCCTGGATCTGCGCCTCCTTTATGATCCCGCCCTGGACGTCCTCCACGTCGGCCTGAACTATGCAGGAATCGGGGGGGATGCGGACGGAGACGGGGATCCGGGCACAACCGGTCCCCTTCTTGACGGTGAGGGGGGAACGGACTTTCCTGATTTTGGTGGTTCGGAATCCTTCGTGGTCTCCTTCGATACGGATCGGGATGGTCTCGCGAACGTCGTCGTTGGCGTCGGAGGCCTTGCTGATTTGACAAGCTTTGGAGCGGCGGTCGCTCTCGTGGGTCAGATCCCTCCTCTTGCATTTGGTGACCCCCTACCGGCCCACACGGGGGTGCTCTTTTCCACCCCGTCTGCGATGGATCCGGATGTGGAGTTCACCATTGCGAACTTTTCCCAGCTTCCAGGGTTTCCGGAGTCGGTCCGACACGGAAGGTCGATTCTCTTCAACGTGGGTGCATTCACGGGAAGTCTCGCGGATGCAGGCATTGGCGAGGACACCATCGTCAGCCATCTGATCGTCATGGGCCGAATTGGCTTTGATAATCTCGGCGACGGGGATGAAGTCTCTGACCAGTACGAGGAAGAGGGGTTGCGCGTCTCGGCATTCTCGGACTGTGGCCGTGTTGGTGCCTATGTGGACGATCCATCGGATCATCCGGCAACCGATGACATTCTTCCGGTGAGTCCACCGTTCGTCTTGACGACCCAATGCTTTGAGGGAGATGAATCGAGCGACTCGGGTCTCTTCACATTCGATTTCGTGAGTCCTCTCGATCCGAAGAACGAATTGACCGAGGCCCAGTGGGTTGCTCTCTCCTTTCTCGACATTGAAGATTCGGGAACCCCGGGGCGTGGCAACACGATGTTTCAGCTGAACGATCCGGACGGTCTGGTCGAGACAATTCCGGTACCGACAGGTCCGAATGGGAGCCAGGTTGAAGTTTCCTTCCCCGAGGGAACGATTCAGCGGGGGGCGCGTCGTCGGCTCAGGCAGTTGCTGGCCGGCGTTGGAGATCAGGACGATTCCGGTGCAATTGATTCCCTTTGTTACGTTCTGTTTCCCTGTCCGCTTGATTTTGACATCAAACTTGATGGTCCGATCGGACCGATACCTCAGGACGAGGAGCCGACTCTTTCAGTCGTGGTCAGGAACCTGGATCAGGAGCGAAAAACCGTTCGTGGGATTTTGACTGTACGACAGATGCCGGACGGAATTGAAACGGTCTTGCGAGGGCCGAGAAGATTGCGGCTTCGCCGGGAGTTTGATAACGAAGAAAACCCTCTTCTTGTGCCCTGCCGCATCCCCGACGAGATGAAGCCTCGTGGGAGCTCAACCACCCTCCGGTTCAGCGCAAGAATCGTCCACCTCGAGTCCGGTCTTGTTCTTGCTCATGACGTCCTTGATGTGGAAGTCACCCGGGAGTAGTAGGAAGAAGGCTAGTCCTCCCCAACCTCCGTCAGGGAGCGCACCACACGGAACCCGACTTGATCGCTTCCCGCCATGGCCCCGCGGACGAGACGAATCGTCGTCGAGCAGAAGTCCGGAACGTCGCTGGTAAAGTTTCCGCCCCGGGCGAAGAAGTCGTTGCGGTTCCCAAGAGACGCATCCGGGTTTTCGATTTGTGTCCCATTGATTTCGATCGGTCCGCACAGCTCCGAAACGTTGCCGGCGAGATCGAGAACCCCGAACGGGGAAATATCCGCCAGGAAGAGGCCGCAAAGGCCAGGAACCGGTGTATCCACGGAACGGCCCATGCTGCAGAAATCAGGGGAGAACAGATCTCCCCAGGGAAACGTTCGACCGTCGGCGCCGCGCGCAGCTCGCTCCCACTCCAGTTCCGTGGGGAGGCGGATGAGCATCTTTTCCGGTGTTTCGATTCCTGTTCGCCAGGCAGTGTAGGCCGCAGCGGATCGGATCGTAATTCCCACTACGGGGCGGTCGGGCATGGCGGTTACGAACTCGTTTTTTTCTGGATCGAAGCGAAGGCGAGTCGCTTTGGTTGTTGGGCGGAGGAACTTGACGATTCTCATGCTCTCCCCATCGGCAAGGAGGCCGTTCAGGAACCCGGTATATTGCCCCTCGGTGACCTCTCTCTTCGAGATGAGAAACGAATCGACATGGGTGACTCGCTCGGGCCGACGGTACGGGAACAGGATCCCCCCAAAGACCTGAGTCTCTCCTCCATGGACGAAGACGTAGTCTTCTGGAACTTGCTCCTTGGCGAGCATCTCCACGGAAAGATCGACCTCTCCATTTCGGCGAACAACAAAGGGGAGGCGAGTGGTTGCCATGGTGGGTGCAGTTCCGATCAAGAGGTAAGAACCCATGGCGATCGGGTGGAATTTTTCAAGTACGCCGATCCGACACCTTTCAGGCGGGAAATCGGACGCAGGTCGGTTGAGTTCGACCTCCCCTGATTCGCGATTTGACAGGAGTCGGTCCCGGGTAGGTATGCCCAAGGGGCCAAGGTTTGTGTTCTTCCTGTTCCGCTTGACTCGAACTCCGAGGACCCGATCTTGAGAAGCCGGAGACTTGCTGTCGAGAAAAGGAACGGGGATCGGAACAGAGCGCTGGTAGTAGGGATCTTCTTGATGGGCGCTTGTTTCATACCGGAATAGGTAGGCCTTGAAGCCTGGTGCGTTGCTGGTAACCCGCAGGGTTCCATGACCACTGACGGCACGATCGATTTCCGGATCTCTTTCATCTCCTCGTCGTTCGTTGCACCTCGTTGCCCATTTTCCGGCTCGTTTGCGAAGGACGGTTTCCCCCATGGCATCCGCGAGAAGAAACAGCCTGAAGTTGGCTTCCGTCGCCATCTTGATCAGCTCGTTCCGGCGGTATTCCGTTGTTGTTGGAAGTGTAAGAGCGGTTACGTAGGTGGATGAGATATCTTCCAGCTCGATGAGGAGATCTCTTCTTTTTCTCTCGACCTCGCGAATTTCGAGCGGGTCGTTCTTGTCGATTTCCTCGACCTTCCGCCTCAGTTCTTCTTCGCGGGAAAGATAGGCGTCGAAGGCCTCTTTTGCGTCCATCTCTTCGTTGTCGATGGCGGTCCTGTTGTTTGCTTCGGCTCTTCGATTCAAGATCGATCTCTGGACCAGCCCAAGGATCATGACCGTGGCAAAAAGAACGGTGGCCGAAATGGTGATTTTGCTCCGACGGCGGTTGAGAGCCTCCTTCCTTCTGGCTTCTTCTTCTCGCTCTTTTTCTTCTGATTCTTCTTCAATTTTCTTTCGTCGTTCCGGAAGGGAGCGAATCCGCTGAGCGATTTCTTTTCCGGAGCCAAGGCGAAGCTCGGGAGATCCTTCGACCATGGCGCCGATATCTTCAAGGAGGAGCTCGTCGTCGATGTCCCGGGTCCATCCTTCCGCCATGGCTTTGGAGAAATCCCCGACCACGATTTGATAAAGGACCACCCCCAGGGCGTAGATATCCGCCTCGACGCTGGCAGCCTTTCCTTCGATCAGTTCCGGCGCCATGTAGAGCCGGGTTCCAACCGTCGACTGGGTCGGAGCATCGTCCATTTCCGTGAGGCCGGAAGCGGTGATCCCTACCTTTTCAAGTTGCCCCTCGTTGGTGATGAGCCCGATGCCAAAGTCAGTGAGTCTTGCCTGGGGCCAGCCATCTTGAGTCGTATGAATGAGAATATTCGCCGGCTTCACATCCTTGTGGAGGACACCGATCGAGTGGGCCGCCGCGAGTGCTTCCCCCACCTGGGCAACGATCATCAGTCGAAGCGGACGGGGAACTTTCTCCGGTCCACCATTCTTTCCCAGCCACTCGATGAGATCTCCACCGGCCGTGTACTCGGACTCGATGAAATAGGGAGGATCATCGAAGTTCCAGTCGATCAACCTTGCGATGTCTTCTCGATCGCCGAGGGATTCTTTCAGCAATCGAAAGAGAGTGACCTCTCGCTTGAAGGATCGGAGTCGATCTGCTTGGTAGCAGAATTTGTAGACTCGACGATCCTTGGTCTTGATCTGGGTAGCGAGCCAGACCTCGCCGAACCCTCCCTGGCCAAGCTTTCGATCGAGGATCCAGTTCGCGCGCTGAGGGATATCCTCTCCGGATGCCGGCCTCCATCCGGTGATGGTGTCATCATCCTGGACGTGTCTGACCTTTTCCGTGTCCGGGGGAGGAGAAAGAGGCGATGTGTCGGCGATTCCGACCTCGTAGACTTCTACGGAGTCGTTGACGCCGTGAAAAACGTATCGTCCGTGAGAGAGCCACCGGAGCCGACGGGTGCGGGTGGCTCCGACCATGGCGCGGCGGGCCAGGTCAAACGCACCTCGAGTCATCAGCGTTTGTCGTCCGAGCCCCACGGACATGAGCCTTGCCGTGAAGGGCTTTGAGAGTCCTTCTACTTCGATGGGCTTTGCCCCGAGGGAGATGTCCTCGGGGGCATTTTCCCGAAGAATCACTTCTCCCAGATGGATTCCCACCCGGGCGCAAAGAGCTACATCGAGCTTTTTACCGACTTCTTCGAGAGCATGATGAAAGTCGAGGGCGAAGGAGACCGCATTGATGGGCCGCTCGAAGAGGATCAGAAATCCGTCGGTCTTATCGATCTCTCGCCCGTCATGCTCTCGGAGCAGGGAACGAGCCACCCGGTCGACCTGGGTAAAGACCTCGGTGGCTTTTTGATCCCCGATTTTTTCCACGAGCTGGGTGCTGGCCACCAGGTCGGTCACCATCAGGGTTTTCAGGACAGCGCGGGATGGAGTCTCCATGGGCTAGGATATTAGCCTCGCTCCCGGTCTAAATAAAGCCGTCGCTTGCGGGTTTCTTGCTCTGGTCGAACTAGCCTTTGTCCAGCATGTACTTCTCGACTCGATCAACGAAGTCCAGTTCCGGGTCGGGAACATCGCCCTTGATGCAGCGAATTGCCCAGTCGATATCGGCGACCGCACCTCGGTCCGTCACCTTTTTCGTGTCCATCTCCATCATCTTGACTGCTCCGAAGGTGCTCACCTTGTGACGTCCAAGAGCCAGGGCCGCCACGTTCTTTACCATGAAGCTTCCCTTATTTGCCGCGTAGGCCTTTACAAGCGCAGAGTCGAGCCCCTTTGTTTCTGTCGGAAAATGAGTAAGGCCGATGATGGCGCTGATCCTGAGGTCGGATGGACCTGACTTGGACAGCCTCACAAGAAGGGAGAACGCCTTTTTCTCCTTCGGGCTTCCGGGAGCGCAGATTCCGAGAGCCAGAAGCACCTTGGCTTTCACTCGATTGTTTTCGGCTTTGCGTTTGACGGCGTCAAGGAGACCATCGACTGCCCGAACATCGGCAAGCTGGGCCAGGAGATTGGCCGCCTGACGGCGAATGAACTCGTTGGGACTTGCCAGGTAGAAGAGAAGGATCTCGAGCTTTCCCGGGTGATCGGCCAGGCCAAGGTAGCGCATGACCCGCAGCACCCCATCTCTCCCTTCTTTTCTGGAAATCCCGTCGAGCAAATCCTTCACGGTATCCAGGCTGGCGAAGTGAAATGCGCTGTTCAGGACCAGCTGGCGCTCTGCATCTTGGGTGGCTGCTGCGTACCGAGCACCGAAGTCGACGGAGCCTCCCCTGGCCAGCTCTGCTGTCGCCCGATTTTGGGAGGCAAGGGCCGAGATGGCTCCGCGCATCATTCGTCCCAGGTCGGATTTGGATAGGAAATACTCTCGCCTTGAAAGGAGGTGTCCTTCCGGGGAAAAAATGAAGTGCTGAGGTGCAATGGCGATTCGCTTCTTGATGAATTTTTCGCGGCATTTGATCTCGACGTCTCGATGCTCGGCACAGTTGAGGGATCCATAAACCTTGCAAAACTCGTTTTCGTCGAGACCATGATTGTCAACGCTTGCCACAAGGCACACCATCTCGCGGGAAAGAGCCACGATTCTCGGGTCATGGTAATGGTCTTCGACCAGGCGAAGGCAGATGGGCTCCCGGTTACTTCCGATCGCTACAAGTATCGGTGCTCGTCGTTCCTGAGCCTCCTTGAGTGCTTTGTCAAAACCGTTGACCCATGTGATGGTGCCACCCGATGTCGGCTCCGAGTCCCAGTCGGACGAGGTTGGCTTCTTCTGCGAAACCACCTCGACCTTGAGAGAGCGCAGGGCTTCGACGAGAACCGGTTCGTAGTCGTCTCGATGACCGATCTTGTAATAGAGGGAGGCGTAGACGAATTGGGGGTCGGCATGGACGACAGCTTCCAGGAGCTCGGACCCGGGTTGAGTGGGAGACAGATTCTTGACGGAAAGAAAGCGGGCGGAATGAGAACCAACCCGATGGTCATCGGCACACCCTTCGAGACGCGGAACCTGTGTGATGGAAGGCGCCTTGAAACCATAGTGAGAGGCAAGGCTCTTCTGGTGATTGGAAGCCTCTTGAGCAAGGGGGACTCTTCCTGTGTCGTACATCGTTACCGACAGGAGAGCGATGACATCAGCGGCCCCGCTGCGGGATGGTCCTCGCAGGAGGAGGCGGGATCCGTCGGCGGTGACCTCGCTCGACCATCCGGTCATCTTCAGCGAAAGGCGCACTCCATCGATTGTCAGGGAGTGGTCGCTTGCCTTTGCTGCTGGAAGGAAAAAAATGAGCCCCGAGAAAAAAAGGGCAACTGGGAGCGTCTTTGTGAACATGTCGCTTCCCCCTGGTTGATTTCCTGGTCGAATCCTATCCTGTTAACCTCTATGTATTCTCGTGATCAAACGATCGATTGTCAACTTTGTTGGATTTTGTTCTTATTTTTTTGTTGTTACAAGAATCTGGAATTCGCCCCGAAATTCGCAATGGAATAGATCTGGCTACCATCCACGGGGACGATATTGCAACGCCTCGGCGACATGGCTCTCCCCCACTTCTTCCTCTCCGGCAAGATCGGCCACGGTTCGAGAGACTCGAAGAACCCGGACATATCCGCGAGCGGAGAGAGCGGTCTTTTCCAGTGCAGACAGGGCGAGTTCTTGCCCCCCTTTTTGAATCCGGAGCCGTGTGATGAGGTCTTCTCCATCGA
>JAJDCM010000174.1 GCA_029260825.1 Planctomycetota bacterium | reverse complement strand
CTTTCCGGTCGCCCGTTGAGTCAAGGAATGGAGGAGGCAACAACGGCAGCCGCGGAACTTGAAGCGGGAAAGATCCATCCGGTTCGATTCACGCCGGGTGTGGTGGTTCTCACGGTCAAATCGCCCACCCATCCCCCGGCGGGGACGACGAATTGTTTCCTCATCGGTACCCGGCGCATTTTTGTTCTCGATCCGGCGGCAACGGAGGACGACGAGCGAAAGCGGTTGTTCGAGGCGATTGACGATCGGCTGAAAGAGGGAGGCAAGGTCGAAGGAGTGATTCTTTCTCATCACCACCCGGATCATGTTGGATCAGCCGCCCACGTGGCCGAACGATTTGCAGTTCCCATTCTTGCTCATCCACTCACGTTCTCGAGCCTACCGGATTTCACCGTCGAGACAATCCCCATCGAGGACGGCCATGTGCTCCAGCTGGGTTCCATGCCGGATCGGCAGGAACCGTGGGAGCTTCGAGCTCTCCATACTCCGGGTCATGCGAGAGGCCATCTGGCTTTCATCGAGAATCGATATCGATCAGCGTTTGCTGCGGATCTGGTTTCGACCGTCTCCACGATCGTGATTTTTCCTGACGAAGGACATCTTGGTACCTATCTGAAGAGTCTCTCGCGACTTGGCAACGAAGACATTACATACATCTATCCGGCACACGGAATTCCAGAGCGGCGAGGAAAAAAGGTCCTTCAACACTTCCTGGAGCATCGGGAGAAGCGAGAGCAAAAGCTACTGACTCACCTGACCGGCGATTTGTGTTCAGTGCCAGAGTTGCTCTCTACCGTCTATGATGACGCGGACCCGAAAGTCCATCATCTGGCGCAATGTTCACTTGTGTCGGGTCTTCGTAAGCTCGAGGAGGAAGGGAAGGCCGTCGAGGAGGAGGGTTGCTGGCGGAAGGGATCATCGCGATGACGATCTTTTCTAGATGAGTTCCCGCCGGCGGAGCTCCTGGATGTGATCGACCAGTCGAGCCGCCTCGGGTGCGGTCGTTTCCGATCGCAAGGCTTCTTCAAGCCATGGAATCGCCTCATTGAAGCGGCGGTTCCTCGTGAGGATGGTGCCCCCTAGTAGCCATGCACGGGAATCCTCTGGTTTTCTCCTGAGATAGGATTGGAGCAGAAGGATTGAAGATCTCACGCTCCCTTTGTGGGAAAGGAGGTCGGCGAGAGCCTCGATGGAATCGAAATGCTGGGAGTTTTCTCTCAGCACCTTTCGAAAAGCTTCAATGGCATCGCTTGAGCGGCCCAGGTTGCGCAGGTGTTCCGCATATCGATAGCGATAGAGGACACTTTCCGGCTCAAGTTCAATTTGACCTCGAAGGAGACGAATCAGTCGATCACCTGGAGATCGGGTCGGACCGGCATCGCTCCGACTCAAGATTCTGGCCTGTAGGGTTCCGATCTGTTTTCCATGTTTCCGAGAAGCCTCAAGGATCGACTCATCGATGCGGGGGGCCACCGGATCCCGGTAGGCGATTTCAGGGATGTTTCGAAACAGGCGAAGCGACAGAGAAGCTGGTTTTGCCGGGTCACTCTGGGTCACGAGGCGGAGCCGGTAACCGATCAGGCTCTCGTTTCTCACTGCTCCCAAGATCTCCGCCTGAGAATTGAGGGCGACCCACTCCTCGGGATTCAACACGAGGATCCAATCGCAAGTGGCCGAAGAGATGACCTGGTTTCGGGCCTGGGACAGGTCGTTTCGCCAGGGGACCTGAATCATGTTTGCCTCGTCTCGAGGGCCGACTGCTTCGGTTCTGCGAGAGGTTCCCAGGTTGCCTACGATGACTTCATCGGCGAGGCCTCGCACGGATTCAAGGCACGTGGATAGGGCCCGATTTTCGCCACGAACCAGCATGCAAATAGAAATAGTGGCAGTCGATCTCATTCCGTTCTCTTCGGCTGAGTTGTTCGCAAGCTTGAGAAGGGAGATGTCCCTTCTCAGAAGATGATGCTAGCTGGAAACTTTTGGGATCAACGACGGGATGGGGTTTTTTGAGTCAATTTGTTCATTTTCTTGGGTTTCGAATCAAGGAAAGGGAGTCCCTGCCTATGATAAGGGAGGCAAGAGGGCCAACTCGAATGAACGTGATGGAAGAGGGGAATCACCGAAACTTGGAGGGTTTCGCAATGACCAAGAAGGCAACTACCATGGAATCCGCAAGCTCGACTTTCTGTGTCCCGATCGACGCCGATCTTCAAACGGACCGAGCGGAGAAGCTCTTTGACGTCGAACGTAGAATGAGCTCAGGAGAGCTTGAGACGGTAGAATCCATCGAGAATACGGCTGCTCTTATCCTCGCCGATCTCCCGATGTTGAAGAAGATCTAGACCGGATAGCCCGGGAACCCCTGTCTTCTAAACGCCCAGGGGATAGTCTTCATTCGAGCCTGAATCATCCAGACAATCCCCGTTTGCGCCGGATTGGATTTTCTGTTCCATTCGGGTCTCGAGGAGAAGAAGGGCGTGACTGTGGATTTGAGAGATGCGGGATTCAGAGAGAGAAAGAAGCTCGCCGATCTCCCGCAGACGAAGCCCTTCATGGTAGTAGAGAAGAAGCACCGTGCGCTCAGCTTCGGGGAGTCTCTTGATCTCGGACTCAAGTTTGCGCTGTAGCTCCTTCTTCTCGGCAATATCATCGGGCCGCTTTGCTCTTGGGCAGGGCAGCGTGCTCTGGTAGTCCTCGCCTTCAGTATTCTCGGCCGGTTCGTTCAGAGAGAGAATGCGAAGAGTTCTCAGGTCGACTAACAGACTATTGAGCTCCACGAGATCAATTCCCAGGGCATCCGCAATCTCCTCGTGGGTCGCTGTCCTTCCCTTTTCGGATTGAAGTCTGGAGTAGGCGTTCCGGAAGTCCCTCAGTTGCTCGCGTCGCTTACGACTGAGAGGACTGTGGCGCCGGAGTTCATCGAGGATTGCTCCGCGGATTTGATGATAAGCGTGGGTCTTGAAGGAGGCATTGCGGTCGTCTCGGTACGAGTAGGCGGCACGGACAAGCCCCATGGCTCCCACTTCGTAGAGATCTTCCATGTCGAGAGGAGCAGGGGGCTTCAGTCCAAGGCGCCCGACGATATGTCGGACGAGCGGAAGGTATTCGATGATCCGCTGTTCGATGGATTGTCGAGAACCCCGATCCAATTTTTCCTTCTCCGTCATTTCTTCCCTTCCGATCGAAGCCGGATGTGGAACTCGATCTCGACTTTCATCGGAAAAGAGCCAGACAGACCTTGAGGGGGAAGGTTCTATTCAGAAAGTTTCAAACTTTTGCAGTAAGTCTTATGGAAGACAGGTATTTCCTCCGATAGGGAACGTAGACGGGTTCTTACGAGCTTTTTCCAGTTGCTGGGAGGCAAAACGTGGACACGTTCCAAACGGTAAACGGACAGGGTAAAATGGATCGAAATCCAAAGGTCGGAGTTGACGCGAGGTGTCTTGGCGACCCTCGAGCTCGGCGAACCGGTCTCGCGGATCGAACAGCTTCCTTTCTCAGGGAAGTGATGACCCAGGCCAAGGACTTTCGCTTCGTCTGCTTCAGCGAAAAACGGTCTTCGGAAGCCCTCGACAGCCTTCTTACTCTCCCCAATGTTAAGTACCACCCCCTGGATGCCTACGAGGCTGGGTCGGTGGACCTTCTTCATATCCCTGATGGGCTTCTCCTTTCGCCCGGCTTTGATTCTCCTTTTCGTCTCTATCGAGAAGCGATGGCGACGGTTCAGGTTCACGATCTGATTCCGTTGCGATTCTCCCGCGGGGGTGACCGCTCGGATGAACAGGAAGCCTACCGGATTCGGCTCGAGCAACATCGAACTTCGAATGCCCGGCTTCTTACCGCGTCTCGGTTTGCTCGAAGCGAGCTTTCGGATGCAGTGGACATTCCTCTTGGCCGCATCGAAGTGATTTCGGCCGGGCTTTGCGCCGAAGCGATTCCTGTGGTCACCGACTCGGTGGCTCGAGAAGTTCGAGCGCGTTTTGGGATTCGTGGACAGTTTTTCCTGCATGTGGGAGAGGCCGGTCCGCATCGAAACATCCAGAGGGTTCTGGAAGCCTTCCGCACCGTTCGGGAAACCCATGAAGTCCAGCTGATCATCGTTGGAGATCGGGATTCATGGTTTGTCGAGGCGGGGACGGATCTTCGGGAGCTTCTTGCGAGGGACGTTCTGTTCACCGGAGACATCAATCGACAGGAAGTTGCCTCGCTCTGTCGTCAAGCATCTTCCGTGATCGATCTTTCCAGGTACGGCGGATTCCCGTTCCATCTTCTCGAAGCCATGGCGAATGGATGTCCGATCGTGGCCAGCGAAGCTGCAGCGACACCGGAGCTTGCAGAAGGTGCTGCTCTGATGTTCGATCCGGACAACGTGTGGGGCGTCAGTCGTGGTCTTCTTGGCCTGTTGGATCGGCCGGAAGTCGGACGGGAGCTTCGGGCGTTGAGTCTCGAGAGAGCTGACTGGTTCAGCTGGAGGGAACCGGCCGCCCGAACAATCGAGATCTGGAAAGCCATGCTCTCCGGAGATCAGGCTCACGAGCCGGAATCCGAACGAAGCACGACCGTCCCGGCAATGGAAAACTGGGGTGGTGTTTCTTGCGCACCGACGATATCTCCAACGGCTCCCCGGTCGAGGCAGAACCCGGGTTCAAGTTCCTTGGGCGGTTCTTGCGCACCGACGCCGGTTCTCGGTTAATCGAGGATTTCGAAGACCTCGTACTGTTCAAGAACGTGCATCTTCTGATCCCCGAACTGGACGGACTGTGTGCGCCGGAAGGGAAGCCGGGTCGATAGATCAATCCAGAGAGTTACGTCGCCTGCGGGTTCATCGCTCACCGCGATCGAAAACTCGAGGGACTGAAGCCAAAGGCCCCCTCGATTCTCGATAGGCCCGAGACGAAACTTCGAGAGCTTGACCCAGTCGCGAATCGTCCCGTCCGTTCGGTCGGGAGGAGCTCCCTGGGTGAGCATCGCCAGGTTATGCAGAAGGCCCATCCGCGTCGCTCCGAGAAGGACTCCTTCGTTGAGTTTCCCGGGGCAGGCCAGCTCCAGCCGGTTCATGGGGGATCCGCCGCGAAGCATCTCGCCGTCGGAACGAAGCTCCAGACGATGCTGCTTGTCACCAAAGTCTCCCTCGTACTTCATCTTGATGCGATTGCCTCGTTTGATCTCGGATTCGCCCAGAAGGTCTGCTGAGAAGGCTCCCTCGGCGGTGATTTTGGCGCGAATGAGGACGGTGCTGGCGGCGAGCAAGCGATCTTCCATGTCCTGGAAGTCTTTCTCTCCGTCCGTCATCGGAGGCGGTGAAAGGGGAGGGACGATCTCTGCTTCTTCGGGCTGCAGACAGCCAATCGTAAGGACTACGAGGCCGAGAAAAGCGAGAAGAAGGACCCTTCGGTTATCCATGGCGCTCTCCAATTCAAGGGACAGGCAAGCCCGCGACTCTACGATATGGCCATCTCTTGACCGTGTTTGGGCCGTTTCAACCCCCCTTGATAGAAGATTGGCGACCCGTTTCCAAGCCGGTGTCGCTGATAAAGGGTCGGGGATCGGCGGCTCCTACCCTGTTTTCTGGAGTCTCTCCTCCTCCTGCCGTGTAAAATACACCTCCAAAAAAGAACAAAAGACAGGGAGACAAGTCGATGAATACTCGATTCCGACCCTCGCTCGCGGCTCTCTTGAGTTGGGCTGTGTTAGGGTGCTCGATGGGGGCCGTTTCGGCCAAGGAGCTCCCGGATCGCTTTTTTCTGCGAAGGTCGGTGGAAGAGAGCGTTTTCCTCCTCCAGAAGAGCGCCGACGTCTGGTATGACAAAAAATCCTGTTTCTCTTGCCATCATCAAGGACTCGGGTCGGCGGTGATCGGGCTGGCGAGAGAGCTCGGATACAAATATGACGTTGAACTCGCAAGCGACCAGATTGAAACCATTATCTGGGGCGATGAAGGAATGCGAGAGGCGATGCTTCAGGGAGAAGGCCATGTCGATGCTCAGATCAGCATTGGTATCGAGCTTTTCGGCCTGGCGGCGGGGGGCGAGCCTCCGAGTAAATTGACGAACGCCATCGTACACGATCTCGCGGGAAAGCAAGTTGAGGACGGACACTGGCTCTCGGAGAGCCACCGCCCACCGCTTGAAGATAGCGACTACTCGGGTACGGCCTGGTCTCTTCGATCCATCCAGGCCTATGGCCCTCCTGGACGAAAGGCGGAGATGGATCGCCGGCGCGCAAATGCATTGATCTGGCTGGAATCCGCAGCTCCGAAGACGACCGAAGAGAGAACGATGCATCTTCTTTCCCTGTTGTGGGCGGGCGCGGGAAAGGATTCGATTCAGAAATATGCGGACGAGCTCGTCTCCGAGCAACGAGAGGATGGAGGATGGTCCCAGTTGCCCTTCTCTTCTCCCGACCGTCTTGCCGATAGCGATGCCTACGCTACTGGTCAGGCCCTGGTGGTTCTCAATCAGGCTGCCGGAATGCCCGTGACGGATGATGTCTTTGTGCGAGGTCTGCACTATCTTCTTGAGACTCGCTTTGAGGACGGATCCTGGCGGGTCGAATCAAGGCGCACAACACCAGGCAATCGATACTTTGAATCCGGATTCCCCCATGGGCCGGATCAGTTCATTTCCTATGCGGCAAGTGCCTGGGCTACGATGGCGTGCATGTTGGCGGGAGATCGCCGACAAACGGCAGAGATGGTCTTGAAGACCCGAGCATTCAACGGTGGAAACCTCTACGAAGAAGGCTTTACAAGCACGCCTCGCTTTGACGGAGACGTTCATGCTCGAGATGACCAGGGTGCGACTCTTCTCATTGAGGCAGCCGTTTCTGGGTCTCTGGAGGACATGAAGCAGTTGATTGAACGGGGGGCGGACGTGAACGCCGCAACCTTGCAGGGTGTGACCGCACTGATGTGCTCGGTCCATGATCCTGAGAGGGTGCGGCTTCTCTTGTGGCGGGGAGCAGATTTTCGGGCTCGATCAAAGCTCGGCTATAGTGCTTCGATCCTGGCGGCAAAGTTCAGCGAAAATTTTGAAACGATGAAGATGCTTCTTGCTCTTGAAGACGATGGAAACACCCTGAACGAAACCAGTTCATTATTCGCAGCCTCGATGGTAGGAGACCGTCAGAAAGTCGGGTGGCTCCTTGAGCAGGGAGCAAATATCGATGTCGGTCACTCGGTCGGAGAAACGCCTCTCCTCTACGCCGCTCGCCAGGGTGAGTATGAGATGATGCGGTTCTTGCTCGAGCGCGGAGCGGACATCGAAGCGACTCGGGGCGAAACCACGAGCCTGATGATGTCGGTTCGTTATGGCTTTACGGATCAGGTGAAGCTGCTTCTCGCCACGGGTGCCTCGGTGAATCGGGTCGATCATCGGGGTCGTACCGCTCTTTTCTGGGGGGCGACGATGGACTGGGGTCATACCGAGATCGTCGAAGCTCTTCTTCTGGCGGGCGCTGATCCGACGATTGCAGCGACCGACGGTCGCACACCTCTCAGTCAGGCTGAACAGTTCGATCACGGGGCCATTCTTGCGGTGTTAAGAAATGCCGTCTCGGTCCCGAGTGAAGCTGCCACGAGTTCCGATTGATGAGGGCAAAAGTCTACAGAAGATGACGGGCCTTCAGGTCGAGGTATTCGTTGATGACATCGGCAGAGAGCTTCTGAGGTAGGGTTTCCAGGACCAGTACCCCCGCCTCTCGAAGATCGTCCACGTGTTTTGCCTGCTGGCTCAGAATCTCTGCGGCCGCCGCAACGCGAAACGCCTCCACATCATCCCGAGGAACTGTCTCTGCCAGTTCGACGAGCCCAACATCTTTGAGGAATACGCACAAGACGAGATGATTCAGGGTTCGTGTTCGTGCGTAGGTGGCAATGGCAAGGATGTGGCTCTCATCCAGCGCGTGGGTTAGAAGCACGACAAGAGCTCGTTTTCGCTGTCGCCTTTGCATCTCCTCCCAGGCCATCCCGTAGTCGGAGGATTCCCCGCGCGGTTCAAGATCAAACGTTCCCTGGATGATGGTCTGGATTGCAGGTTTGCCACGCACCGGCCCCACCGCGCGCTCGATGCGATTCGAGAAGGCGAGAAGGCCGACGTTGTCTCCTTGACCCAGAGCGATGTAGCTCAGGATGATCGATGCGTTGAGGCCTCGATCCAGATGAGAGATCCCATCGGTTTCAAGGCGCATCGACCTGCCGCAGTCGAGAAGGATGAGGATGTTCTGATTGCGCTCAACCGTGTACTCCCGACTGATCAGTTTCTGCTTCTTGGAGGTCGCCTTCCAGTCGACGTGACGCATCTCATCTTCGAACCGGTATTCGCGTAGGCGTTCAAATTCGCCCCCTTGACCCCGTATGCGCCAGATCTTCAGCCCCATTTCCTCCAGGCGATTCTTGCGGGAGAGGAGGTCAAACCGATGGACTGCCTTGATATCGGGATAAATGCGTACCGGGTTCTCCAGGCGGCGTTTTTCGACGACGGTCCAGAATCCAAAGAGGCTCTTGAAACGAATGTGGACGGAAGTAAAAAGGTTTCGACCCCTGCGTTTGGGCTCGACATGGTAGCTAGCGCTACGTTCTTTCCATGGAGGGAGGTCAATTGCGAGAAACGGAACACTGACGGAAGAAGGAACCGGTGGGCTGTCCGCGAGCTCCACATGGAGGGGAAACCGAGATTTGTTGGTGGCAACGAGAGCAACCGGGTTTCTGGTGCCCACACTCAAGACTTCCGCGACCTCACGAACGATGTGAACTTTCCTGGAGGAAGGGGTTGCGAGAGCATCGGCAAGGGCCAGCGCCAGCAATAGCATGTTGCCGAGAATCCCGGCAGCCGCAAGGGGCGGTGCCCAGATACCAAGGGCAAGAAGCGGTGTAAGGCCTGCCGCAGTCCAGAGAAGGAAGGGACGCGGTGTCACGACCGGGGGACCTCCACGCTATCAAGAATCTCCAGGATCACATCATCCGGTGCAAGGCCTTCGATTTCTGCTTCGGGTCGGAGGCGAAGCCTGTGACGAAGAACCCAGGGAGCAACTTCCTTCACGTCATCAGGAGTGACAAAATCACGCCCCCGGCAAGCCGCGAGAGTTCGGGAGGAGATGAATAGATTCACACTCCCCCGGGGACTTGCTCCGACGGAGACCGAGTGCCACTCTCGTGTCTTGCTGACGATCTTGGTGATGTAGTCGATCACCTTGGGCTCGACGATCACGCCGGAGGCGGCGGTTTGGACATCGGCCACGTCCTGACTTTGCATCGTGGGTTGAAGGCCAAAGGATGCAATCTGTCGTGGATCCTTTTTTGCCGCGTAATGCCCGAGGATCTCGCTTTCTTCCGGCTGACTGGGATAGTTCACGATCAGTTTGAACATGAATCGGTCGACCTGGGCCTCGGGCAGAGGATAGGTTCCCTCGTGTTCCAGTGGGTTTTGTGTGGCCAGAACAAGAAACGGACTTTCCAGGGGAAAACACTTCCCGTCCACCGTGACCTGTCTCTCTTGCATGACCTCAAGAAGGGCCGACTGGGTTTTTGGAGGAGACCGGTTGATCTCATCGGCAAGGAGGAGGTTGGTGAAGATCGGTCCTGGGCGGAAATCAAACTCCCGGCTATCCATGTTGTAAACGCTGTGCCCGGTCAAGTCGGAGGGCATGAGGTCGGGGGTGAACTGAACTCTCTTGAAGTCGCAGGAAACGACTTTGGAGAGAACGTTGACGAGGAGGGTTTTTCCCAGTCCGGGAACACCCTCGATCAACACGCTTCCTTCGGAAAGAAAAGCGACGAGCACACCTTCGATCAGCTCGATCTGTCCCACGATGACCTTGGAGATCTCATCTACCGTGGTGCGAAAGAGGGTTTCCACCCGGTCAAGTTCCATGGTCGACTCCTTTTCTCTTTGTATGTCTTCCGGCCTGCAGGGTGGCTAGCTTTTTGAGAAGGCTTGCTGCCCGGGCCGAGGGAATGCGTTTGTTGGCTTCGAGCTTCTTGACTTGCGTCAACAAGGTCATGATGTCTTCTTCTTTTGCGTCGGTTCGCCTGGCGAGAGTTTTGGCGAGCATGGCGTCGCCCCTTCCTCGAGAACCTTGATGGAGCCCACGTCGAAAGTAGTTGAAGTAGGATCGCACCGCACGCGCTCCTGCGCCCGCTTTGTAGTAAAGGTGGCCGAGTGCAGTTGCATGTTCAACGATGTTGCGACGAAGGGAGGAGTGATCCGAAATGGGCGGTCCGAAGCGCCGGCAGCCCCACCAACAAAAGAGGACTCCGATCAAGAGAATCTGGAGTGTGAGGGGGCGGAACGGCGGGTCGAACAGAAGTCCAACAACTTTTGCGGGGCCGTTGGCGTTGAGAGACTCGTCGAAGTAAATGGAACCTTCGATGGCGCTTTGTTCCAGGATTCTGTAGGCCAGAAGACAGTTGTCATCTCGAACCATGGAATCGTTGGTGAAAATGAAGTCGGAAGAACAAACGATCAGAATTCCCGACCCCATTTTCCAGAGGACGACGTGGGGGGTATCTTCCTCCCATACTAGAACTGTTCCGGTTCCATTCACATCTTCGACGAATCCGTTGCTTCGCCAGGTGAACTCACCTTCGGCGAGGTCGGTGTCAATCTCCTGTCCGAACAAGTTGAGGAAGTCGGGACGTTCGTGAATATCTTCCTCTTCTGCTTCAGGCTCCTCTTCTGTTTCTTCTTCTTCTTCCTCGTCGCCGACCTCCTCCTCGTCTGGGTCGCTAGACTCGGGCCGAACTACCTTGACCGGGATGGGAGCGAGATCGAAGCTGGGGTCTCCGTTCCGTGCGGCAATGATGAGAGAGTTTCCACTCTCCACCCAGTCCAGGAGTTGAGCAAGCTTTCGGTCGTCTGGATAGCGGGCCGGCCCGAGGATGCAGAGTACGTCTGCATCCGGAGGTGGGAGGACGGTCTCGATGTTTCGCTCCACAACGACCTGGGTTTGCAGCTCAGCTACAAGGTCGAAGAACGCTTTCTTTCCGGCGATGCCAGAAGAGAATGTGTCTTCATTTCCAGAGGAACCTGGAAACCACCAGAAGCCCAGAAGAAGGATCATCAAAACCAGGAACGCGAAGGCGCCTTCAACTCTCAGTTTCATGGATCTTGCCCTCCTTCTCGATCTGAAATCCTTCACGGAAGGAAGTGAGGCAGGTATCGAATCTCTCTTCGCTTGCATCGCGACGCCCGAAGTAGACCTGATCGAAGATTTGCACCATGTTTTCGAAGGGCAATCTTCGATTCGGTTTTCGCCAGACGGCTCGGAGGTAGTCGCGGTTCGTGAGTCCTTTTCGATGGCGGAGAAGGCCTGCACGTTCGATCCAGCTCATACCGCCAAGAAGCAACTCCCGAATCGCGCTCCGGTAGTCCTGTTTGTTCGCCAGTTCAAGAGCTCGCCGGTGATACTCATCGGCGGGCATCTCTCCTGGAGGAAGCGCAGGAGTGAAAGCGAGTTCGTCATCTTTGAGGGAAAAATCTTTCCTGCGTTGATCCCGTTTGGCGGCGACCGATTTCAGAATAATGACAATGATCAGGGCCAGGACGATGGCCACCGAAACGAAAAGGAGAGCCTTGATCACTCCTTGAAAGGCCCCTCCGATGTTTCCAGCGTCTGCGCTACCAAAGAGTGCCTGGAGGATCTTCTCGAGCCAGCTCCAATCGGTCGGGTTTTCCTCGGCTCTTTTCCTTGCTTCGAGGAGGCGACGCAGTCGATCGTACTCGGATCCGGAAAGCACCGTAGATAATGTGGACCGAACTTCGGCGTCAGTGGCAAGGGGGGAAACGCTGGTCTGGGAGTTGGGGTCCTGTTTCGTGGTGAGGGGATTCGATTGGCAAGGGGCCGGCGCACCGGAAACGAGAAAAAAGATCAAGACGGAAAAGAGAATGACCAACGGCTTCCTGAGGAGGTTCAATTCTTCACCTCCAGTCGTTGCGCCTCAATTCGACAGTCGAGCTCGAGGTCCCAACCTTCGCTCCGGATCCGTAGATCCACGTAGCAGAAAAACCAGGCGAGCCTGGCGATCGGATAAATGGTCCAGAGGACAAGGTGCACCAGTGCGATCAAGAAGGGGTCAAAATAAAATCGATCCCAGGCTTCCCGGATGGCGACAGTTCCCATGGAGCCCGTCGATTCGCCGAAGAGAATCGAGTATCCGAATGCGAGTCCGATGGCTTGATCGAGAACCGAGAAGAGAGCAACACTTACGATGCCGGAAAAGAGAAGGATGGCCAGTGAGCGACCTAAGAGGGAGAAGTAGGACTCCCGCAACATGCTCCCTCGTCGGGTGGCGGCATGTGCTCCGCGGAGTCGCTCAAGAATGGTGATCTCGGGAAGGAAGCCTATTCGAACCATGAGGCATGCGGGAATGAGAGCCAGGAGAAAGAAGGTAAAGGCCCCGGCCAGGTTGGGTGCTATCAGGGCAAAGAAAGCGCAAGAAGCCAAAGAGTATCTGGTTCCGGCGAAAATGAATCGGGCAGAAGTACAGCAGGGGCGAGATTGGCGCAATGCACTGGAGACCGTGAATTCATCTCCGAAAGTCCGGTGTCCCATTCCCGCGACCAGGTTGGCTCCGAGGAAGGGCGCGGTGCAAAGGAAAAGTGCCGCGCAGGACGCAAGGCCGAAGTCGGAGTATTTTGCCAGGATCAGGGTGATCAGGGTCGAGGGTAGGGCAAAGAAAGCAGTCAGGGTAAAAATCCTGGTCGCATAGGAACGGCAAATAGAAAACGCAAGATCCACGCACGCAGAGAGGGGTCGAGCTTCGATCGTGATGATGGCGCCATCTAGCTTCATGCGGTTCTCTCTCCTCTTCCCGCAATGCCAAGATAGAGGGCAACGATGACCCAGAGGCCGGTTCCTACGATGTATTTCAATACCTTGGGAGCGGCGGATGGAGACCAAAATCCTTCGATGAGAGCGGCAACAATCAGCATCGCTGCGGCGCCGCTAGCCAGCTGGAGGCTGATGCGGCCGCGAATGCGAATGGCCTCCAGGCGTCCGTGCCGACCAGGCCGGATGAGGGAATGACCCAGCACCAGGCCGGCCATTCCCGAAATGACGATGGCGGTGAGCTCGAAAGACCCGTGGGAGATGACGAAGCTGAAAAAATTCGAAGAATGTCCCTGGGCAATCATGTAGCCACTGACCGTTCCCAGGTAGAGGCCGTTAAAGACCAGGGTGTAGATCGTTCCTAGCCCGAACAAGACACCGGTTGCAAAGCATTTGAACGCGATTCCCACGTTGTGCTGGACATAGAAGCCTGCTGCCCCGGCTTCCATCGATGTGCCTTTGATGTCTTGATCGTACATGGCGTCCATCTGGGCAAGAGCGGACGTCGGGAGAATCTGGCTCGGCATGGAAGGGTCTGTTGCTGCCAGGTAGGCGGTGATGAACCCCGGTAGGTAGAAAAGAATGTTGGCCACCAGAAAGTAGGGCCAGTTTTTTCGGAGCAAGCGAGGAAAACCCTCGAGCAGGAAACGAATCACCTCTTTGGGTCTTCCTGGAGGAGATCGATAGAAACTGTTATGGCCACGAGTGACGAGGTTGTTGAGGAATCGCTCAAGTCCCAGGCCCCAGTCTCTGGACCGCACGGTGGCAAGGTCGTAACACACCTGACGAAAGAGATGGGAGAACTCTGCAATCTCATCTGCAGGTATGTTCTTCATCTTGTGTTTTTCGGAACGGGTGAGAAGAGTTTCGAATCTTTTCCAGCTTTTCTTTCGAGTTGACAGGAAGCGCGATTTGGTCATTGTGAATCGCTCCCCGGATCTTCAGGCTCAACGATTGGATTGTGGGTGGTTTCTTGACCCTGGGTTGATGGATCCTGGGGTTGAAATGTCTTGTACACCCGATAGAGAAAATCGATTGGAGCGTTCTTTTCGGCCTCATCCTTGCCGTCATATCCCAGTCGCTCTGCGAGAGGTGCCGCCAGCACGAGAGCGATCTCCTCCCGACGACCGGGAAGAAGACTGCTTTTCTTCTGATGCAAGAGCTCGATGAGATCGAGGAGGCGTTCCGAGGGACGATAACCGGACCGAAGCTGGGATCGAGGAATGGGCTGTACAAGATCCACAAACCCGGGGTTTGCCCGAAGACGAGCTTTCTTCTCCCGAACAACCATGGTTCCAGCAATCAAATCCCCGATTCGCTGCATCTTCGGGTTCATCAGCATGACGAGAAGACTGACCCCGTACGTCGGGAGAAACATTCCAAAGAGCAGGAGCGGCATTCCGTCTGCCGCCCGCAACAGGTTTCGCATGAAAGCATCATAAAAACCGACCGGATATCCGCCGACCTTGATCACTCGCAATCCGACGATCCGTTTTCCGGGCGTTCGGCCATTGTTGAATGTTTCGAAGAAAGTCGAGTATCCCCACTCCAAAATGAAAAATGCAAGGAGCAGGACTCCCATCGGCCAACCTGCCGTCCCCCCCAAGCCCATCACGATGATGGAAAGGGCCCAGTTCAGAAAGTAGAGGATGGCGATTCGAAAGAGCAAATCGAGGAAGTACGCACCCATCCGAGCACCGGGACCGGCCACTTGAAAAGTGAGCCAGACGGCCTCGGGGGTTTCGATATGAACCAGGTTGTCCTCCGTCCTTGGCATGAGGGGGGAGATTTTAACGATTGTTGAACCGGAGTCGTCACACTATTGTTGGGAGTACGTGGAAAAATACGACAGAAGCCCGGGTAACTCGGATTGGCTTCTTCTTGGAGATGCAAATGGATCGTTCGCCGATAGAGAACCCGTACCAGGCTCCTCAGATGAGTGGGAAGGTAAGGGACGAAATTTCCGGCCATGTTCTGGCCGGAAGGGGGGCTCGCCTCGCCGCATGGCTCCTTGACCATGTGTTTGGATTTCTGAGTGTGGTGCCTGGGCTGGCCCTCCTTCTCCTTTCGCAGGACCCGGAAGTGTTTGATGATTTTGGTTCTACCGGTTTTCTTACGATGGTTCTGGGGGCACTCCTGGTGGGGGGGCTCCAGGTCGTTCTTCTTTGTACTCGTGGCCAGACTCTGGGGAAAATGATCATCGGGGCTCAGATTGTCAACTACGACGATGGCAGACGAGCTCGGTTCGTAAGAGTGTTTCTCTTGCGCTATCTGGTGGCGGGGCTCATCGGGGCGACACCCCTCATTGGACTCCTGTGGCCGATCATCGATGCCGCGTTTATTCTTGGAGAAGAGCAAAGGTGTGTCCACGATCTGATCGCGGGGACCAAGGTTGTTGAGGTCTCCAGGAAGACTTGATCCGGCTGATCAAGGGTCGTCTTGAAACCGTTGGACTCGAAGCTCATTTGTCATGCAGCTTTTTCAGTCGCATGGCAAGATCCGGTCCAATCACTTCGTGCTTGAAGAAGACGAAGGTGGAATCCCATTTCTGGGCAAGGATTCGGCGTGACCAGTTCTCGAGGTCGTCTTCGGTGTAGTCTTCCCTTCTCAATCGGAAGTAACCCCAGTCGGCCGTTTTGATGATCTCGACTTCCTTTTCGGCTTCGTCGGAGATGCAGAGTGCCACGTTGTATTTTCGGAGTGCGTCGTAGGTCTCGTCGTCGAACCAGGTCTTGTGTCGAAACTCGAAGGTCGCCTTTCGATCGTCAGGAATGGTGGCCAGGAAGTCGTTGAGACGGGGAACATCTTTCTTGAAGTTTGGAGGGAGCTGAAAGAGATACGGGCCGAGTTTGGCTCCGAGGTGACGGGTTGTCTCAAGTAGATACTTCAAGGCGTCATCGGTGTTTTTTAGCCGACGCATGTGGGTGATTCTGTTCGAGGCCTTGATGACGAATGTGAAGTCTTCGGGAACCTGCTCCGCCCAACCCTCGATTACTTTTTGAGAGGGCATCCGATAGAAGGTGTTGTTGATTTCCACGGTGGAGAGGCGAGATGCGTAGGAAGACAGCATCTTTGCCGGAGGAAGATCTTCCGGATAGAAAGATCCCTTCCATTCCTTGTAAGAGTAGCCGCTCGTTCCCGCTAGAAGTGTCATGGATTTGTTTCCGGGTGATTGAAGTGAACAGTATGGAATTTTGAGGTTTCGATGTCAAAGCTGTGCCGGTTCGGTGGCTCCATATCACGCCTTATCTTTTGCCATTCGAAGCGCTCCCGGCTATGCTTTTCGCTTCGTCAGGTATGGCTCCTGGGCTTTTCGGCAAGGTTAGGGTTGAACCCCTAACCGGCTCAAGGCCGGAGAGCCTTCGAGCAGCGTGAGACCGGGAACGAAAGGGAGGGCGTTGAAAAACTGTAATGTCGCCTTGATCGGGCAAAAGTTCATGGGCCGGGCGCATAGCAATGCGTATGGCCAGGTGAAGCGCTTTTTCAATCTTCCGATTCAGCCCGCACTGCATACGATCGTGGGGCGAAATGCCAAGGAGCTGGCCGCCTTCGCCGCCCGGTGGGGGTACGTGAACAAGACGACAAGTCTGCATGAAGCGGTGATGGATGAGGCGGTCGATCTGGTCGATATCGCCACTCCGAATCACGTACACGCCGAGCCAGCTCTTCTTGCCCTTTCGGCGGGGAAGCATGTGGCTTGTGAAAAGCCTCTTGCGGGAACCCTTGAGGATGCTCGCTCCATGCGCAATGCGGCCAGGAAGTCCCGGGGAAAAACTTTTGTCTGGTTCAACTATCGGCGTTGCCCGGCAGTTGCTCTTGCGCATCGGTTGGTGAAGGAGAAGCGCCTGGGGCGGATCTATCACGTCCGAGCCCAGTACCTCCAGAGCTGGGGAGGACCCCAGACACCGATGCTCTGGCGGTTCAACAAGAAGGAAGCGGGTTCGGGTGCTCATGGAGATCTGAACGCCCACATTGTTGACATGGCTCGTTTCATCACCGGCGATGAGATTACCGAAGTGAACGGTGCGATTCGCAAGACCTTTGTCAAGGAGCGGAAAGATCTTGCCACGGGAAAGATGAAGAGAAGTAGTGTGGACGATTGTGTCCTCTTTCTTGCAAGCTTCAAGCAGGGGGCGGTGGGGAGTTTCGAGGCAACCCGTCTGGCGCACGGAAATCACAATGCCAACAAGATTGAGATCAACGGGGAGAAGGGGTCGCTTCGATTTAACTTCGAAGACATGAACTGGCTCGAGTTCTGCGATGCTTCGGATGGAGCAAGAGAAGGCGGGTTTCGCCGGATCATGTGTACTTCTGCAGGGAACCATCCCTACGCAGAGAACTGGTGGCCGGATGCTCACATCCTGGGTTACGAGCACGGATTTACCAATATGGCTGCCGATATCATGCGAGCGATTGCCGGTCGAAAGCCCGAGGTTCCCCTTCCGGATTTTGACGATGCTTACCAGACGCAACGGGTTCTCGAGGCAGCCCTTGTATCCGCAAGGAATCGGTGTTCAATCAAGCTTCAGGAGATTCGGTGATGGCAAGACCTCTTACATTATTTACCGGCCAATGGGCAGATCTTCCTCTTGAGGCTCTTCTTGCCAAAGTAAAAGCCTTTGGATATGACGGGGTCGAGCTTGCCTGCTGGGGGGATCACTTCAATGTCCAAAGAGCTCTTCGAGAAGACAGCTATTGTTCATCTCTCTGGAAACTTCTGGAATCAAACAAGCTTTCCTGTTTTGCCATCAGCAATCATCTTGTCGGTCAGGCCGTATGCGATCAAATCGATGCTCGTCATCAAGCGATTCTTCCCGAGCATGTCTGGGGGGACGGTGAGCCGGAAGGGGTTCGAGCTCGGGCGACAAAAGAAATGGAAGATACGGCAAGAGCCGCCCGGAAGTTCTTCGATCTGGCTCCATCCAGGGTTGCCGAACAGATGACCGCAGTGGTGGTGAACGGATTTACCGGGAGCTCGATCTGGCCATACATCTATTCCTTTCCCCCGAATCTTCCCGGACAGATCGAGGCAGGCTTTGAAGATTTTGGTAGCCGATGGGGGAAGATCCTTGATGTCTTTGAGGAAGTCGATGCTCACTTTGCCCTCGAAGTTCATCCCGGAGAAATCGCCTTTGACATCGGCACGGCCCACCGGGCTCTCGCGGCGGTTTCGGGGCATCCTCGTTTTGGCTTCAACTACGATCCCTCGCATTTTCCTTATCAGGGGGTCGATTATCTTGCCTTTCTTCGCGAGTTTGGTGATCGGGTGTTTCATGTTCACATCAAAGATGTGTGGTGGTCCGACACTCCAACCACCATCGGGACGTTCGGAGGGCATTCGGACTTCGGGGTAGACGGCCGCAACTGGGACTTTCGTTCTCCCGGGCGCGGGCGCGTCGACTTTGAAGCCGTGGTTCGCCTCCTGAATCATGCGGGGTATCGAGGCCCCCTCTCCGTGGAGTGGGAGGACCCGATGATGGATCGGGAGTTCGGAGCGAGGGAAGCGGCGGGATTCGTTCGTCGGCTCGACTTCGATTCGTCGGACCGTGGTTTTGATGATGCCTTCGCTGAGGGATCATGACGATTTTTCGGCTGTTGTTCTTTTGTTCCAAGATGAGACGAAAGAGAGTGATGCGCAAGAAAAACGAACGGGTCACAAGACTGTTTCGTACGGCCGGAATCATCGGTTGGATTCTCATGCTTGCCGCGCCGGGTCTGGGCAAGGAGCGAATTCCCGCCCTCTTGATCACCGGAGAAAACAATCACGACTGGGCCTACACCTATCGATCCCTGAAGGAGATCCTCGAAGATACCGAACTCTTTTCCGTCACGATGACGGAGAACCCGTCGGTTCGTTTGGCAAGGGATGATCTCGATCAGTACCGGGTCTTCATTCTCGACTACAACGGAAAACGTTGGGGGGAAAAGGCGGAGGAGGCATTCCTCGCCGCGGTCCGGGGTGGGGTCGGTGTTGTGATTGTCCACGCATCGAACAACGCGTTTGAGGGGTGGAAAGATTTTGAAGCTCTCGTTGGTCTGTGCTGGAGAAAAGGGACCGGCCACGGAAAATTCCATGAATTCGACGTCAAGATCATCGACCGGAATCACCCCCTGACATTTGGAATGCCCGATCTCAAGGCTCACCCGGATGAGCTTTATCACAACCTTGTGAAGATGGAGGGAGCGAACTACCGCGTCCTTGCCACCGCTCACTCGAGCAAGGAATCGAACGGGACCGGAAAGAGCGAGCCCATGATGACCGTCTCCCATTTCGGAAAAGGGAGGGTCTTTCACACACCCCTTGGGCATGTATGGAGAGGGGATGTGAATAGTCGATCGTCTCACCTTGACCCGCAGTTCAGATGGCTCATTGCTCGGGGAGCGGAATGGGCAGCAACGGGCCAGTGTTCGATCGAGGGGAAGACGTTTGGGCTGAACGTCCCGGCGGTTTCGTCCGGGCGCCCCAGGTCTCCCTGGATCTTTCGCTGTGTGTTGAACGAGAAGCCTCGGATGATCGTTGCTGCGTTGGATCCCCGGATGTGGGTCGCTTATGATGCGGAGAGTTGCAGCTTCTATCGAAGTTGGGGAGGGGGAGTGAATTTTGAGGGTGCCGTTTTCACCGGCGAACATGGACCCCAGCCCACAACCTTGGGAGAGCCCTTTGATGAGGGGCCGGTGGGTTCCGTGTGGACCCTGAAGAAAGAGGGCGTCCGGGAGAGCTTGACGGCACAATATCTTGGCTACCGGATCATCGCGGGAAGACTGCGCCTTCAGTATCGATTGACTTCGAGCAGCGGACGGGTTTTCCTGGCTTCCGAGAGCCCGGAATGCGGGGCACTCGCAGATCCTGTGCTTTACCGCACCTTCTTTTTGAGTGGTCTTTCCAGCGGTGAGGCCGTGGAGGTGAATCTGGGTGACCTTTCCGGGGTCAGTCAGACAGAAGGTGATGCTCTCGAGATTCAGAAGGTTGGTGATGAGTATCGTGCTGTTTTACAAGACGGCGAATCAGTTCTTCGATTGACCTATCATTTGACAGAAATGCCATGACCCATCACCGAAGCCTTGCCGTATGTTCGCTCCTGGTTGTATCCTTTCTTCTTCTCTCAGGAATCGGGAGGAGCCAGGATGCGAGGGTCTTCGAGCCGGGTGTCAATCTGGCTATTTATGCCATCGGCGCGCCGCTCACACTTGTTCCTGAGCTGATCGAAGGTCAGACACCGAATACCAACAGACTCATTTCTTCCATTGATTTGCTTGATACCCGGGGTGACTTTGCCGATCACGAGGATCAGTTTCTTACGGTCATTACCGGACGCCTTCAGGTCGAAGTGTCGGGAGAGTTTGGATTCAGGCTTACCAGCGATGATGGCTCGAACTTCTGGCTGGATGATCGTCTTGTGATCGATCACGATGGCCTTCACGGAGCTACCGTGAAGAGCAATGTTCTGGAGCTTGAGTCGGGATACCATACTTTTACGGTTCGTCATTTTGAAAATGGAGGGGGGGCGATCCTCAAGCTGGAGTGGAAACCACCTGGGGTTGATGAGTTCGAGATCATTCCCAGGAAACATCTTTCGACTCCTGCGGGAGTTGTTCGTGTCACATCGCCCGGCAACAAGAAGATCGAACCCTTGCGGTCTCCGGATCCTCCGGGAGATGGCCGCCCGCTTGTTCATGTTCATCCTTCCTATGATGTGATGACTTGCCGACCCGATGACTTCCAACCCAAGGTTGGTGGTCTGGATTTCCTCTCGGACGGGCGCATGATCGTGAGTTGCTGGAACGCAACGGGTGAGGTTTATGTTCTCGATGGAGTGCACGGGACCAACCGGGAGGAGATCACGGCAAAGAGATTTGCTTGGGGATTGGCGGAGCCGCTCGGGCTCTCGGTGGTGGGTGATCGAATCTTCGTTCTGCAAAAGCAGGAGTTGACCGAGCTCATCGACCACGATGGGAATGGCGAGGCAGATGAGTATCGCTGCATCAGCGATTCCTGGAGTGTATCGCCCAACTTTCACGAGTTTTCCTTTGGACTCGTGCATCTGGACGGATGGCTCTATTTTAATCTGGCCATAGCGATTGATCCGGGCGGAAAGTCTACTCGGCCTCAGGCTCCCGATCGGGGTCGGAGTGCACGAGTGGAGCTTGCCACGGGAAAACTCGAGTTTGTCGCCGAGGGTTTGCGAACACCGAACGGAATCGGTCTGACTCGCAATGGCCAGATCTTCATCGCCGATAATCAAGGAGATTGGCTACCCGCTAGCAAGATCGTCCACCTTCAAATCGGGGCGTTTTATGACTCGAGGGCGGCTCTCCCGAAAAACTGGCAGGAAAAGGAGAGGACTCCTCCGGTTGCCTGGCTCCCTCAGAACGAGATCGGAAACTCTCCGGGAGAGATCTCTGTTTTTCCGCACGGCCCATTCATGGGGCAGCTTGCGGTCAGCGATGTGACCCATGGTGGCATCAAGAGGGTGTTCATGGAGAATGTCCGTGGCAGGCTTCAAGGAGCCGCCTTTCGTTTCACTCAGGGGCTTGAGGCCGGTATCAATCGGATGAAGATTCGTGAGGATGGGACGATCTTCGTCGGAGGGATCGGGAGTGGTGGGAACTGGCGCCATGACGGTAAAAATCTTTACGGTCTCCAACGACTTTCTGAAAATGGAGAACCCTCGTTTGAGATGAGGGCGGTACGCGCCAAGACCAATGGCATGGAGATTGAGTTTACCGAGCCTCTTGCCCCTTCCCACGGAGAGCGAGTTGAAGACTACACGATTTCGATGTGGCGCTATGTGCCAACGAGTGAATATGGTGGCCCCAAGGTCGATGAGCGTCAACTCGTTCCAAAGTCCGCCTCTGTTTCTGCGGACAGAAGAAAAGTCTTTCTTGAGCTTGACCATCTTCTTCCGGATCATGTGATCTATTTGAGGCTGTCAGGACAGCTCCGTTCCGTTTCGCATCGAGCTCTTTGGAGCACGGAATGCTGGTACACCTTGAACGGGATTCCAAAGCATCGACCGGGTGTCGTTGGTCGTCCGTCGCCGGTTGTCCGGAACAACGTTCTCTCGGACGAGGAGAAGGCGGCAGGTTGGGAGCTTCTGTTCGATGGAAAGGCGATCACTCGGTGGCGCGGGTTTCGCTCCGATTCTCTTCCTCGGCGGGGTTGGGTTGTTGAGGACGGCTGTCTCATGCATGTGCGCGGCCAAGGTGGGGGGGATTTGGTTACCACGGAAGCCTATGACGATTTTGAGTTTGAATGTGAATGGATGGTCGAGCCGGGAGGGAATAGCGGGATCATGTACAACGTCTCCGAAACCCGGGGTGCAACGTACGAGACCGGTCCTGAGATGCAAGTGCTAGACGACGCTCTCCACGGGGATGGGAAGAACCCGCTCACTTCCGCCGGTTCTTTGTACGCTTTGATCTCCTGTCGACGGCCCGTTTCTCGGCCCGCCGGTGAGTTTAATCATGCGAGGATTCGGGTTGAAGGGAATCATGTTGAGCATTGGTTGAACGGATACAAGGTGGTGGAGTATCGGCTAGACAGTCCCCGGTTTACGAAGCTTGTCGCCGGGAGTAAGTTTTCCAGAATGCCTGAGTTCGGCAAGATGGCGTCAGGTTTGATCGCGATTCAAGATCATGGAGATGAGGTGCGATTTCGCAACCTGAAGATCCGGCGACTTGTGGCTCGCTAGTCCGTATTCGAGGACGGGTCGTTTTCCTCTGGGGACCTGCCTTGCTTGCGAACTGCGTCGGTAAGGATGAACTCGATCTGAGCATTGACGCTCCGGAGCTCGTCCGCCGCCCATTTCTCGAGGGTGCGGTAGAGCTCCGGATGAAGCCGCAGCAAGAATCGTTTCTTTTCCGTCATGCGATTTCGGGCTGGCAGTCCGTTGATCAAGTGCTTTTTGTCGAGGGCTAGTCATTTCGGTTCAGATGAAGGAGCCGGAATGGACTCGAATTTGTTGATTCTTGTGCTTTTCGGCGACGCAGAGCTGGGCCGAAAGGGCTGTCCTCGACGAAATCTGACTTTGTCAACGGGCTGTTAGGTGTAGAGGGTTCCTGTATTGATGATGGGAGTCGGTCCGTGATCGCCGGTAAGGACGACCATCAAGTTATTGACCATGGCGGCCTTTTTCTCTTCGTCAAGATCCACGATCTTCTGCTCGGAGAGATGGGTCAAGGCCTGGTCCACCATTCCTACCGCAGCGTCTACAATCAGCCGACGGGCGGCGATGACAGCTTGCGCCTGCTGGCGACGAAGCATGGCTTGAGCAATCTCGGGTGCGTAAGCCAGATGAGTGAGCCTTGCCTCCATGACCTCCACGCCAGCCACATTGAGTCGAGCTTGCACTTCCTTTTTCAGCTCTTCAGCGATGTCTTCAGGGTTGCCGCGAAGGGAATACTGGGATTCATCATCCGGCTCGTAGGGGTAGCGGACAGCCAGTGCTCGAAGTGCCGTCTCACTCTGGATGTCGACGAAGCCAGAGTAATGATCGACCTCGAAGAGAGCCTTGGCGCTGTCGATGACTTTCCATACGACGACGGCGGCGATCTCGATGGGGCTTCCGGAAGATTCGTTGACCTTGATCTTCTCGCTATTGAAGTTGCGAACCCGCATGGAAACCCGTTTCTTTATCGCAAACGGATTGACCCAAAAGAATCCAGACTCCCGGATGACACCCGTGTAATGTCCGAAGAAGAGGAGGACCCGGGCCTCGTTGGGCTGAACCGGGACAAAGCCCGCCATCAGCAGGATGGAGAGGATGAAGCCCCCGACTGCGGTGAGAATGGAGGGGATCGCCTCCTGCTGAACCGCGCCAATAAACAGCCAGATGCTTCCACCCAGAACTCCGATGACCACCGTCAGCATCAAGAATCCGTTCAGCTTGAACGCAGGCTTCTCAGTTACTTGTTCCATAATATTGCTCCGTAATCAATTTGATTTCACCAAGCTATCATACGTCCGGAGCCGAAAAGGGTTCAGTGATTTCCTGGGAAAGTTGAAGTCGGGGCAAATATCAGGCCCCGTTGGGCTTGCAGGAATGGGATTGGCGACAATGGGGGTCGGGTTTTCGAGCCCCCGAAATCGGTGATTTTCTCGATCCCAAGGTCGAGTCTGATTTGATAAGTTGCCCCCCGAAAGGGGGCTAATCTTCTTCGTGTCAAGTGTTCCGTGCCCTCCGAGATCACACATTCCTTTACCTTCGATGGGAAATGCCATGTTTGAAAAGACCACCAAGCTTCTGCCATGTTTTGTTTTTGCGGTGATATCCACCTTCATTTTATCCGCGTCTTTGATTGCGGAGGAGCCCGAAGGGCCGGGTCTTGTCGGGTCTCGCGAAACTCCCTTGCAGGAGTTTGAGCTGATGTTGACTCCTTTTGATCAGGCGGAGCTCACGTCCATTGCGGATGCTTGGCTGGATCAGGTCAAGGAAACAGTGAGAGCTCTGAGTGCCGCTCGCATTGCTCTTCAAAAGGGAGGAGCCGAAGATGAAATGGCGAGTGAAGTCGACTTGCTCGCCCAGCGATCCCTTGCCATTGATCGCCTCAACCTCGTCCTGCGGGAGCTTGAAAACAAAGGCGGCGACGTCAGCTCCTACAAGAAATATGTGAGTGCCGTTTCGGACATTGCTGCAGACGTAAAGAACCCCAGCGTGGTGTTGAGCTACGTGCGGAACTGGGCCGAATCGCCAGAAGGTGGAATTCGCTGGGTCAAGAACATCGCCTTCTTTCTCTTGACCTTGATTGCTTTTCGGCTACTGGCTGCCATCGTTGCCCGAATTATCAAGAAGACTCTATCCTTGTCACGGATGAAGGTTTCGGATCTTCTGAAGGACTTCTTTGTCAACACGGCCAGGAAGCTTGTGTTTTTGATTGGAGTTGTGATTGCGCTTTCGATGCTGGAGGTCAATATCGGGCCCTTCCTCGCTGCGATCGGGGCTGCTGGTTTTGTCATTGGCTTTGCACTGCAGGGAACCCTCAGCAACTTTGCTGCAGGCATCATGATTCTCTTCTATCGCCCTTACGATCTTGGGGATGTGGTAACGGCTTCCGGAGTGACCGGGAAGGTCGCCGCAATGAGTCTTGTATCGACATCACTGAAGACCCCTGATAACCAGACCTTGATCGTTCCCAACGGTTCTATCTGGGGCGGGATCATCACGAACATCACCGGAAGTACAACACGACGGGTCGACCTCATGTTCGGGATCGGCTACGACGACAGCATGGAAGATGCCCAGAAGATTCTCGAAGAGGTGGTGAAGGCTCACCCCAAGGTACTGGCAGATCCGGCGCCTGTGATCAAGGTGCATGAACTCGCCGACTCGTCCGTGAATTTCGTCTGTCGGCCCTGGTCAAAGACGTCGGACTACTGGGATGTTTACTGGGATCTTACCCGAACGGTCAAAGAGAAGTTTGACGAAGCGGGAATCTCGATTCCGTATCCGCAGCAAGACATCCACATTCACAAGGTTGCGGCGGAAGCCTGATCGTTCCAGAGAAACGTGAGATAGCGATAGGGGGGCCTTCTCCCTATCGCTTGCTTTCGACGAAGATCTTTCCTGCATCGATTTTTACTTTGTAGGACGGGACGCCAAAAGGAGCGGGATTGCTTCGCTTCTCGCCGGTTTTCAGGTCAAAGGCGGCCCCATGCCAGGGGCAGTACACAGTCGTGCCTTCGACGAGTCCCTTGCAGAGAGATGCGTCGGCGTGGGTACATTCGTCACCGATGGCATAAATGGTTCCTTCTACGTTGAAGAGGCCGATCTTGTCCCTGCCGATTTCCACGCTGAGCGCCGATCCCACCGGGAGGTCGGCCTGGTCTGCCACCTCTTTCCACTCGCTCACTCGTGTTCCTCTTCTTCTGCTGCTGCTACTTTTTCTTCCAGGAACCGGGTCATTCGATACGTTCCCATATCTTTGGCGGAAGAGTAGGTGGCGACGAAATCAGTGAGATCGACGGTTCCTCGATAGCGATAAATGCCTCCAGCAAGGAGGCCAAGGTCTTCCTCTCCTTCGAGAATCCAGGAACGGTCTTCCCTGGTTGCGGAAAAACTCATGGAGTACCTGAACGTAAGAGCCGGTCCGTAGGAGGCCTCAAATTTTGCCTCGTACATGTCTTTTTCGGCGGGGCTGATCATGCACCGAAGGTCCCCTTCGTGTCCGTTTACCTGGCTGTTCCACCGGCCCACCCAGCGCCCGGCCGGGGAGTCCTTCCCCATCGCGGGGAACTCTTCCCACTCCCGATTAAAGCTCGAGCAGCCGCAGGTACTCAAGATGAGTCCAACGAAGAAGAGGGTGACGATTCTCGAAGTCGTGATCATGTTCGTTCCCGTGCTCTTACCAGCCACTTCTTTGGCGTAAAGCGGTGATGTGAGCGATGTGATGATTACCGTGCCAGGCGTAGAGGGCTATGTTGGTGGTCACTTCGAGCTCACCGATTTCGGGGTGGCGAAAGCGACGAGCAAGATCTTCGTCAGAGAGGCATCGCAACAACACCACCCATCGTTGATGCAAAGCCTCAAGAAGGGAAAGCGATAGCTGGATCGGGGCTTTTGAATCGGCAAGCGTTGCCCATCGGTCTTCGTGATAGGGACGGATGGTGGGGACTTCTTCGGTGAGAGCAAGTTTGAACCGAACGTAGCTATTGACGTGGCTATCGGGGAGGTGATGGACAACTTGCCGAACGGTCCACCCGCCGGGTCGATAGATCGTGTCGAGCTGCGCTTCCGTCAAGTCGGAGACCGCCTCGCCTAGACGACCGGGCGTTGTTTCGATGGCGTCGATTCCCGCGTTGATCTCTTCCCTGGAATAGGATGCTTTTGCTTCAAAGGTACCAATCGGAAAGCGAAGATCATCCATGATTGAAGTCCTCTTGAGTTATCCTAGGACTCGCTGTTCCGGTCATAGTTTACGATGTTTTCCCATTCGCTCGAGTCCGAGCGGGCGACGACGGCGACAACCGGTTCCTCTTCACTCATGTTGAAAACTTCGTGAGGCATTCCCGGCTCGATGTAAATGAAGTCACCGGCCTTATTCTCGACGGATTTCTTCAGCCCCGTGCCGTATTCGTGGCGGACGTTTCCATGGAGGATGTACAGCATGACTTCAAAATCAACGTGGATGTGGGCGTAAGCCACACCGCCAGGAGGGATCTGAGCCACATTCATCGAGAGTTTTTTGGATCCGACGTTCTTCTCCGACATCCCGATCTTGTATTTGATCCCGTTCCACCCCCGACAGGTCTCGCTGGCTCGAATGACCGAGATGCCGTCATTTCCTTCGACGCACTCTTTGAGGTCTATCTGGTCGCTCATGACTTGCTCCTCGGTTTCATGGTTGCGTGACCTGGCTATTGTAGAAGCCAGAATAAGCCCACGCAACTCCCGCGCCCGGGGAATCAGGGCATTAGCCACGTTCTCCTGAGGAGAGCTTCGATAGCTTGACCTCGACCGTCCCAAAGGACATCTTCATGATACTTTTCAGGGGGAGCCCGTCTTCCGCGGCCCAGAACCTCGTGTCGAACTCGCCCATGGGGGTGTTGAACTTCACCCGGAAAGTTCGAGCGTTGACGGATTGCCCGTCGGGTAGAGTCAATGCCTCGTCTTCCCCTCGGGTAAGAGTTGCGGGGGCAACCATCATCCTCCAGCTGGGGAACCCGAAGCCGATGCTGGAAAAGGGAAGAGTCTTGCCTACTTGCAGTTCGAGGTGCTCGAACACGGCAAAGTTCTGGGCGCTCGAGGGGCCGCTGAAGTAGGCGGACTTCTTGATATCTGCTGTCTGGGGGGGCAGAACCTGTCCACGGATCAGGGCCGTTGCCCTGGCAAGCTCTCCGGAAATCTCGTATTTCACAACAGTCGAGCTGGTCATCTCGTTCCAGCGGATCGTCGGATGGGGAGCGTTCTTTGCCAGTTCCGCCGTGGTAACGGAAGGGTTTCCAAAACCGATGGGTTGATTGTGGGCCTTCAGGCGTCGTCCGCCATCTGCAAGGAGCGTGATGGCGAAGTCCTCGCTTCCCGCGTTCATTCCATTGAACGTTGATGTATATGTTCCCCGATGGATCAGGGTTCCCGGCAAGTTGAGATCGACTTCGCCTGAAGAGCCAGGCTTCGAGACTCCTTTGACCATGGCGAGGGTTTCTTGTCGGAGTTCTTCTATTTCGTCGGCGGGAATGTATCGACCACGAAGGAAGACCGCTTCGATCTCCCGAGCGTTCCGGATGTCAAGAAGGGGGTTCTTACGAATAAGGACAAGGGAGGCGATCTTCCCCGGTTTGATGGTCCCAACATCCGGGAGCCCAAATACCCGGGAGGGATTCAGGGTTGCGGAGCGAAGCACTTCGGCCGCGGGGACGCCGCAATCCTGAAGAAGTGCGAGCTCATCGTGCAACGAGGCACCAGCAAAGACATAGGGATTTGCGAGGTCCGATCCTGCTAGAAGGGTCACGCCTGCCTTGTGGAGTTCGAAGACGGACTTTTTCATCGATGGAATGGTGTCGTTTATGTAGGTGGCAAAGCCGTATCGTTCCGGGTCCCAGAAGCTCTGGATGGAGCCGGGGACATAGGCAAGCTCCGGGTGTTCCTTCCCCGTTCCGTCGGCAAGGCTTGCAAGGCCCTGAAAAACGACAAGGGTCGGGCAATGAGCCATTCCCGCTTCCGCCACATCGCCAAGAACCGAACGAAATCCTTCAAGGTCTATGTTGTTGATTTCTTTCCAGTAACGAAAATGATCCATATGGTTCGAATGAGACCCTGGTTTCTTTGACCCGGAGAGCCTCCCCAGTAACTCGTCCAGCCCGTTCAAGTGTTCGGAGGTTTTTTGGCCGGCGGCAACCGCCTCTTCCAGGGTTACGGTGTGCGGGATATGGCCCACCGCACGGATGCCGATCTTCTTGCACTCATCCAGGATGGCGAGGTACACATCCTTCTTGAGCATGCTGTAGACCTTGATCTGATCGACCCCCTGGCCGGACAGTTTCCTGACGGCGGCACGCCCTTGCTCTTGTGTGTCACACTCTTCCGAAAATGGCCAGATTGCGGGCTTCCCATCGACGATGGCGCCGGTGGCGATCATGGAAGGGCCGGTCATCTCTCCTTTGTTGAGCGCGTCGCGGATGGCCAGGACCTGCCCGGTGGACCCGCCAAGATCTCGCACATGGGTGACTCCATGAGCAAGGAAAAGCTTCCCGTAGGAGGGAGGATCAACGAAGTGGACGTGGGAGTCGAAGAGGCCGGGGATGAGATATTTGCCACGACCGTTCACGACGGTTACCCCTGCTGGAAGTTCTTGCGCCGAGGGTTGGACGCTTTTGATGAGTGCATCTCGAAGGAGCACGGTTTGACCCTCAAGAAGCGCTCCCTTTTCCACATCCACAACCGTGACTCCCACGATGGCGATCGGAGAGGGATTCTCGGCGAGGGTTTCAAATGGGCCGGCGAGAACGAGGGTGAGGGTGATCAGGATCAGAATGGTTTTCATGGTGTTTATCCCGCGACGTACCGTTTTCGATAGAAGGACACGGCAACCCCGGAACCGAGGATGGTGAAGCCCCAAAGGACCCCGAGGCTGACCAGCATTTTGGGATGGCTCCAGGTGAAACCGTGCCAGAGCATTCCCTGGTAGGTGGACATGGCCCAGTGAGTGAGGGTTGAATGGGTCACGATCTTTGCGCCCCAAGGGATGCTGCCCTGTTGAATGGGAAACCAGCATCCTCCAAGAGCTGCCATGATGAGGATGAGGATGGTTGAAAGTCCCTCGGCTTGCTTGGTCGTTTTTGCCCAGGAGGCGATGAGCATGCCGAAGCTTGTTGCCGCCAGGACCCAGGTAAACGAAATGATGATCAACGTGATGGGGTCACGGAACAAGCCAACCTCGAAGACGAGCTCACCGTAGGCGGAGAGAATCAGCAACTGAATCAGACCGATGACGACAGCAAAGAAGAACTTGCCAAGAAGGATGCTGTCCCGGGGGATGGCGGCGAGAAGTAGCCGGGGAAGAGCCCCTGACTCTCGTTCAAGAATGAGCATGGAGCTGCATGCCATGAGCCCGAACATGAGCATCATGACCATCACGCCGGCGACATTCTGGGAAAGAATGTAGGAGAGGTTTTTGGGGCGCTCGGGGGGCTGGATATCTTCGGTTGTCAGCGGCACCATGTCGGTCATGAAGCTGCCAAAATCGAATCCACCTTCCGTTGATTTCTCTTTTGCCTCCTCGGTTGTCTTTGGTTCTTCGGCCTCTCCCCCCGAGGACTGAACGAAAGCGGAAATTGTGGCCTGGATTCCCTTGGAGAGGCCCATGATCTGGTCGACGCCCTGGTCATCGAGCCCCATCTTGTCCATCATGCCAGCGAGCGCCTGGGGCCACATCTTGCCTTCGCTCGTTGCCATGAACGCTTGCATGATCGAGATGCGAGTGACCTGATCTTCCATCTCCCGGCCCGGATCACGAAGCATGATCAGTTCTGGAGTTTTACCCGCGGCGACGGCGGCCTCAAAGCCTCTGGAAAGGACCAATACATGATGAACTTCTCCGTCCGCGATCTCTTGCCGAAGATCCTCCTGGGACCTGGCTTCATCGTCGGGCTTGGGTCTTACCACGATCATGTCCGCCGAGCGGAGTTGAGTGATGAAGAACTCGCTCTTCTCGGTTTGGTCCTCGTCGACGACCCAGAGGGTTGATTTGGGCATTCCCCCCTCGGAGCCAAAAACCCAGCTCATGGTAAGTCCGAATACGCTGACCAGAATGATGGGGAGCAAGAACCCGAGCAACATTCCAGTACGATCGCGGAAGTAGGACTTCAGATCTTTTGCCGCGATACAGATGGCCGCCGTGATTGTTTTCATTGATCGCGCAACTTTCTTCCGGTCAGTTGTAAGAAGATCTCTTCCAGGTTCGCGTCGGCATTCCCGGCTCGAGACGCGAGCTCGTGCGGCGTTCCCACCCCACAGACTTCCCCTTCATTGATGATCGCGATCCGATCACAGAGCTTTTCCGCTTCCTCCATGTAATGAGTGGTATAGAGGAGGGTTTGGCCGTTCTTCTTCAGGTTGAGCAACGCTTCAAAGATGTGGTTTCGGGATTGAGGATCGACTCCTGCCGTGGGCTCGTCGAGAAGGAGAAGGTCAGGCTTGTGAAGGGTTCCCGCGGCGAGGTTCAGCCGGCGTTTCATTCCGCCCGAGAATTCCTTTACCCGGCTATTTTCTCTGTCCGTGAGTTCCGCGATTTGCAGGGCATGCTGGACGGCCTGCTCGAGCTCCGAACCTCTGAGAGCGTTCAAGCGGCCAAAGAAGGTCAGGTTCTCTTTGGCCGTCAAATCTTCATAGAGCGCGAGTTCCTGAGGAACCGTGCCAAGTCGCTTCCGGTCGTCGATGTTCTTTGAGGGGGAAAATGTGTTTCCATCGAACAGGAGCTCTCCCTTCCAGTCGCCAAGGAGACCGGAAAGGCAAGAGATGGTCGTCGTCTTCCCTGCTCCGTTGGGGCCGAGAAAACCGAAAATTTCCCCCCGATGTATTTGGAAGGAAGCGCCGTTCACCGCCACCCTCTCTCCGTAGCTATACCTGAGTTCTTTGACGTCCAGTAAAACTCTGCTTTGAAGCATGGTGTCTCCGGGACTTCGAGTGAATGGCTTCCAGAGAAAATTGGGAAAGGTCTCTTTTTTACATCCCCTCGGGGGGAAAGTTCCTGAAATCCCCGATTTTGGGACCTTCGGGCTGCAAGGACCGGGTTGAAGACGTTCCGGGTTCGCGGCTTGTTTGGGGAATCCCCTCAATTCGGGCGAATGACCGTATATAATAGTCGATCTTCGCTCGGCAGCGAGGCGACAAGAGCGGCTCGAGGAGCCACGGACCTTCAGGATTGAATGATGAGGAGTTGAGCGAGTGAGTGATTCCCCGGTTCTGGATCTCGATCAAAAGGTCGAAGAGGCGCGGACGGCTCTCGATGAACATGTTCGCAAAACCATGGAGTGGCACTTCAACCCGGATACAGGGTGTCCGTTTTGGCTCGATTATGCCTCCAAATTGCCCTTCAATCCGCGCAATGACGTCCAGAATTTTGACGATCTGAAGAAGTTTCCCCCCTTCGAAGACGATTGGTTGCGGGGTGGACCGGTGCGGCGCTGGGTTCCAAAGGCGTTCGCCAACGAGCCGATCTATGTCTTCGAAACGGGAGGCACCACCGGAACTCCAAAGAGCAGGGTCGCCATCAACGATTTTCGAACCGACTATGAAATGTTCAGTGAGACCCTTCCGGATGAGTTTTTCCCTCCCGGGTCGAACTGGCTCATGCTCGGTCCGTCCGGGCCACGGCGTCTTCGATTGGCGGTCGAGCATCTCTGCCAGCATCGAGGAGGAGTCTGTTTTTGTGTCGACCTCGACCCCCGGTGGGTGATCAAGCTCATCAAGAAGGGGCAGATGGACCAGCTCGAGGCATACAAGAAGCACATCGTTGATCAGGCGATTACCGTCCTTGAGGCGGGGCACGATGTGAAATGTATGTTCACGACCCCCAAACTTCTGGAGTCTCTCGCCAACGCCCTGGCTGACCGAGGGTCCTCGATCGGCGAGATGGGGATTCAGGGAATCTTCTCCGGCGGCACCGAATTCACTCCTCAGTGGACTCGCTTTGCCATGGAGGAGTTGATCGAGGGCGTCTACATGACTCCGACTTATGGCAACACCTTGATGGGGCTTGCATGCTCTCGTCCGGTAACAGCCGAGGACGGTTATAAGATCTCCTATTATGCTCCCCAGCCCCGAGCAACGATCGAAGTGGTTTCGTTCGAAGACACGAACCAATGTGTCGACTACGGAGCCACCGGTCGTGTGAAGTTGACTACATTGACCCAGGAGTTGTTTGTTCCCGGTTTCCTTGAGCGTGATGAAGGAGAGCGGGAGGCTCCCTATGAGAAATATCCGTGGGATGGAATCAGTGGAGTCCGGCCCTACCATGAGCTGGCCCAATCCACCACTGTCGGTGTTTACTAAGAGGAGGTGGTTGGGTGCTTAATATTCCTGTCTTGCGCTGGGGAAAGCCCTACGAGAGTCTGGAAGCCGATGAGGTTTCTCATTTCATTACCGGGGAGCCTCTTGCTCGAGTTGGTCAGGCGAATCCGGGGCTTCTTGGCCGGGATATTCGAAAGGTCAAGCAGGCCCGGGAGGCTCTGAAGAAGATACCGACTTCCGACCTCGTGCAGATGATGAAGAAGGCGGCCGACCTTTACCTGAACGGGACTCTCCCGCTCGGGGACGGGGTCCAGTCACCGGATGACTTTGCCAGGATGCAATCGGCCACCACCGGCTTGCCGGAGGTCATGTGTCGCGGCAACATGGAGAAAAACCACTTCGTCCTCAGTAACATGGACCAGATGCTGGAGGCCTTGACTCGAGGGCTTCCTCTCTCTATTTTGACCCAGGGTTACGGAGAAGAAGGACGCGGTGTCACGGTCAGCTATCAGGTGCAAAGCCCTGCACTGGGAATGGTTCTTCCTTCCAACTCGCCGGGCGTGCACACCCTCTGGCTTCCGGTCATCCCCATGCAAGTTGGTCTTATCTTGAAGCCCGGTCCACAGGAGCCGTGGACTCCGTACCGGATGGCCACCGCCTTTTTTGAAGCGGGTGTTCCGCGAGAGGCGATCTCGATCTATCCGGGTGGCGCGGACATGGGAGCGGAGGTCGTGAGTCGTTGCCGACGCACCATGATCTTTGGCGGGGCTCCAACGGTCGAGCGATATGCAGGTGACCCCCGGGTTCAGGTTCATGGTCCGGGTTTCAGCAAAATCATGCTTGCTGACGACCTCGTCGATCGCTGGGAAGATTATATCGACATCATGGTTGATAGTGTTTTCCTGAACAGTGGCCGGGGTTGCATCAACTGCTCGGGCATCTGGGCATCTCGTCACACCAAGGAAATTGCGGCTGCGGTGGCGGAACGAATCGGCCCCGTAGAGCCCAAGGATCCATCAGACCCGGATGCGCAGATCGCTGCGTTTACGGTTCCCGGTGTTCCCCAGGCGATATCCCAGCAGATCGATGCCCTGGTCCAGACTCCGGGAGCGGAAGACATGACCGCACGTTACGGGGCGCGTCTCGTCGAGATGGAAAGATGTGGCTACTTGCGTCCAACGGTGATCCACTGTGATGCACCGGATCATCCTCTCGCGAACACGGAATACATGTTCCCGTTTGTCAGTGTGGTGAAATGTCCCCAGGATCAAATGATCGAAAAGATGGGACCGACCCTGGTTCTCAGCGCGATTACCGACGATCAGGCACTGCGGGAACAGCTCATCGAAACAACTGGGATCGATCGGCTGAATCTCGGCGCCATGCCCACCATCAAAATGAACTGGCTCCAGCCCCACGAAGGAAATATCGTTGATTTCCTCTTTCGAGCCAGGGCTCTTCAGATTGACGAGAAAAAGTGACACAATAGAGAGCCTCCACGATATGCCCTGACCCATGCGTGCGCAGATCGTCCAAAAGAGAAAAAAGGGAAAGTCATGCTGTGTAGTACTAGCGATTCGCTACGGGGGATTGTGCGCCTTGGGTTTGCCATTTTCCTGACCTCCATCTTCCTTTCTGCCTTGCCCGTGTTCGGGGCGGACAACCCTCAAGAACTCTACGAGGCCGCGGATGCCCTGGCGACGAAGGGGGGCTACGGAAAATCTCGAAAGCTCTTCAAGAAGATCCAAAAAGACTTTCCCGGCTCAGAGTGGGCGGAAAAGGCGGCGGTGCGCACCGGAGAGAACTCTCTTCTTCGAACGGTCACCGAGGTGAAGTCGGGGGATCCAGAGAACCGTGTTGACATCTTTTTCATGGGAGATGGCTACAGCCTCGACCCCAAGAAACAGAAGAGGTTTGATCGCCAGACTCTCGAGGCAATCAAGCTCTTCAAGCGGCAACCGACCTTCAAGGAATACTACCGGTATCTTAACTTTCATAAGATGAACCTCGCCTCAAAGGATGAGGGAGTCGACATGGGAGATCGGCAGTACGATACCGCTCTTGACGCCAAGGCAAGTGGTGGTTCCCAGGGGCAAGTGATCGTCGATCATGGCCTTGTGCGGAAGTATCTTTCTCACTCCCCTCATTCAGAAGGTCTTGCCGTGGTGATGGTCCGCCTTGGCACCTTGGGAACTGGAGGGGGCGGTGTGGCCACCATCGGTGGTGGGCCCGGATCCACCATGATTCATGAGTGGGGACATGCTTTTGCTGGACTGGGGGATGAGTACACCTCGGACACGGGACACCGGGGTGGTGTGAGGAACTCGCCCAACGTTTCCGGATCGACGGACCCCAACGAAATCCCCTGGAAGCATTGGCTTGAAGCCAAGGTGCCGAATGTAGGGATTTTTGAGGGAGCCAACGGACAGTCCAAAGGAGCCTGGAAAGGAACGGTTCAGGGATGTGTCATGGGGTCGGGTGGTGGTAGTTATTGCATCGTGTGCCAGGAGGCGGTTGTTCTTAGCATTTACAAATACGTTGATCCCATCGACGGTGTGTTCCCCCCGCGCGGCGAGGAACCACTTGTGATTGCCCCGGATGGAGCAATGGAATTCAAGGTGATGCCCATGACGCCAGAGTCTCATCGCTTGAAGGTGAACTGGTATCTGGAAAATCTTGGGGTTCATTCCAAGGCAGATTTACGCAAGTACACAAGAGGAACTCGATCTGACCGGATCCGCAACTACAGCGGAGGGATGATTCGAAGAGCCCAGGAGCTCGATCCCATCAAGGCCGAGCCGCGTCAGGGGAAAACAAGGAAGCTCAAGAAGGGGAAGATTGAAAACGTGTTCCTTCTCAAAGGAGCCGACACCGAACCTGGTGCTTACCGGCTTACGGTGGAGGTCAACGATCCCACGGATTGGGTTCTGCTCGACGAGAATCAGCTTCTTCGGTCCCGGCGAAGCTGGCTGTTGACGGTGAGCGGTGTGCCCGGTAGCGAGTAGGAGACTTACTCCTCACGCGGCAAGGCAAAGGCTACGAAAGCATCGCCAGGACGGGTTCCCGGTTTTCCGGCGCCGCCTGCAGCGATGACCACGTACTGGCGGTCGTTCACTCGATAGGTGCACGGTGTCGCATAGCCTCCCGCAGAGAGCTGGTATTCAAACAGAGTCTCTCCCGTAGCGGCATCGAAAGCATGAAACTTCTCATCCATTGACCCTCCAATGAAAACCAGGCCTCCGGCAGTGGTGATGGTTCCGCCAAAGTTTTCCGTCCCGGTCTTTGGGATGCCGGCTTTTTTGAGAGCGGCGTATTCCCCGAGGGGCTCCTGCCAGGCAATCTCACCTCGTCGCAGGTCAATGGAAGAAAGGGTTCCCCATGGAGGCTTGATGGCCGGGTAACCCTGAGGATCGAGGAACTTATTGTACCCGGTGATCCCGTAGCTGTGCTCCTGATCCTTGCTCTCTCGAGGAACGAGGGTGACCACGTTGGGAACGTTGTTTCCGTTGACGAATAGCCGGCCAGAACCGGGGTCATAGGATGCGCCGGACCAGGTCGCGCCTCCGTGAAAGCCGGGAATGCAGACACTGCCTTCAAGGCTTGGGGGAGTAAATGATGGGCCAGCGACGAGCTTTTTCCATTGTTCTTTCACCGTGGCATGGGCTTCTTGAGAGATGTCCGTGATGTCATCTTCGGTGAACTCGATCTTCACGAAAGGGGGCGGCTTGACGGGAATCGGTTGGGTTGGCCAGGACGCTTCCCCCGGCACGTTGGAAGCGGGCATCTTTCTTTCAACCACCGGGTAGATGGGATTACCTGTCTGGCGATCGAGGACGAAGACGTAGCCCTGCTTGGTGACCTGGACCGCAACCTCGATTTCTCTTCCGTCCTTCTTGAGGGTCACCAGGTTTGGATAAGTGGGAAGGTCGTGATCCCACAGGTCGTGGTGGATGGTTTGATAGTGCCAGATTCTTTTTCCGGTCTCTCCGTCGAGGGCGATCACGCAGTTGGCAAAAAGATTCTCGCCCTTTCGGTCGCCTCCATAGAAATCAAAGGAAGCTGACCCGAGTCCGGCGAACACCCAACCTCTCTTTTCGTCGACACTGAGGCCGCCCCAGGCGTTGGCGCCTCCTCTCATTTTCCACGAGTCTCCGGCCCAGGTATTGTTGCCGTGTTCGCCCGGACGAGGAACGGTATGAAAACGCCAGGCTTGCTTTCCCGTGCGAGCATCAAACGCGCGGATGTCGCCGGGCGCCGCAATCCCGGGGCCTTCACCGCAGGAAAAGCCCATGACAACCCGATCCCTGCAGATTGCCGGAGCTGACGTTGGGCCGTAGGAGAGATCTTGCACGTGAGGTTCTAGATCTTCTCGGAGGTCTTTGACGCCGCCGGTGCCAAACTTCTGATCAAGTTCGCCCGTCCTGGCATCAAGAGAAAACAGCCTGCCGTCTGATGTCCCGTGGAAGATACGAGCCACACCGGAATCGCTTCCATCTCTCCAGTAGGCAACGCCCCGATTCACTCCTCCAGAAGCAAGGGGGTATTTTGATTCGGGTGGATCAAAGCTCCAGATCTCTTTTCCCGTGGCGGCATCCAGTGCAAAGACTCGTCGGTTGGCAGTGGTAATGAACAAAACTCCATCAATCATGATGGGCGTGCATTCGATGGTCTTTCCCTTGCCGTTCTTGACCTCGCCTGTGTGGAAGGTCCACGCGACCGTAAGGTCTTTGACGTTGTCCTTGTTGATCTGAGTGAGAGGAGAATACTTGCTGCATTCTCGATCGCCCCCGACGGTGAGCCACTCGGTGAGGCCATCATCGACTTCTTCCCCGGTGGGAGGATCCGGCGTGGCATGGCAGGACAAGGTAACCGTTGTGGCGAGAAATAGGACGCAAAGGAAGACGCGTTGCAACATGATCATGTCCTTTCGCCGAGGATTTCGATAAGAACTCGTGAGTCGAGGCTTCCGCCGGTAAGAATGCAGACGCTTTTTCCTCGTTCTTCTCTGTGCATATCGAGGGCGGCGGCAAGCGGGAGTGCGCCGGATCCTTCCACCACCATTTTGTTCTCGAGGGCCAGCAGCCGGATCATTTCGCGTACCCGAGTTTCAGAGACGAGTACGGCATCATCGGCTAGTTGATTGAGTAGAGGAAACATCTCGTCCGTCATGTAGGGAACGGCCACTCCATCACAGAGCGTCTTGCACTCTACTTTTTGGGGTGAGCCGGCCTGTCGGCTCCGGTGAAAGGACGGGCACCCTTCCGGCTCGACGGCAACGAGACGCACATCGGGGTGTGTGGCTTTGATAGCCGCACCGACTCCGGCGAGGAGCCCTCCGCCGCCGACAGGAACGAAAACTGTTTTTACATCCGGCATATCAGCAAGAATCTCCAGGCCGAGGGAACCGTGGCCCGCATGAACTTGAGGGTTGATCCACGGATCGATGTAGGCATAGGGTTCATTTTCCCACAGCTTTTCTTGCATGAAGCGAAAGACCTCGGCAATGGGAACAAGAACCGGAATCCCTCCCAAAGCTTCCACCGCCTCGATTTTCGTGCGGGGTGCGGTTTCCGGCATGATGCTTCTGGCCGCGACGCCGAAATGCCTCCCTGCCCAGGCAAGAGCCTGAGCGGTGTTTCCGGCGCTCACGGTGCTGAGGCCCTTGTTGCGAGCCGAGTCCGTGAGGCATTGCACCGCATAAAATACTCCGCGAAGCTTGAAGGAAGTGACGGCCTGGTGAATCTCGGGCTTCAGGTAAATGTCGCTCGAGTCGGAATCTTTGTTTCGAAGGGGGACGAGAGGGGTCCGAACGATAATGTCCTTCAGAGCCCTTTGGGCTTCTTCGATCTGACTGAGAGTCGCAAGCTGAGTCATGGGTTGTTCTCCTGATGATCCCGTCAGTCTAGCCCGCATGGGCCACTCGTGGAAGGGCTGCTGATTATCCACGCTTCGAGTTAGAATGGTCAATATGAAGTGTGGTGGGCAAATAAGACCGTTCCTGATCCTCTTCGTTTCCCTGTTTCCCCTGATCGGAAACCGGGTTCGGGCACGGGATCAGGTTGATGAGTCTTTCCAAAAGGAAATGAAGACCGCGGTCTCTGTTCTGAAACGGGCTTCGTACGAGGAAAGGCTGGCCTATGCCGACCGATTGGCTTTACGGGGTGAAGCGAGTCAAGCCATTCGCATGGCCTGGGCGGTGATTCCTGTCCTGGCAACGAATTTGAAACGAACCGTGTCTCGCCGGGATGCCCAGGGAAAAAGACTGCTTCGTCATTTTGAGAACAACTACAAGCTATTCAAGGACGGGGCACGATGGACATCCGTTCATGCGAGAGCTCGCTATCAACGGCTCCTGGTTGAAAGTCGGGCCTTGAACGCGGAAGTTGGTCAGGCCACCGGCGTGCTTGAGCGTTTTGTTCTCCTCTCCCGAAGCCTCGGCAAGAAATTTGAAGCGGTGGAACCTGGAGGGAGTGATCCGGGGCGCGATGTTCTGCGGAATGAATTTCGAGAGCACTACCTTGCCGGGAGAGTGGGTACAACCCGCGAGAAGCTCTTGTCTTCTCTTGACGGCCCGTTCCTCCTGGAGTTTTCCGATCTGATTACCGAGGCCGCGCGCCTTGGGGATGGGCGGGATGAACGGCTGGAAGCGATCTCGTGTGCTGGGCGTTTTCCTTCTCATCCTTTTGCCGAGCTCATCGCCTCCTGCGGAGATGACCCGGATCCCTTCATTCGTCGGGCTGTGGTGCGGGTTGTGGCCAGCAAGGCCTCGACCGAGTCCGTCGACTACCTCGTGGGTCGACTGGATCGAGAGACCGGTTTGCCACGCCGGGAGATCCTGGATGAGCTGGGAAAGCTTACGGGGGAGAATCTAGGACGACTCTCGGAGCGCTGGCAATCCTGGTGGGCTAGTTCTCGTCCAACGTGGCGAAGACCTCCTGTGTCTGAAAGAACAGGAAAGCAGAGTGCTGAATCCGAATGGCGCTATTTCGGGATCGAGCTCGATTCAAAGCGAGTTGTCTTTGTGCTGGATATCAGCGGGAGCATGGGGCGTCGAGTTGGTTACAAGCCCAAGCAGGGGTTTTTACGAGAGCTGGGAAGAGTGAAGATGGAGCTTGCTCGCGTTGAACTTGAAAAGGCGATCACCGGCCTTCAGGACGACACCCGTTTCAATGTCATCGCCTACAATACAAAAGTGACTCGCTATTCTCGGACCCTGGTACCGGCGACGGCGGACAAGAGGCGGGACGTAAAGAGGTGGACAAGCGAGTTAAATCCCCAGCAAGGGACCAATACGTTTGATCCGCTCCTTGAGGCACTCCAGATGTCACGGCCGAGAGGAAAGGTCAGCGATGAAGAACTTGCCGATACAATTCTCTTTCTTTCTGACGGCGAACCTACCTGCGGATCGATACCGGATCAAGAAGACATCCTTGCGGAAGTAAGAAGAATCAACCCCGGAGGGCGGGTCACCATTCATTGCATCCACCTTGGAAATGAAAACGGAGCCGAGTTCATGGAGAGTCTGGCGTCCGAGAATGGTGGTCGCTTTGTCCACGCAAAATAGACTTCTGTCGGAGAAAGAATCTTGAACTTCGACAGGAGGCGATACTTGATCCCGGGGCCCGCGGGTGAGATTGAAGTTCTTTTTGAGCCCGGCCCGGCGGCCGAACCGGGAAGAACAGCCGTTGTTTGTCATCCCCATCCCAAAGGTGGGGGGGCCCTTGAGAACAAGGTAGTCTATACGGCGGCAAGGGCGCTGCGTCGAGAGGGGTATCACTCATTACGGTTCAACTTTCGAGGAACCGGGAAGAGTACGGGAACACATGACGGGCAGGGGGCGGAGGCAGAAGATGTGCGGGCGGTCCTGGAGCTGGCTCGAGATTATGCCGGCGACTTTTCGCTCGTTCTGGCGGGTTACTCGTTCGGTGCCTGGATGGGGCTTCCGGTGGGTGGGGTCGATGAGAAGGTAGATCGCCTCATCGGAATCGGTCTGGCCCTCGGGCTTCGGGACTTTACGTTTCCCGAGGAGTCGGCGAGAAAACCGCTCCTCGTCATCCAGGGTCGGCAGGATGAATTCGCCGAGCCGGCGTTGGTTGAGGCCTGGGTGAAGAACCGTCCAGGACCCTCTCAGGTTCGCTGGATTGAAACGGGCCATTTCTTCCATGGAAAACTGGATGAGGTGGATCAGGCAATCCGACGCTTCGTGTCAGGAGCTTCCTGACAGAGCCCGCCAGTTTTTTGAACACTTCGTCCTGGCACGACCACAAGACCCCCCCCTTCTCCCGGGGCTCAGGCGCGCGATATTACTTCCAAATCCTTGGAGATGAATAGATTGCGCGTAAATAGCTATGGCTTGGTGGTTTTTGCTGAATTGTTCTCTAAGTCCCTTGTTTCCAGGTAGCTGCGGCATGGGATTCGCTTCAAGTCAGGCGCTATGGAGTCTGCGTTTTCCGGCGGGAAGCTGCCGGGAATCGACCCGTAATGACTCTGAATCGTGCTTACTTGCTACTTATCTAGGAGAACTTTCATGAAGCTTGTGTCCGAAAACAAACGGACTGGTCGTGAGAGCGGTTTTACACTGATTGAGGTCGTGGTTGTCATTGCAATCGTGGCTCTCCTCTCGGCCGTTCTCACTCCCATCGTGGCACAGAAGATCAACGACTCTCGCATCTCAAAGGCTCAAAATGAGGCGGCAGTCATCGCTGCTTCGGTTGCTGATTTCTACAAAGATCTTTCCGTTTTTCCGACCATGGATCAATCCGGGTCGGTAAACACCATCAAGACATTGGTGAGTGGGAAGACCGTTCCCGGGTCAAGCCCTTTCAAGGGGTCGAATCAGGCCTGGTTTACGACGACTCCTCAGGACACCTTCGACAACCATTTGGTTACGAATACTCCCAAGGGTTCGACAAGCAACACCTACAAGACTTCCGGAGTTGATCGCTGGAAAGGCCCCTACATGGAGCACATTCCGCTGGATCCGTGGGGTCGTCCCTATGTCTGCAACATTCGTTGCGTCTTTGAGACCAATGCTACGTCCTACCGCAAATGTCTCGTCTTGAGTAGTGGCCCTGATGGCAACATTCAAACGAGTAAGAATGCCAATTTTGATACCGAGATTTCCGGTGATGATATCGGTTTCTTGGTTCACCTGAGATAGTTCTAGCCAAGGTCGTAAGGAACGATGGACCTACTGTCATTTAAATATCGAGCGGTAAACCCGTCGGGGCGCGTCGTGACCGGTTACTGTGAGAGTGCAAGCCTGAGAGAGGCAAGATCTCATCTTCTGGGTGAGAGCCTCAATGTCTTGACCTTGCAGGAATCTCGCAAGAGATCCGGTCGCAAGACGTCGTCCCGGCGGGTGCGAATAAACTCTGCCGAACGAGGTAGACTTACCGCGAACCTCCATACGATCGTCTCCTCGGCGATTCCTCTCTCCCGTGGACTGCGCCTCCTGGCGGAGGAAGCGGAGAATGAGAGGGTTTCCGCCCTACTTCACGAAGTCAAAGGATCGGTCGATCGAGGAATGACCTTTACCGAGTCCTTGCGGCGCCACCCGGAAGTCTTCCCCCCCGTGTACTGTTCGATGGTTCAGGCCGGAGAAAGTACCGGGGCGCTGGAAGATGTCTTCTTGGATCTCAAGGAGTACCTCGAGTGGCAGGACGAGCAGAAGCGGTTTCTCAGAAAAAGCCTCCTTCCTCCATGCATTGTTATCTGTGGAGTCTTTGGCCTGATTCTTGTTCTCATGCTCTTTGTGATTCCTAGCTTTGAGAATCTCTTTGTACAGCTACAACTCCCGGTTCCCGCGGAGACCAAGACGGTTTTTGAGTGGAGTGGGTTTGTCCGGGAATCCGGGCTCTATGTTCTTGGTGGAGTGGTCTGTGCGGTGCTTGCCACCGTATTGGCATCACGTCGCCAGTCCTTTCGTTTTGCCATTGAAACAGTCTTGCATCGGGTTCCGGTCGCGGGGAAGCTCCTTGAGCAACTTGCGATGATGCGTTTTCTCCGGAACTTCCACCTCATGATGAGGAACGGCATTGCTCTGGCCCCGGCTCTTCATGAATGCGTTGGACTCGTCAGTAGCCAGAAGCTATCCCGCGCCGTTCGCTCCGTCGAGCAGAGAATCATGCGTGGAAGCCGGTTGGCTGAGGCCATGCGTTCTTCCGAGGCGTTTCCCAACATGGTTGTTGGCCTCGTTACTGCTGGCGAAGAGTCTGGCCGGCTTGCCGAGACTTTGCGTCATGTTTATGGATTGTTCGAGCGAGAGGTTCAGGAGCGCTTTGCTCATCTCCTCAACCTCGTTACGCCTCTTTCTACATTGTTCCTGGGACTGGTGGTCGGAGGAGTTGCGGTGATTCTTCTGAACACTCTCTTCAGTGTCTATAACGTGGTTGGAAACTAGTCGTGTCGAAATCATTCACACCCTCGAACCAAGGTTTCACCTTGATAGAAGTGATTGTCGTGATCGGAGTTCTTTCGATTCTGGCCACCACCATGACTCCGCTTGTCGTGAAGACGATCATGAAGCGCCGCCTTGAATTGACCGAGACCCGTCTTGTGGTCGTGGCCGAAGCCCTGGAAGACTATTACTTCGATAAGAAGGCGTTCCCTCCGTCGATTTCTGATTCGACGTTTGTGGATGCCTATCTTCCTGCGTCCGTGAATGGCCAGTACCACAAGGATCCGATGGTCCGCTATCTCAGTGACCTTGGTTTTTCTCTCACCAGCTTGAACGGTCAATGCACGGTTTACAGCCGAGGAGAAGACGGAGTTGACAATAGTGGATCCGGGGATGATATCGCGGTGATTGTGCGATCCGATCGACCTGGCGTTCACCGAACAAGAGAACAGCTTGATCTGATCGGTGTTGCTCTGCAGCGATATCTTGCCGCGGATCCTGCCAATGAATTGACTGGAGATTGGCTGGCGTCCGATCGAGCCGCCCTCCTTCTTTCTTCTACTTTTGATCGTGACGGCTGGGGAAGTGTTTTCCAGACCCAAGCAGGTGAGCTTCAAGTCACGAGTCCTGGACCGGATCGAGTTCTCGGGACAGCTGACGATTTGAGCCTCTGAGGAAACATGGCAAAGAAAATACTAACCATTGAAATGGGCCCCAACCAGTGGCGCGTAGCCGTCGTCGAAAGACGTGCCCGGGAGACTCGCCTGGTCGAGACCCGGATCCTCACCGATCCGACACAGGATGAGATGAAGGCTCTCGAGCAAGAGCTCTCCCTTGGAAAGCTACCTCTTGTACTTGTGCCGGTTGGAGTTTCCTTGGGCCTGCAAATGATTCCGTTGCCCCCGGTCAAGTGGAAGCTTGGGAGGGAGATGATTCGAGGCAAGTTCGAGGAGGCGGTTTCCTCCGTGGATAAGCGCCTCGTATATCGATTGTGGCCGAGTCGTCATGGAACTGCCGCCCTGGTAGCGATTGCCAGCGAAACGGAGCTGAACGATATTCAGAAGCGCCTGGGTAGTCTCGCTGGAAATCTAGTACACGTTGTTCCCCCTCCGGTGGCCCTGACATCCCTTCATTCCTCGTGCGCCTCCCGTCAATCTGGAAGCGAGCCTGAGCTTGCGGTTCATTTCGATTACGGTTGTCTTCTGATCACGGTATCGGCAGGAGAAGAGTTGATGCTTGTTCGAGAGGTGCAATGGGGCGAGGGGATCGATTCGGGAGAAACCGCCCGCCGAACCGCCCGAAACGCGGCCCTGGAAGAAGTCCGGCGTAGTCTGGTTCATCACGATATGAATCACGCGGATTCGATCGCTCGAGTTGTTCTCACGGGAGCTCTTTCTCCTCGAGGAGAGGAACTTCAATCCTGGAACGACCGGCTTGAACGTGAGGTCATTCTCTCTGACGTCGGCTCCGACGGAGAGACGGACGTCCATCTTGAATACGCACTCTGCCTGGGGGGAGGAGCTTTGCTGGGCAACGCAAGCCATCTGGATCTGCTTCGTCCGGATGCTCCGGTCCCGACACGTGATCGAATGAAGTTCTGGGTTGCGGGTGCAGCAGCGGTTGCTCTCGCACTTCTCGGTGAGCTTGGAACGATGAATGCTTCCGGGGATCTGGAAAGGACGAGAAGTAACCTTGCCGGCATACAATCCCAGGTTGATTCTTATGACGAACTGAAACCTGAAGTGGAAGAACTTCGGGCCGTGTTCCAGGAGAAACGGAACATTGAAGTTGCCCTTGGAAAGGTCGAAACAAACGCTCTGCCGCTTGACCTTTGGCTTGATGAGATACGCCGACGGATTGCCCCGGGTATCACCCTTCGCAATATCGACATGAATTCTCTTGAGGCGGGAGGTTTCTCCGCTCAGATGATGGGGTCGGTGGAAGCGGCAAACGGTAGGGAGGCGGCCAGGAAACTGGGCGAAGCCCTCAAGCTTCTGCGAAGTTCGCCGATCATCAAAGATGTGAAGTGTCGCCTTGATCCAACGAGCACCTCTGATTCGACCCTGGCCGAGGAAGATCAGGAGAGAATTCGGTTTATCATTGAGCTGGAGCTCCTGTAATGAAGAAAGCTAGGCAAGAAATATTGCTCCGTGCGGTTTACGCCGTCCTTGCTACCACGTGGCTCCTTGTGCTGGTGCAGGCCTCACGTTTTGGCTTTACGGTCGTCCAGACCCATCGAGCGGAGGATGACCTCCAGCGAGCCAAGGAACAGTGTTCGTCTCTTTCGGATTGGATCGAAGACGTCGAGTCATTCAGCGGAAAAGGTTCTCTCAATCTTGAACGTGAGCTGGCCGATCGGATTCCAGTCGAATTGGATGTTACGGCTGCTACGGAAGATCTCCTGTCAGAAATGGATCGGCCGGATGTCGAGGCATTCAATCTGCAGGTTCTTGAATCTTCCCCCTGGAATGGACCCGAAATTGAGGGTCTGTCGGTCATGCGAAGTCCATTCGGGATGAGCTTTCGATGCGATTACGAATCGCTAACCGCGATTGCGTCGGATCTGAGCTCTCTGGATCGACTCATCGCCATGCGTCAGGTTGGCATGAGCCGCCAGGCGGACGGTTCCTTGATGGTAAGCATTACTCTTGAGACCTTGCGCCGGTCGCCGGCTACTGGAGATTTCAAGTGAACCCCGGTCTCGTCATAAAGCTTGTAGTCGCGCTGCTTGGTATTGCCGGTGTTGTCTATTGGAATGTGTCTCAGTTTCTTCCTTCGGAAGTTGAATACTACGAGGAAGAGGAGGAAGAGATCGGCTTTGAGAACCTCGAGGAGGTTCCGAAGTCAGCCCGCATGCGCTGGATGGAGTCCCTCTGTGGCTCTCCGGCAATCGGTCTTCCCTTCGGAAGCGAGCCGTTTCGATCCGCAGCAGTTCGCGAAAGGGCGAAAAGACTCGAATTCATGGATCTGCCTTCTCCGTCTCCTCCGACGGAAACGATGGGAGCTGCATTGGTCAAGCCTCCGGCTGAGTCAGACCAGAGTGATGATCAAGAGGCGGGCGACCAGGAATCCCCCGAGGTTGATCCCTCGGGAGCCGTCGCGGAAGGCAATCCCGGTCAAGAGATCGTGGAGGTGCAAGAGCCAGATCTTCAGGTGACGGTTCAGCTTGTAATGGTGAGTCACGGCGGTCGGGTGGCCGTTGTCGATGGAGGCATTGTGCGCGTAGGCGATCTGGTTCGTGGGTTTACAGTCCAGCGAATCAACCATGAGGGTGTTTGGATAGAAGTGGGAACTCAAGATCGATTTTTTCCATTGGTTTCTCGAAGAGAAACCGCGAACGAACACTCCGGACCGTCCGATCCGGATCAAGGAGGTTCCTAAAGAGATGTTCATTCCATCCTCTAGACTTTCCCGCTTCTCGATGTTGATCGGAGGAATGGTCTTCCTTTCCGCTTGCTCATCAACGCCGACTCCTCGCGATCCCAAGATCGAGATTCCCGATCTTCGGACCAAGATGAGCGAGGCGAGCCCATCACTCCCCTTGATCTGGATGGAGCCGGATGCCCGGTCCGTTTCACCGGACGTGGGTCATGATGACATGCAGGCGTTCTCCGCTCGAAGCGCTGATATTCGGGATGTTCTGATCACCCTCTTTGATCAAAGCGATCTGAATTTGATGGTGGCCCCCGAAGTCTCCGGGTCGGTCACGTTTGACTTTCGTGCCACGAGCCAAGAAGAAGCTCTCTTGAACCTCGTTGATCTCCTCGGATTGTCGATTCGAAGGCAGGGAGATTTCATGATCGTGGAGGGAAGGAAGACCAAGACTTTTCACCTCGACTATGTGTCAGGCACAATTATTCAAGGAGGAGGCGGGGGCTCGGACGAAGGTGGGTCGGACGGTGGCGGATCGGAGGGCGGAGGCTCGGCCGTAGCGGTTGATCCCTGGGAGACCTTGAAACAAGAGATCGCCGACCTGCTCTCGCCGGAAACCCGAGTTGTGCTGAAGCCGGAAGCGGGAACGGTCGTGGCGAGCGGTTCTCTTGCCGATCTTGATGTTCTGGAGAAGTTCCTTGCGGATCTTGAGAAATCTCTTCATCGTCAGGTTGTGATCGAGGCCGAGATCCTTGAAGTCTCTCTGGACGACGAGCATCGCCTTGGCGTAGCCTACTCGGTTTTCCCGGGTGCGCTGCCTTCTGATGAGACTGGACTGCTCGAGAATGGTGCTGCCTTTGTGGCCAACCTCCTCTCGGGGGGAAACGCCTTTCGGTTCGGTCTTTTCAAGCAGGATCGCTACGGCGTTCTGGTCGATGCCATGAAGAGCGTGGGGCAGGTCCGGGTGCTTTCTCGTCCACGGGTGGCGACCCTGAACAATCAACCAGCCTCCATCACGGTTGCCGATCAAGTGCCCGTCATCGAGCGGACCATTATTGACGGAGAAACGTCCCGGACCGAGTTCGACATTCGTTTTGAAGATGCGGGTGTGGTCTTGAATCTTTTGCCCCAGATCTCCTCCGGGGGAGACATCGTGACCCGCATATCGCCTCGGATCACGGAAGTCGTGGGCCAGGTAACGACACCCGACGGTTTACAGACGGAGCCCATCCTGAGCGTAAGAGAGACCACCACAACTCTTCGGATCAAAGACGGTCAAAGTGTGGTGATCGGTGGTCTTCGATTCATGCGTCAGATTGAGACCGTCGAAAAGATTCCGGTTCTTGGAGATATCCCACTTCTTGGAATTGCCTTCCGCCGTACGATTCAAAGCGAGCGACAGGTGGAACTCGTTCTGGTTCTGACGCCCCATACGGTCGACGATGCGAGGCAGGTGGAGGAGCTGAGGAAGGCACGTCATTACATCCAAGAAACGAAGAGGCCTTTTCATCTCGGGCTCTTCTTTGATTCTCCTCCCGATGGGAGTTTCTTCGATGCTTTCTCCGCTGCCACGATGGACACGATCTTGAATGAAGTCAAGCCCGATGAAGACACGTCGCTCGAGGAGTCTCAGGTAGATGCATCTCTCGAAGGATCGGCTCTTTCTCGATCGGGCCTGGCGATGGCGCTCATGCGACGTGCCATCATGGATTACGAGGCGGGCCGGATTCAGAAGGCTGAAGTTGGACTGGAAGCAGCCCGAGAGTATGCGGCTCTGGGTGGGCTTCCCTACATCTATCTCGCTGCAATGGCGAGACGAGAGGGAGATCTTGAGAGCGCTGAGCGATACCTCACGACCCTTCATCAATCGAACTCGAGTAACGTTCTTGTCGTCAACAACCTTGCCGCCCTCTATCTTTCCCGGGGCGAGTGGCAACTGGCCAAGGAGTTGCTCACGGAAGCGGTCGTCGAGCATCCTGACGATTCTGTCTTACGAGTCAATCTCGCTACCGTCTTGACAAGCTTGGGCCGGGGCGCGGAGGCTGTCGATCATCTGCAATCCGTCCTGAGGACCGATCCGAAACATACGGTTGCTCGGTCTCACATGGAAAAGGTCTTGAACATGAATCGGATGCTGCCTGCCGCTCCTCCGCGAGGCAACTAATCGCTTGACGCGACTCGAAGCACCTCGCTCAGACTTGTAAGGCCGCTCAAACATTTCCGGAGCCCGTCATGAACGAGAGTTCGGAATCCGGCTCTTGCTGCGGCGCGCTGAATCGATTGAGTTCCGGCTCCTTCATAGATCAGCTGGCGTATGTCTTCGTCAATCAAGAGGACCTCGTGCAACGCGAGTCGGCCTCGATATCCAGATCCGCGGCAGGCATCGCACCCCTCTCCGCGAAAGGTCTCCAGCTGATCAGCATTCTTTATCCCGAGAACGTATTCGAGGTTCTTGGCATCAGGGCTATCTGGAACCTGACAATCCGGGCAAAGTCTTCGCACGAGCCGTTGGGCATGCAGCCCGACGAGCGAAGGGGCAAGAAGGTGTCGTTCGACTCCGATATTCAGGAGGCGTGGAATCGCCTGAATGGCCGTATTCGAGTGAAGAGTCGAGAGGACAAGATGCCCTGTCAAAGCTGCCTGGACCGCGATCGTGGCTGTTTCTTGATCCCGGATTTCACCCACCAGGACGACATCGGGGTCCTGGCGCAGGACGGCCCGCAAGACGCTGGCGAACGACCGGCCCGCCTGGGCATCGACCGCGATCTGGTTGATGAGGGGGAGCTTGAACTCAACCGGGTCTTCGATGGTGGTGATGTTCAGGGTTGCGCCGTTGAGTGCCTGAAGGATCGCATACAGGGTGGTTGTCTTTCCACTTCCGGTGGGGCCGGTCGTGAAGAAGATTCCGTGGGACTTGGAGATTACCGCTTTGATCAACTGTTGCTGATCGTGCATGAATGAAAGATCCGAGAGTCCGCGCTGGAACTGGCTCTGATCCAGGATTCGCAAGACGATCTTTTCTCCGTGGACCGTGGGGAGAGTGGATACACGAAACTCTACTGTTCGTGTGGAAGAGATCTCCCACTTGATGGCTCCATCGAGAGGCTTTCTCTTTTCGGCGATGTCGAGATTGGCCAGGATCTTCACACGAGACACGAATGGTGCGTGGAGCGCTCGCGGAAAGTTGTAGAACTCGGCAAGGATTCCGTCGACGCGAAAGCGAATCCGGAGTTTTTCTTCCCGGGGTTCGATGTGAATGTCACTTGCGCCGGATTTTACCGCATCGGAGAAGACCTTGTTAACGAGCCGGATGATGGCGTCGTCCCCGGCGATTTTCTCCAGGTCCTCTGGGCTCGAGAGTTCTTGAATGTTGAGGAGCCCAAGATCCAGGCCGGATTCTTCGTCCGTCTCCTCGAACTGACAGAAATTCAATGCTTCCTTGAATCGATTCGGGGACGTCATCACCACGAGAATGGGAGAGTCGATGTGTCGTCGAATGCGGTCGACGGCGGCCACGTCGTTGGGGTCCACCATGGCGACGGTGATCTCATCTCCGGTCTTGCGCACGGGAATCACGCGAAGTTCGGAGCACATGGCTGACGGAAGGGAGCGAAGGGTCTCGGAATCGATCTGACTGGGGTCAAGGTCGATGTAGGCGACGCCCATGAGAGACGCCCACGCACCATAGATCTTGGCTTCCGGAAGAAGTCGCCGGGTGGTGAGGAGTGCGGGTAGGGACGCTCCTTTCTCCAGGCACTCTTCTGCAAGGGTCTCGAGGAGTGTGAGAGGAAGCTCGCTGTTCTGGGCGAGCTGCTTGGCGAGCGCTCGATACCAACGTGCTTTTGGAGGTCCTGCTTCTTGGGGCAGATCCGACTCAGGGGGAATCGCTGAAGAGGGCATCTATCTCTCCCTGGTCCATCTCGTCGAGCTGTTCGATCTCTTTGCGGTACTGCTGGGCCTCTCCGATCAGGGCTTCCATGTCGAATCCCTTGGCGGTTGTTCTTCCTGTCGATCGAGCCGGTGGATTGATGGCGCCGGTCGTTTCTGCTGGAGGGATTCCCTGTGGCTGCTCTGAGGGGAGGATCGAGACGCCGCATCCGCCGCAGAACTGATCTTCATTTTCGTTGAAGAAGCAACAGCGTGTGCACACGATGCCCAGAGTGACACCACATCGTGAGCAGAAGCGTCGGTCGGGTCGGTTCTTTCGATCGCAACTCGTGCAGGATCGGTCCATTGTCTTACGCCATCTCCGGTCTAGAGGATCCCAGGTTACGAAGGGACTGAACCAGGTGCTTGAGCTTGAAGGGCTTTGTGATGTAGCCCTGGGCGCCAGCTTCTTTGCAGCTCATCACGTCTTTTCGTAGACGGCTTGATGAAAGGATTACAAACTTCATCTTCGGGTAACGATCACGCATGCGTTTGAGCACTTCGATTCCATCTAATTTCGGCATGAGCATGTCGAGAAGAACGATGTGTGGCTCCAGGTCCTGGATGGCACGAATTCCTTCCTCTCCGTCGGTTGCCGTCCCTGCGACCTCGAACTCGGAGCCTTGAAAGGCTTTCTCCACGAGCTTTGGCACGTGGGAAGAATCATCGACAATCAGGACTTTCACAGAACCTGACACGGGGTGGCCTCCAGAAGATGACGAAGCTTTTCATGAATCCGAGAAGATCAATGGACGATCGGCTCGGACACGTTTTCCTATCGGTATGGAGGGCCTGAAACCTGAATTGTTCGATCGGGGCCGAGGTTCGAGGGGACTTGGCCGGACTGGAGGCGGTACTTGTCTCTTGATAAGAGATGAGAAATCATGTGGTTACAGCCGATTTTGGTGTGAGGAGCGGCTCCGGCGGAAATTTGAAGAATGCTCAGGATTTTGGAGAGGGTTTTTGCGTTTACAATGAGGAGGAGTAGCTCGGTTGAGTTGTTACTGCCCAACAAATAGATAGGAGACTGACCATGGCCTGGCCGCACGCGATCTTCATGAAGAATAGCACCAATCGGCATATGGAAGCCTATAACGTGGTGACGAATCCGCCTCCGCCTCATCGGGAGCACGACCCTTCGCTTGACATCCCCCCGCAGACCCAGGGAACCATCGATCCGAATGGTTTTAACGTTGTTTACTATGTTCCTTCGATTCAGAGCCCGAATAAGCCCAACGGACTTTTTGTCGGGTTTGCTCTGGACGACGATCCAGCATTGATTCAATACAAGGTCATGCGGTATCAAGTTGCGCCGGGACAAGAGGGGAACGATCCGGCAAAGCAGCCGTCGGTTGTCGCTCAGGGCATTGTTGAGGTGACCTGGAACGCAGACACTCTGATCCTTCTCGATAAAGACAACCTGGTGAACCATCATGGAGGCACTGCCCGCATAGCGGTTGCAAGAGGGGGTCACGATCGTGTCTCTCTCTAACTCCTTACCGGTGTCGACTCTACAGCGATCCTTTCCGACGTTCGGGAAGAGTGTGATGGATTAGGCGAGAAATCGTGTTCGGTTCTGGCGCCGTTCCGTCTTCACTCTCCAGGAGCCTTTCAAACTGGCCCGCATTCTTTCTGATTGCGGCTCGACATTTGGGAACATTCTCCCGAGAGAAGCGTTCGTTCAAGGCTCGTGTGACCAGGAACAGGTGGAAAGGAGTGAGTCATGTGTGGAAGTAGCCGGTTGATGATTACGATCTGTGGCCTTGTTCTGATTCTTTCGGCGGCAAAGGGAGGGTTGGCTCAGGGTGGGGGGGAATGTGGGACTCTTGTTCCTCCTGGTAATGTGAGTGGGACGTGGACTCTGGCCGGGTCTCCCTACTGTGTAATGGGTGATATTTCTGCGGCTGGCTTGATTATTGAGCCTGGCGTTCATGTCCTGGTAGATGGCCCCTACGAGATCGAAGTCAGGACGGTGATTCATGCCGATGGGACAGCTGCCGACCCCATCGTCTTCACGGCCAAGGACCCTCGCGTTCGATGGAGTGGCCTTCGTTTTCACCGGACCCCGGCGGCTCCCTCCCTGACCCACTGTCGAATCGAGCTCGCAGAGCAATCTGGAATTCGCATTCTGGATAGTTACCCGGTTCTTCGCAACGTGGTGATCACGAATTGCATTTCCCCGACCCGGGGCGCGGGAATCAACATCGAGATCCAGGTTGGTGATCGCGAGATCCTCCTTCAAGATTGTGAGATCTCGGATTGTGTGGCCAAGAGTAGTGGGGGTGGTTTGTTCTTCTTGTCGCCTTCGGCGAGGCTGAAGATGGATGGCTGTCGTATTGTCGATAATCAATCGAATCCCACCCTGGTATTCGAGGATCCTCACCGGATGCACTTCGACACCTTCGGAGGAGGACTTCTCTTGCAAGGAGACACCAAGATCTTGAACAGCCTGGTTCAAGGCAATAAATGTGTAGCTCGGCAGTCGGTAGGGATTGCCTTTGCTCGAGGGGGAGGAATCTTCTCCACCCAGGCCGACGTTCAGCTCAAGAATACGTTGGTACTTGGAAACGAGGCTCATGCCACCTTTGACCTTCCCGACGTCGGGAGCGACATCAGTTTTGGTGCCGGGATATTCCTTGTGGACGGCTCGCTTTCGATGGCGAACTCCGTTGTGGCGGGGAACGAAAACACGTTCTTTGGAGGCCTCAATCATCTTACCGGCGGTAGTGGAATCTATGTAGATTCCGGAGAGGTGAGCATCGTTAACTCCACCATCACTCGCAACAACGATGAAGGCATCGTGCGAAACGGTGGTTCTGTCAGTGTGATGAATTCCATCGTCTACGGGAACGAGGATGCGGCTCTCGTTGGTTCGGTGAATGCGAGCTACAGTTGCATCGAGAATGCTTCATCGCCATTTCCGGGGGATGGAAACATCATCGGGGATCCTCTGTTCGCGGGTACGGGGCTGAGCTGTGGTGATCTCGCGGTTACCGGGTCGTCACCTACCATTGACGCGGGGAATCCTCTTGGATCCCATCGGGATCTCTGTTTTCCTCCGTCTCAGGGTGGAATCAGAAATGATATGGGAGCATTCGGTGGTCCTGGAGCGTGCGCGTTTCGGGCATCCTGCAATGGACCCGGAAGCCCGCCGGTGCTGGTGTTGTCTTTTTCCATGCCGGAGTCAGAAGTGTCGATGGGGCAGAATTTGATCGTTCATCCAACCCTGACCAATGGTCCGGATGCTCGGAATGTGGACGTTCATTTCTGGGTGCGAAAGCCTGATGGAACGTCGACCGTCTATCGTCGCCGCCGAAACTTCCCGATTCCCGCGAATCATCAATTCACCCGAGAAGACCTGGTGGGAACCGCGGGTGCCGGCGATCTCGCCGATATAGGAACCTATACGTTTGGGGTCCGATTATCAGATGCAATCACCGGGGGGACCTTGGCGCTGCAGGTGGAGACTTTCCGAGTGGTGAGAATGGTCCCTTAGATCTTTCGTCTTTCTGCCGGCACCGGGGCAAGTTGAGTGCTGGCTTTTGGTCCGACGCTCTTTTTCCTTGGAGGTAGGGGAATCGAGGGTCGGACCTCTTTTATCAAGCACTTCCTTTCTACCCCGATGCCTCCGTGGCGGCGAGTTCTCTGCAATCTTTGCTATCTTGTTGGTCACCAGGAATAAAACCAGAGAGGACCAACGAAGATGCTTCTGATCAATCATCAGCACGTGAACCGCCTGCTTCCCATGGACGAATGTACGTCAGTTGTCGAGAAAGCCTTGAAGACTCTGGCGAAGGGGGATGGGATCAATCCCCTTCGGCCGGTGATGTGGCTTCCTGGAAAGAAGGGGGCGCTGGGGATGATGCCTTCCTATCTTGCAGACCCGGGCATCATGGCAGCAAAAATCATCAGCGTGTTCCCCGGTAACCTCGGAACGGAGTTTGAATCCCATCAGGGAGTGGTGTTGCTTTTTGAGGTGGAAAACGGGCAGCTGATTGCTCAGGTCGATGGTAGTGAGATCACGGCGATTCGCACCGCGGCGGCGAGCGCCGTCGCCACCCGAGCTCTTGCCAATCACGATCCTTGCGCTCTGGCGATTCTTGGATCTGGCGTCCAGGCGGGAACTCACCTCGAAGCAATGTCGCTCGTCGCCGACATCCAGGAGGCGAGGATTTTTAGCCCCGATGAGGGGAGAGTTCGGGAGTTTGTCGAAAAACAGAATCCTCGATTCGAGTTCGACGTTCGTGCGGCGAAGACAGCAAGGGAGGCATGTATTGGGGCGGGAATCCTCTGCACGACAACATCCTCGATGGAGCCGGTTCTTCTCGGGGAATGGCTCGAGCCGGGCAGTCATATCAATGCGGTTGGAGCGTGTTTTCCCGCTGCTCGGGAACTGGACACAGCCGCGGTGAAGGCGTCAAGGATGTTTGTCGACCGAATGGAGTCGGCGTTGAACGAGGCGGGAGACTTTATCATCCCCAAAGAAAGGGGAGAGATCTTGGAGTCTCATATCCTTGGAGAGCTTGGGGATGTCTTGATCGGTAAAATGCAGGGTCGCACTTCAAAAGAGGAGATAACACTTTTCAAGTCACTTGGAATTGGGTTCGAGGATCTAGCCTGCGCCCATCACATCTACACTCGTGCGGTAGCGGAGGGGGTCGGAAGTGTTGTCGATATGGGGGGGAAGAGGCGTTAGTTCGGATGATTCATGAGTTCTCGCCAAACTCGTGCTCTTGGCAATTCCCCTTCGTGTGGGCAGCAGCTTCCATGAGAAAGCCCAAAGGGATGCAGGACTTCAGGCGATCTGCTCCCTCTCCCTCCAGCTCTGAGCATGATTTGGGGCTCGCAAGGCTTTCAGGTGATTGTTTCTCTTGTTGAACATGTTGAACCGATCTGCGTTGATGTGGTTTCGTAATGGGAGCTTCTCCTGGCATGGCGTGTTTGACAGCCAAGGAGAGATCTTTCAAGTTGCACTCCATGGCTTTCTTGATCCACGCTTTCTCGGTGGCAGATTCCGCGACGCGGACTATGAGCCTTACCTGAGACCAAGAAAGCTCACCTTTCCAGAACCGATGATCGATTTCCGTGAACTTTCTCAAGCATCTCCCGGCCTGAAGGAGTTCATAGATTTTGGACTTGCTGATGTTGAGATTTGTTCTGGCATAGTGGGCGGTGCAGGAGTAACCGAGTTGATGAAAGAGTTCTCGCTCTTCCATATCGTTGAGAAAGAAGGCCAAGAAACGATTCCCGGTATCGTTGGATCGAAGAGCCCCGTGGATTCGTTCGACGACATCGTCAACGGGAAGACCAGAGACGAGTTCCTCTCGGGCGTATTCATGAAGACCAGGCGTGGTTGGAATGTGCTTTGCCATGGATACTTCTCCTTCTTCTCTTCAATGTTCTTTTCAATGCCCTCAGGTGTGATGTGCAAGAAGGTTTCGTTGTTTAGATGATGAGGTATACTAACATAAACCAAACACAAAGGAAAAGTGCTTACTTGATATTAATCGGAAAATAATTAGTAATATTGGATAATATTCGGAGCGCCCTTCAAGGGTGCTGACCTTTGACGTCCGAGCTGTGTCCGAAGACTCTCTTCGCCTGAGAACGGATGTATCTTCTTGAAAAACCAGTTCGAGTAGCCAGCCCCCTCACGCGACAGGCGTGAGGGGGCGCCTTGATCATGCTTAGAGCCGGAGGTCGAGGGAGTAGACGTTAAGATTTCGTCTACGTACTCCAGTCCACGGACTACCCGCATTTTCTTCTGTTCAAGTCTCGAGATGCCTGGTTCAGTTGTTAGTTCGTTGCTCACACGAAAGTCGGAAGATCCAAACTAAAGACTGGTGTCGAGACAGCTAATCTCCAGAACCTTTCTCGGGTGGGTGATTTGATTTCTCGGATTCCCGTGCTGGATGCGCCGGGTTTCGATGATGCCGGCAATGCCATTGTTCTCAGGATTGAATAGGCCTTATCAGTAAGCTTCCAGCGGCCGTCCTTTTCCCGAAAGAAAGTACAAACCTAACGAGCACCGTGCGAAGGCGGTCACGGACCGCCTTGTAAGAGACCGGAACGGTAGGCCGAGCGATCAAGGTTTGAGTGAGTGTGGAGTAAGAACTCTACTATTTTGCCCGTTCCAGATAATTCCCGGTTTCCGTATCGATGCGAACCACCTCCCCTACCTCGATGAAAGACGGAACCTTGATCACAAGGCCTGTCTCGGTTGTTGCGGGTTTGGGTTGATTGGTTGCAGTTGATCCCTTCAGGGTGGGGGGAGTTTCAGTGATCTCGTGAGTTACGGATTTGGGGAGTTTGATGTCCAGTAGCTCGTCTTCACAGAGTTCCAGATCGACCTCGTCACCACTTTTCAGATAGAGGAGTTTTTCCCCGAGAACTTTTTTTTCTACCGGATACTCTTCGAACGATTCCCGATGCATGAGAATCAAAGTGTCGCCCGCATCATAGGAGTAGGTGTAGGGCTCCCGGACCAGGTCCAGAACCTCGACCTTGTCGGATGAGTTGAACCGGTTCTCGATGATTCCGCCACCCTTCATGCGCCGGAGCTTGGTCTGGAGATAGGCCGGACCCTTGCCGGGCTTTACGTGCTCGGTGGATACAATGACATGGGGTCCACCGTTGAGTTTGATGACCATGCCGTTCTTCAGGGTGTTGATCGGAACTGATGCCATGAATGAGTCTCCTTGAAATAACTTGTGAGGCCTCTCACCCCACCGGGAAAGAAGATATCATCTTTGGGTTGAAGAGGGGGGAGTCTCGCCCGTTGTTCTCTTCTTGTCTCTCTGAGAGGCCTATCAAATCCTTGAAGGCCCGGCGAGGATTGCACACAATGGTCCACAGTGGAGTCAGGTCGGTCGGCGATCTTTTCACTTTCTCTCTCTTGATCCATCTTGATCCATCTTGATCCATCCAATCCAATGAGGGCGTTGAATGTCACATCTCATCCTGTCGTGTAGCCTGTCACCCAAGAGCCATAGTGCTCTGCTAGCCGGGCTCCTCAAAGAATCTCTTGAGAGCAAGGGAGCCCCAACCCAGCTGATCGATCTGAGAGAGCTTCCCCTACCATTTTGCGATGCGGGAGCCTGCTATGGTGACCCCAATGTTCACAAGCTAAAGGAAGCGTTTTCCGGGGCGACGAGCGTCACCATTGCGACGCCGATTTACAACTTCGAAACTGGGGGGGCGACAAGAAACCTGCTCGCTCTCACCGGGCGAGACGCATGGCAAGATAAGCTCGTCGGATTCGTGGCGGCGGCGGGTGGGCAAGGTTCCTATATGTCGATCATGCCCCTGGCCTCATCGCTCATGCTGGACTTTCGCTGTCTGATCATTCCTCGGTTCGTCTATGCTACCGGCGCTTCATTTACCGAGGGAAAACTTACCGACCCGAAGGTGGAAGAGAGGATTGCCGAGCTTGAGTCCGAGCTTCGCCGCTTGAGCGCGTGCCTTGCATCCTCTTCGCCCTGACTTCATGGATCAAGCAAGCTGCATCTTTCGAGGTGCCATTCACCGCCCATCGATGATCAGGAAAACCCACTGAAGAGTGAGGACGATGGGGATGCTCCAGCGCACCCAGGTGGCTTCCTTGTGTGTGAGTTCGATCCGGATCCTTCGAAGCCGAAGATGAGTGGCTGACAAAGCGTACACAAGATAGGCAAAGCCTGCCGTGAATCCGATTGCAGCCAATGTGTGAAAACGCAGCGCATCCCCGATCCGTCCCTGAAGCAGGGCGTCGATGGCGCGGGTCGTTCCGCAGGTGAGGCAGGGGATCCCTGTTGCTTCCCGAACCAAACAAGAAAACGGGCGGAGCCACTGAACTTCCCGGAGCAGGAGACCCGCTGCGAACAACCCCGCAATGATCCATCCCCAGATTCGTTCGTGATCAACTTCACCGGGAACCGAATGACGAAGGGTTGCGCGCATGGACTCGACCTATGTCCTATCGTGAGTTACACATTGCCCAGTTGCCCGGCGATCATGGCAACAGCAAAGATGAAGAACCCACAGAAACAAAGAAGAGTGAGAGCGATCGGAATCAGTACTGCCGCAGCCGCTTTTCCGATCGAGGTGTTTTGGGCGTAGGATAGTCCGATGATGGTGACCACCGGTGCCCAGATGAACTGGGCGAGGTTCCCGATCCCGGGAACGATCGTCATCAGCGCGGTGCTACCGTATGCATAGACGACAACCCGAAACGTGGTCTGAAAGGGGTGGTTGGCGCCCTTGAAGAGCAGGAGCATCAGGTGCAGGATGCCGGAACCGAAGAAGAAGAAAAAGATGAGGGAGACGGGAATAAATCCTACTTGAAGAACAAACTGGGCAGTGGGTCCAAAGGGCTGCTGAAAGGTTTCCGGATCAAGGGTCGTCAGATACTGCATGTAGAAATAGGAATACACGGCACCGACGATTCCTGCGACGAAACCCCCGATGAAACCAAAGAGGAGTGGCGGGCCCATGCCGCCCTCGCGACGCATTCTGAGAAAGGTTTCCTTGGGGTCGAACAGGACTCCCTTGGTTGTATTCCAGAATCGGGAAAGAAACGGCCCATCTTGTTCCCAGGGAGGTCCGTTGCGTTCCCCGTCGTCTTCTGTGGCTGAGATGGCACCCGTTGATGAAGGAGGTTGAAACGGATTATCGAAGTCCGTGTCCTCATGATGATCGGGAAATTCGTCTTGAGCCATGGGTGCTCCTCTGGTGGGCTTCTTCTTCGAGCAGTTCGGGGAGGTTCACGATTGTGCAGATTGGCCCCGGGCTTTGTCAAGGTGTTTGACGGACGGGAGCGGGGTAACTTCCCCTGAGAAAAAATAGCTGGTTGGACTCAGACCCCTTTTCGAAGAAAACGGTCGACCTGGCGAAAGAAGGCCGATGATTTTGTCCACCGGGAGGACTTGCCCCCCAGATACTTTCCCCATGCCTCGGCTACGGAAAAAGGGATCGTCTTGAGGAGCCACCATTTTCTGGCGAAGAACCCCAGACGGTCGTCCATCTTGACTTCTCGCGCCCAATGCTTGATGCCGAGCTTGATGGCTCGAAGTGCCTCTTTGAAGCTCGGGACCTGCCGAAGACCGACCATATCGTGTAGGTTGTCGTGATCGGAATAAAGCCGCCGCATTTCGTACCAGATGGAATTGTTATGGGAGTGGATGACCTGAGAGCGTGGCTCGAAAACGATGTGGTGACCGGCAAGGATGGTCCTTTTGGCAAAACAAAGGTCCTCGCCAAAGTCTCGCTTCAGATAGGGAAATTCTTTCCAGATGGAGCGACGCACCATGGATGCAACATCGTCGAATGCGATGCGGCCGAGTCGTTCGAGAGGCTCGAGCGTCTCCCACTCCTCCGCGCCCACCTTTTGGGTCACCTTGTCTTTCATCCCGGCTGCCCAAGCAAGAAGCCTTCCTCGAATAAATGGATTGCAGTCGTCCCGAGGAACCTGCCGACTGTAGGCGCCGGCCGCATTTTCATCATCGAGGAGTGCTTGAGTCAGGTAGAAGAGCCACTTTGAGTCGACGGGTGTCGCGTCTTGAACAAGAAGGGCTACGAAATCCGCCTGGCTCTCTTCAATCCCGAGATTTCGAGTCAGCCCGTGATTAAAAGTCGACCTGGGGATGTTGATGACCCGTGCTCCCATGTCCCGGGAATGCTCGGCGGTTCCATCTGTCGATCCGGAGTCGATGCAGATGACCTCGTAGGGAAAAGGACATTCCTGAGCGAACACCGCTTCTAGCACTTCGCGAAAAAGTGGACCACCATTCAGGGTCGGGATCACCACGCTGACTTTGGCGGCCGGATTGGTTTGAGCGAGACTCGTCATGAGGGTCGGGTGTCGAGGTGCTCATTGGTCATGGAGTGAGTCTTCATGCCACCGGTTTCTTTCCGTCGAGTAGGGCCTGGAAATGCTGTTCCATGTGGCGGGCGTCGTCTTCGATGTCTTTGATCATCGGCATGTTGGATCGGAGCGTTGAGAGGAGTTCAGGCTCATTGACGAGCCGTTGAATCTTGGCTTGTAGGTCATTTTTGTCTCCGAGGCGAAAATGAAGTCCGTTCACTCCGTCTTCTACAAGCTCGGCCATTCCTCCCTCGCCACTGGTAATCACCGGTACTCCATAAAGGAAGGCTTCATGAATGGTGAGGGGAGAATTTTCAAACCAGATCGATGGAACCACGAGGACATCAAAACGGTCAAGAACCTCCGCAATCTTTGTATTGTCGAAGCGCCCCTTGAAATGAACGTTTCCCCGGGTAGCAAGTTGACGAAGGCGTTTTACAAACGGGGGGAAAGCGTCAAGGTCTCCGTAAATCTCGCAGACGGCCTCGGATTCGGAAATCCCGCTCATGGCTTCGACCAGAACGTCGACTCCTTTCCACACGGAGATGGCTCCGGTGAACCCGATGCGCAGCGGTCCGCTATTTTTCTTGGGAGCTCCATCCTTCTTGAGCGCCAGCATTTCCTTGACGCGAAATCCATAGTCGGAGTGGATGATGCGGTCTTTTTCAATCATCTCGTTCTTCAGGAATTGATCTCGAAGAAACATTGAAGGCGCGATGAAAAGATCCACCTTGGCGAGCTGTTCCTTGATTTCCTGATTGCGTTGGCGATTTGCCTCCACGTAGCGCACGTCTCTCATTCCGATCCGTTGCTTGAGTTTTCCCAGAAATCGATCCAAACGTTGGGGCAGGATCGTTTTGTTGGGAGGGGGTAACCCCAGGGTGCAGTGGCCACACTGGCGTGGAGTGGGGCCATCACACAGGGAATAATCCGGTCTGATGAGCCACCCGTTTCGGGGGCAAAGGAGCAGGTATTCAGCGAGGGTGTAAATGACTGGAATATTCAGCTCTTCCAGGATGGTGAGGTAGCCCATGCTGTGAAGGTGGAGATGCTGGCAGTGAACCACATCGGGTTTGACCTCGGCGAGGATTTCCCGGAAGTTTTCCTCCATCCGTTCGTCCCAGTAGGTGTCCCGAAACGTTTGAAATCTGTAGTTGTGGATGGCACGGAACGTGGGAAGACCATCGTTTTCGACCCGAGTTAACTCATATTGGGGTCGATCAGGGTCGCGTTCCGTGTGGTAGACAAAAACCTCGTTGCCACGCCTTTTGAACTCGTGGGAGAGATTCCGGGTATAGACTTCCGTGCCTGCCGAGTCCTTGGGAGGAAACAGATGCACAACCACAAGTATTCGCATGATGGATAGCTAGCTTTTTTCAGATGAAGGGAAGATCGCCAGTGCAGAGTGTTGAGAAGAATAGCGGCCCCGGGACCATTTGTCGAGAGGGCGGAAGCTCCGGAGGACTACGGGGCATGAACATTCAGTAGAAACACGTCGATGAGAGAGGCGCCGCCGATGTTCTTTGCGTGGACCGCGATCGTGTTTTTGCCGGTTTTCAGGGTTTTGCTCGCCTCTTCGTCTACCGCAAACTTGCGGTACTGTCCCTTTGTGTAGACCTCGATTTTTCCTGCCAGGACACCGTTCAGGTAGATTTCCGCTCGATCGTCGCTGGCAACCTGCAAAAGAAGTGGGGAGTCCGGAATGGCAGTCAAGAAAAACGAGCGCCGCAACCAGATGTCGGTTCCGGTCCACGGGCTGAGTTCGCGACCCTTGAGGTTTGCTCCGAAGGGCGCCTCGGCTCGATTCCATGCTCCATCAGCAAAGTCAGGATTCATCCACGACGGCGATGGCGTCTTTTCAACATACTTCCAGGAAACCCTGTCTTCTCCCTTGCCCCGAAGGAGTGAAGATTTCTCCCGGTCGAACGGTTGCATGGGATCCACCTCGGGATTCAGATCACAGTAAAGTTCGATCTCACGAAAGCCCCCGTTTCTTGGGTATGTTGTTCCCAGGTAGACGCTTTTGATGGCGATTTGAAGGGAGCGCACTTTCGTCTTCTTGAAGACAAGGGTCTGTTTTCGCCGGACGGAATCATGAAGGGTGATCTTCAAGGGGCGGCCCTGATTGATCCGGACTTCGATATCTTGAGGACGGGCAAAAGTGCCGGCGTTCATGAGGTAGGGCTGGGCGCTGGTACAAAGAAGGAGCCCGGTTTTGACAGCGTCTTCGATTCTCCGGCAGATGCGGGCCTTTCCCCGGTAACGAGCAAGCGCCTGTTTGCACATCAGGAGACTTGCCATTCCGGCTACCGTCATGGAGGCGGTTACGTTTCGTCCCGGCTTGTAGATGAAGCTTCCGTCCGGCCGCTGCAAATCAAGGAGTGTCAGTGCGGTTTCTTCCCAGACCGGTCCGGGGACATGGACTCCGATTCCCGCGGCGGCCCTCAAGCCTAGAAGAGCGTATTGAGTGTTGGATAGATCCAGATTGGTCGCGGGCCCTTCTCCGTGTAACCCAAACGGATAACCCCATAGGTTTTTTCCTCGGCTTCCGTTGCCCATGTTGTCAATCAGGAACAAGGTTATCGGTTTGGCGAGCTTCTTTGGCCGTTCGGATCCAAGAGCTTGAAGTGCCATGAGAACGCAAGCTGCATCATAGGTTCGTGTGCATGGGCGGTGGGCTGTGTAGACTGCCCCCGCTCGAACTGCGGGGTGATCCGTCGGAAATCCGCACTTGAGAAGTGTGTAGGTGGCAAACGCGGTCATTCCATAGTAAAGGCGATAGTCCGGGCCGAGCCAGGACCCGTCGGCCTGTTGGGTGTTCAGGAGCCAGGCGACTCCTTTTTCGACGGCTTCGTCCACCGATGCGGTGAAGGTCAATTCGTCGCCAAGGGCAACAGTTGAAAGGGCCAGGGATGCGATGAGTAGCAGGGCCAGGGGCATGGGGTTTCGGAGCATGAAAGAGATTCTACTTGGTGTTGCGGCCCGGGGGAACGGCAGGCTTGCAGTCGATGCCCTGGATGATGCATAATAAAGGATGCCATCCTGATGAGCTCATTGACCCCGTAGGAGATCTTGCCATGACAAACGGGTGTTTGAATGCCTTCAGGAATCGAAACTCACATCCCCAGCCTTCGATCTGCTTCTTCGGCCTTCTATTCCTTCTTTGCGGCTCCGGGTTGTTTTCCGGCTCTTCCGCTCAGGCCGGCCAAACTAGAGAGCCGGTCGTTGCTCCACCCCAGGTTCTGAACCTTGGAGTCTGTGTTGAACCTCATCGGGGCCCCCCCGTATTTGTTCGAGGAAACCGACTCCTGATTCCGGTGATGGAGCAGGGGGATGGGGTTGATCTCAACAATGACGGTGATCTTTTCGATCGGGTTCTCCACCTTCACGATATTCATTCCGGGACTCGGATCAACCTGGGCGTGTCGATTGAATCGATCAGCCGCCCCGAGGAGAGAGATCGGTTCGTCCCGTTTCTGGTGAGTGAACTCTTTGAAGGCGCTCGCGATCTGAATGGGGATGGGGACAGCCAGGATCTGGTCATCCATGTTGTGGATGTTGTCTCCGGTACCGTCGAAAACCTGGGTGTCGCGTGCAGCTCCGGGGGCATCCTCTCCGACAATCGGCTGGCCTTCTTGGTGAGTGAGACATTTCACGGGAACCAGGATCTCAACGGGGATCTCGACGCGAACGATGAAGTGGTGTTTGTCTATGAACCCCTTCTGGGGTCGCTAAGAAACGTCGGCTTCTTTGGAAGGATCATTGGTTTCAGTGAAGGTATTCTTGCCTTTCTTGTGCCGGAGAACGGTCAGGGACGAACAGACTTGAACGGTGACCGGGATTTCGCCGATCTGGTTCTTCACTACTATGACGTCGATTCTTCTTCCGTCACCAACCTGGGGATTTCTGGGCTCGAAGGAGCCGTCGCCGAGGGGATTGTTTTTGCCACGGTCTCCGAGTATCTGGAGGGACGAGATCTGAATGGTGACGGGGATGCGATCGACATCTTTCCGTTCGTCTCGAATCCAAAAACCGGCGCAACCCGAATTCTCCCCGTGAACGTCAGCTCTTTTGGGGCTCACGGTGGCAAGATCGTCATGAACGTTACGGAGCAGGGAGTGGATCTGGACGGTGACGGAAGCACCACCGGAACGGTCCTTCATCTCTTCGATGCAGCAACTGGCGAGATTACAAATCTCTTCGTCACCATGGTTGGATTTGGAACGATCAAGTTGAACGATCATCTTGTTGCGGTTCAAACTCCCGGTCCCGTGACGACTTCCGTTGCGGTTTACGATTTCGTGACGGGGCAGGTCGATGACCTGGGGGTTCCTGGAACGATTCTGGCGATCACGGACGAGGATCTTCTTCTCCTGGGAGTCCAGGAAATCGGAGTTGATCTCAACATGGACGGTGATTTTTTTGACCAGGTCGTTTTTCTCTATGATGGGCCCCGTCGACATCTGATCAACACGGGCCGAGCATCTGAAGCATCAGGTCCAAGACCTCAGCGTCAGCTTCCCGGTCCGGAGGCTTCTGACGGAACAGCGGCATTCATGGCGTTCGAAGCCTATCAGGGTGAAGACCTCAACGGGGATGGGGATGGGATCGATCAAGTGGCTCACGTGTATCATCGTGTTTCGAATCAGGTGACGAACCTTTCCCTGGCGACGACGACCGTGACGGTGAGCCGTACTTTTGTAGCGTTTCCGGTGATCGAGAGATCTCAGGGGGCGATGGACTTGAATGCTGATTCTGACATTGATGATGTTCTTCTCCACCTTGCGGTTCTGGATCCGGGGATTCGTCTGGGGACGGTCAACGCAGCGAGGGGGGCGATCGCGGACGTTCTTTTTCTGAACGGTTCGTCAGGAACGAGTATTGAACGGATCGTGAGCTACGACGTCCTTGAGTCCTTCGCTCTCGAGATGAGGAAGCCGCCAGCTATTCCATCGGGTGGATTGGCGCCGTTTGCCGTGTACCTGTGGCCGCAGGATCCTACCGCCCTCAGTTTTCGTCAGTTGCCCCTCGATCTCGGTCACTCTGCATTTCCCTTGCCGATCACCGGGGGAAGTCCTGAGCCTCGAGTCATCTGGAACAACGCCGGACGTTTTCGACACCTCGGTAGCCCGAACCGGGATTCGGAGCCAGCCCCCTCGGTCTTCTTCGATCGACCCTCCGGGCTTCCGGTGGTCGGTCGGTTTTTCATCCAAGGTCTCATTTATGACCCAGGATCGGCGGCGGAGGTGCCAGCAAGCGTTACGAACGGAATTCTTGCCGTACCCGTCGTCGGCGGTTAGCGCCCGATCGGGCAAATTTCTCATGGTTTCGCTCTGATTCTGACGATGGTGGCGACGTGCCTCCGATCTGTCTACCCTCTATAGAGTGAACGCCCGGAAATGAACGGCCAGATCCTCATCATCGATGACGACGCGGGTTTACGTAGGCTTGTGCAAGCGGGCCTGGAAAAAGCCGGCATGCAAACCATCCTCGCCAAGGACGGGGCGACCGGACTCAAGCTGCTGCAGCAGGAGAATCCCGCCGCGGTTGTTCTGGACCTCTATATGCCCGAGATGTCAGGTAAAGAGATCTTGCAGAAGATTCAGGAGACTCGACCCGGGCTTCCTGTGGTTGTCTTGACGTCGTCAACCGGCGTAACGGATGTGGTCGACTGCATGCGGCTCGGCGCTTTTGATTACGTCCAGAAACCGTTTGATTCCACTCGCGTGGTCACGTCAGTTCGTAATGCCTTGACCCAGGGGATGCTCAAGTCTCGAGTGGAGTTGCTCACCAGTGAACTTCGGAGCGGGGACGGTTTCGGGCGAATTCTTGGAGAGTCTTCGGCAATCAAGAAGTCGATTGCCCTCCTTGGCAAGGCGGCTCAGAGTGACGTGACCCTTTTGTTGACGGGGGGCAGTGGCACGGGAAAAGAAGTTGCAGCTCGAGCAGTCCATGCCGAGAGCCCGAGACGGAGCGCTCCTTTTGTTGCCGTCAATTGTGGGGCTATCCCGGAGGGTTTGATCGAAAGTGAGCTTTTTGGACACGAGAAGGGCTCCTTTACCGGTGCGACGACAAGTAGGGCGGGTCGATTCGAGCAGGCCGATGGAGGTACTCTCTTCCTGGA
>JAJDCM010000173.1 GCA_029260825.1 Planctomycetota bacterium | reverse complement strand
AGAAAGAAGTTCTTCTTTCGTGTTCTCTCGCAGTCCGATGTACTTTTGCACCACCTTCTGCAGAGCACCTCGAATGCTCTGAAAATCTCTGATGGTCTTCTTGTCGATCCATTTCTTCTTGGTGCCCGTAAGGAGCTGGATCTTGTCGGCTGTCTCGACAAGAATGCGCCCCTGCAGCTTCTTTCCGTTCTTCAGAACGATTTCATCCCGTAGGTCGTCGGCCAGAAGCTGGGGCGCGGCAAGAGTGGCGAAAAGAACTAGAAAAACGATAGCGGGGCGAATCATGACTATCCTCCGCGGTCACTGGTTTTCAGGCGGATCGACGGTGATCGACAGGGCCTTCAAGAACTCGACGAGATTCCGAGCATCGTCGTCCGAGAGATCAAGAGGCTGGATGTGCCGATCGAGATTGGGGTTGGGTTCTCCCCCTTTACGGTAGAATTCTACCACTTCTTCCAGGGTGGTGAGACTCCCGTCATGCATATAGGGCGGCGTAAGGGTGAGGCCTCTCAGGGTGGGGGTCTTGAATTTCCCTCGATCTTCGGGGTTCTTGGTGATGGCTTCCCGACCGGGCTCGGCGACTCCGTTTCGCACTCCAACTCCGGTATTGTGAAAGTCCTCGTCGGCAAAGCTCGGAGGGGTATGACATCTCCAGCACTGTCCTTTGCTTTCGAAGATCCACATACCCGTGCGAGCCTCCACGGAAAGGTGTCCGACATTTCCATCCACGAAATGGTCAACCGGGCTATTTCCGAGCCAGATGCGTCGGGTGAAACCGGCCAGCGCTCTGGCGAGATTCTCCTGGGTCACCCCATTCTTGTAAGCCAACTGAAACGCCTGGGAGTAGGTCGTCGATTGTTTGAGCCGAGAGACAGCCTCCTCCAGAGGTAGGCCCATTTCACGTTCGTCGATGATCGGGTTGAGCACCTGCTCTTCCAGGGTTGCGATCCGGCCGTCCCACATGAAGCTTTTCGCCAGAGCTCGGTTGAAGAGTGTGGGGGCGTTTCGGAGCGTGACCTGGCCATGGACTCCGGGAGACTTTGCGTCCGGGCTTGCGAAACCATGGTCGGGTCGATGACAACTTGCACAGGCGATCGTGCGATCGTCCGAGAGGATCGTATCGAAGAACAGATTTTTTCCGAGACGAAGTTGCTCCGGGGTTACCGGATCGTTTTCCAGGTCTTCGATGGTTTGAGGCAGGCCGTATGGAGGAGCAGGAGAGACGTAACGGATTTCAGCGCGAGGGGCCATCGGATCCGGGCTCTCGGCCGCAAAGTTGACCGACATTCCAGCTCCCAAAAGGGCTAGAATGACCCCCGTTATCATGTATGTCCGTTTCATTGACCAAACTCCCGAATCATTCTTCTTTCCACCCGAATCAAAGGTTACCTCAGTTTGCCCCTCCCGTTTCTACAATTCTCATCCCGATCTACCTCTATACGGATGGCTTTCGTCCAGGACCTGGATATTTCTGTTCCTCGGCTGTGAAAGAAGCTCAAGTAGTCCGTATTCGGCCCCTTGCACCCGGAGCTTTTCCGGGTCATGCTGGTAATCCTATGATTGCACTCTACTCAACCCCTGATAGGTAGGCCCATGAAAGTGGTTTTCTCTCCGGTTGTCTTCTTCTTGAGCCTTTTCGTTTCGGGACATGCTGCGCAAGCGCAGGAGGACGAGCCGACCTCGGGCGAGCGTCAGTTGCCGGAGGTTCTCTCGCCTGCCCTCTGGCCGGATGGCGAGCTTGATAAGTATCTTGGCCTCAACCGAAGCTGGTTTTCCAGGAAGCCTGAGGCGGAGGGTGAAAAGGCGATGATCGTGGGCACATCCGGTGCGCTTGCGGTTCGAGCGGGTCTCGCCGCGCACGGTGCCGGTGGAAGTGCGGTCGATATGGCGCTCACGACGGCGCTCACCCAGATCGCTTTGTCTGCCGGTTGCTGGAACAGCTACGCCGGCATTCTCTCCATGGTGATCTTCGAAAAGGAGTCCGGGATCGTCTACGCTTTGGACGCCGGCTACGATGTACCCTTGGGTGAGAGTAAACCCGAAAGCATTCCTCCAAGCGGAGTCCCGAGCGGTCGAAGTGCCTTGATTCCCGGCTTCATGGCGGGAGTAGGCGCGGCCCACGGTCGCTTCGGGAAGCTTCCGTTTTACACGCTGTTCGAGCCGTCCATCTATCTGGCCGAGAATGGTTTTCCACTTGATCCGGTTCTTGGCGGCTTCATGAAGTCCCGCACCAAGGTTCTCGCTCGCCGCAAGGAAACCCGTCAGATCTTCTTTGATCAGGGGAGTGAGACCTTTCCATCCGGCTACACGTTTCGCCAGCCATTGCTCGCCCAAACTCTTCGCAGCGTGTCGCTAAAGGGTGCGAGCTACATGTACTCCGGAGAGTGGGCCAGGAACTTCGTGGAGACGATTCAGAGCGAAGGGGGAAGAATCACTCTTCAGGATATGAAAAGCTATTCACCGACATGGGCCCAGCCCCTGACCACGTCGTATCGGGGTGTCGATGTCTACGGAACCGGGAGTAGCTCTTCGGGTGCGCTCCATGCAATCGAAGCTCTCAATTTTCTGGAGCTTGCCAATTTAGGCGAGCTCGGCGCCTATCCTGAAGATGGGAAGGCTCTTTACTGGATGATCCAGGTTGCTCGGATGGGGAATCTGATTTCCTATTCTCCTTCGCCCTATCTGAAATATCTCTTTCCGGATCTGTCGTTCACGCCGGAGGAGAGGGTCTCGAAGAAGAACGCAGATGCCTTTTGGGCTAAGATGAAGACTCCGGGTTGGATTCAGAAGTTTCAGGGCATGCCGCAAGCTGAAGAGCTGCTGGATACGGGAGTTGGTCCGGAGCGGGAAGAGAGCGGCGGTCATTCCGATGCAATCGTGGCGGTGGACAGTCAGGGGAATGTGGTCGCTTTGACTCACACCATCAACACGACCGCGTGGGGAGCAACCGGGATCTTTGTCAACGGAGTCTCCATTCCGGACTCCGCTTGTTTTCAGCAGGCAAAGATGAGAACGGCGGGACCGGGAGGGCGCGTACCAAACGAGATGAACCCGCTGCTTTTTCTAAAAGATGAAGAGCTTGTGCTGGCTTGTAGCAGTATTGGCAGGAGCCTTCATGAGGTCTCGCTTCAATGTGTTCATCAGGTCCTTGATCAAGGACTTGGGCCCAAGGCGGCGGCCGAGTCCCCGTTCTTCCTGGGAATGTTGTTTGGAGTGGAGCGTGATGGGGTCTCCAAGCATTATCAGCAGGCTGTCGCGGCCGGTGTTTTTTCCGATGAGGTTCTTTCTGTGGTCCGAGCGATGGGGCAGCCCGTGACCGAGCTCAGCCAGGCCGAGCAAAGGGGATTCAAGGGCTACTGGGTGGGCATCACGAAAGAGGCCGGGAAACCAAAGCTCACTGGTGGCCTGGGTTCGGAACTGAATGGCTATGCAGTGGGGGAGTGACCCTTTCTTTTCTCGAAAGCGGCAAGAGCGTAGAAACCGGCCCAGGTGACGACGGCGAAGCCAAGGCTTGTGTACCAGACGTAGTTCGGGTCGATTGCATAGATCTGTGTTCCGACTGCAGGTCCGATCACCATTGCGCACGAGTAGGTCGCCGCGAAAAGCCCCATGTAGACTCCTCGGTTGTGAGCGGAAGATCTTGACGCAACGTAGGCGGCGCTGAGGGGCATGGCCAGCATTTCTCCCACGGTGATGATAACCATCGCAACGGCTCCGAAGGCAAAGGAGCTCCCGAACGGCAGGATTCCGAATCCGAGACAGCTGAAGAGGGATCCCCAGCCGATTGTCCGGAGCAGATTCCAGCCCTCTGCTTTGTGGATCAGGACCATTTCGAAGAGGACGATGAGAGTCGTATTAATGGCAAAGAGCATGCCGTATTTCGATTCATCGAGCCCGTAGTAGTCACCCAGATACAGTGGAAATGTCACCATCATTTGAAAGAAAACCAGAGCATTCAATCCAATCAGGAAGAGCATGATGAGGAACTGGAAGTCTCGAATGGGTGAGCTGTGTTTCTTCGGGTGGACGGCGCGTTCTTCCCTGGTCTGGGCTTTTGGGTTTCGGAAGAGAAGCAGGAGGAAGATGGCTGCCGCGACACAGGTTGACGCATCAACGTAAAAGAGGAGACGATAATCATGGAGAGCAATGAAGCCGCCAAGAACCGGACCTACGCTCATTCCAAGATTTACCGCGAGTCGATTGAGAGCAAGAGCTCGGGCGTGGAGTTCGGGGGGTGATTCTTCGGTGGTGGCGGTCGTGCTTGCCGGTCGGAGGGCTTCGGCAACGATGCTGAGGAGAATGAGGCATCCGGACATGCCCGCGAAAGTAGTCGGGACGAGCAAGAGCAGAAAGCCTCCCGCGGTCAATAGCAGGGAGGCGGTCTGGATCTGAGTTGATCCGAAGCGAGTGCACAGCTTTCCCCCGAGGAAGGAGCCGGCGATCGACCCGATGCCGTAGATGGCAACCAGGGAACCGGTCTCTTCGTACGAGAAGCCGAGTTCTCGATTGGCGTAGAGGGCAAGGAAGGGCAGCACCATTGCGCCCATGCGGTTGATGAAGAGCACGAAGGCGAGGATCCAGACATTGCGGGGCAACCCGGCAAATGACTCTCGATAAGTGTTGAGAATAGATCGAAGCATGGACTTGAAGGGCACGCAGGAAATGTGTTGGGTTTACCTCTTGTGCAGGCGAATTCCAGGGTAAGATTGGTTCCTTCTTCCATCGTTTTAGAGCGGTGTCAAGCCTTTCGGAGGTCTTTTGTTGCTCTCAGCACTGTTTGCCGTCCTTGTTCAGACGTTTGTGGTTTTCGCCGAGCCAGGTTTTCCCAGCATGGATGTTGAAGGGAGTCTGCCCGAAATCCCTGGTGCTCTCAAGATCGAGAGTATTGCCGAACTATCCCGTGAGCTGGTACCGGGAAGAGTGCTCGTCTGGCGGCATGGCTCGACATTTCCGGCCGAGCTTTGGCCCGACTTCATTCGTTTCGTGGAAGAAGGTGGATCTTTCCTGTATCTGGGGGGGGAGCCCTTCACCCGTCCGGTGGTGGGGAAGCCTGGTGCTCGGGTTGTGCAAGCACGAACGGTTTCCATGCTCAAGGAGCTTCGACTCAATCAGGCCTATCGGCTCCCTGCCGGTGAAGCCCAACTTTCCTTCGGGAGCGGGGCGGGTGTACCGGCTCCACGTGTCCTGGGGGAAGCCGCATGGGTCGCTGTGCTCGAGCCGAGACTGAGTGACACCAAGGATTTTGAGAACGAAGATGGTGCTCCTGGATCTCGGGACGGGATCCTCCGTCCCTTGGCTCATCTGAGGCTTCCGGGAAAAGACCCACGTTTTCCGCTTGCTGCGTCAAGCTATGCCATCGACCGATTGCGCGGTCGGTATTCGGGGGGGCGCTGGGTTTTTCATCTCGCTTCCGAGCTACCTGTGGGTGCGGAACTCGACTATTTGCTCGCCGAAGCATCCCGCCCGGCCCTCGATTTTCGAGTCGACCCGACGTTCGGTTGTTTTCATGAAGGGGAGCAGCCGTCTGTTCTGGTCCGACTTCATCGTCCGGAAGCGGCAGCGGTTCGGGAGTACGAATTGAGTGTGAGGGTGACCGGTCCCATGCCAAAGCATGGGGGCGGAACCGGGTCTGTTCCGGCGAAGACGGTGGAAGGGATTCGCCTGCGTATTGGGAAGCATGGGACGACGAGAGTGCCCTTGCCCATCTCGGGAAAGCCTGGGCTTTATCGAGTTCGGGTCGTTGGGCAGGATCTTCCCGAAGCGACGACCGGGTTCTGGATCATGGATCGTGAGCTGTTCGAGTCGGGAGATGATCTTGACGTGGACAGTTATACCTTACGTCGAAATCGGATTCCTGAACCGGTCATCGGAACAACGACCATGTCGTCAACGGTTCATCGCAAGTTCTTGTTTGAGCCCAACGCTGCGGTCTGGGATGACACTTTCGCCGAGCTTGCCTCTCTCAAGATGAACTTCGTTCGAACCGGCATCTGGTCCGGGTTCAGGAAGATCTCTCTTGATCCGCATGTGGTCGATGAGGCCTGGCTTCGGGCTCTTGAGGCCTATTATCTCGGTGCGCGGCGGCACGGAATCCCGATTCTCTTCACATTCTTTTCGTTCGTTCCCGAGTCGTTTTCCGGGGAGAGTCCCTATTTTGATCCCCGGTCGATTGAGGGGCAAAAGGCCTATATTTCGGCGGTCGTGAGTCGATTCGCGAAGGCAAAGGAAATGCTGTGGGATCTCATCAATGAGCCCTCGTTTGCTTCTCCCGATAAACTCTGGCTCTGTCGTCCGAATGGGGATCGTTACGAGCACGAGGCTTTTCTTGGCTGGCTGGAGAAGAGGTACGGGCAATCGGAGATCGACGGGGTGACCTGGGAAGATCGAGTGCGGGACCGGTGGCGACTTCTTCCCGGGGAATCGATCGGAGTTCCAGTCGACGCGGATTTTTCCGAGCGACATGCGATGGAGAATCATCGACCCTACAGGGCCAAGGAATACATCTTGTTTGCTCAGGAAGCGTTTGCCGACTGGATGAGGGAGATGAACCGTTCAATACGACAAGCTGGCTCGTCCGCGATGATCACGGTGGGGCAGGACGAAGGAGGTCTTTATGATCGTCCAAGTCCTCTTTTTCACCATGATCTCGTCTCCTATACGTCCGTCCACACCTGGTGGAAAAATGACGTTCTTCTCTGGGACGGCCTCCTGGCCAAGGTTCGGTCAAAGCCGATGCTCGTCAGCGAAACCGGAATGATGCAGCGAGAGCTTCTGTCGGGAGAGGCCATCCGGAGTCGTGAAACCAGCGCAAAGCTCCTTTCCCGAAAAATTGGATACGCTTTTGGGGCCGGGTCCTTTGGAGTTGTTCAGTGGTGTTATGAAGTCAATCCCTACATGAATCTGGACAACGAAGTTGGGATCGGTTTCAAGCGAGTCGACGGAAGTTACAAGCCTGAGCATGAGGTGATGAGGCGTTTTGCTGGCTTCTTTGCTCGCAACCGGCAGCATCTGACAGGGTTTGAGGAGCCGGATGTTGCGTTGATCTTTCCAAGTAGCGATCACTATACACCTCGTGGCTTGCAGGCAAGTGGTACCCAGCGCAGTGTGGACATTCTTGCCAAAGAGATCGGAGTTCCATTTCAGGTTGTCTCCGAGCATCGAACCAAAGAACTGGGGAGCCCGGGGCTGATCATCTTGCCGGCTTGCCGGGGTATCTCCGAGAAGGCCTGGGCGGATGTGATGAAAAAGGTGAGTGCAGGGAGCGTGCTGCATTGCTCTGGCTATTTTGAGGTGGATGATGCGGGGCGGCCCGCGGTTCGGATTTCAACCAAGAAGCGGGCTCTTTCCTTTGTGCGGTCGATTGTGGGAGATGGCGGAGGTGAGAGCGATGGTCTACGCTACTCTCTTGGAGTCGTGGAATCCTGGTATGATAGTGATGTTACCGGTCTGCGGCGGATCCAGCACGGAAAGGGTGCAATCCTCCATTACGGACCTCCCCTTGAATGGGCAGAGAGCCATCCGTTTCTCAGGACGTGCTACGAGAAGAGCCTTCGGGAAGTTTCGATACCGATCCCGAAGGCAAAAGATGTGGGATTGTTCGTGAGGTCTTTGCGTTTTTCGAAGGCGTGTCTCATCGTCGCGGTGAATGAGCGGTCGTCCGAGACCGAATTCGATCTTGGGGAATATGGAGCGAAGGCAGGAGTATTGGAGGCGGTACCGGCGGGAGAATGCCGGATGTGGATCGTCGATGAGGAAGGGAATCTGCTGGACTCGTCCAATTCCTGAAGTATGTCCGGGAGTCGGAGAACCAAGAATGAAGAAGAGATGGATTGCCATCGTCGCCTGCGTTTTGGTTTTTGGATTTATGTTCAATGCGATTGCCCTTGGGTTTTTGAGGCCGACCAAGGCTCTGGCCGATTGTGAGTTTGGCTTTGAGAGGGCGATCGACCACTCGGGAATGAACTACACGATGATTGAGCCTCGTGTGGCCAGTGTCGACGAAATCACGAGTGAGTTCATTAGATACTCCTGTGTGGGCGGAATCTTTGATGTGCCTCGAGGGTTTGCCCTGAAGAACATTCTTCCGACCATCAAAGTGAGTCAGTTGCCCGGCGTGGAAACGGATTCGACCGGTAATGTGCTTCGCCGGAAATTCCAGCTAACGATTCGATCCTACCTTCCTTCGGATATGGATTCCGCTTGCCTGTACATCAACGGCAGGGTGAAGTTTACGGCCACTCGAGACAACGGATCGATTGTCGATCTGCAGGGCGGGAATGCCCTGGCCACGGTAGTCTTTTGGGAAGTTTCGTGCGGTTCCGCTTCAGCGGCGATCGAGGTTATTGCCGTCGATGGAACCGTGGAGCGGAGCGAGTATTCCTTTTCATGCAGTGGAAAGAAGAGATCGCTCAATCTTCTGGAGGGATGAATTCCTGAATGAAAGGACCATCTGGGACTTGATCTCTCCCTACTTGTTCCTTGCCAGCAATGCCCATCCTTCGCTGACTTGCCAGCGGAACTCTCTCCACGATCGGAGGGAAAGCAAGCGCCGGAGAAGATAGGAGGGGCGCAGGTAAAACTTCCGATTCGCCTTCGTCTTGGCCACGGAGACTTCATCCCGGCTGAGAGTGTTGGTGGGCATGAGGACGTAGGCGCCACTTTGATCCATCACCGTTTCATCCGTGATGAGGCCCTTATCCTTTGCCTCTCCTCGAAGCGGCGTTCCGTGTCTTGGAACAGCAACGTTAAACGAGGCGAAGTCAAGAGGTAGATCGCAAGCAAGATCGATGGTGGCTTCAAGAGTCTCTCGGGTTTCCTCCGGAAGACCGAGAAGGAACGTGCCAACGGTACGAATTCCGAGCTTCCTTGTCAGATTGAGACCACTGATGATTTGATCCGGCTTGTAGCCCTTGCGATATTGCTTCAGCATATCGGGTGAGGCGAACTCAACCCCGAACATCAGGGTGTGGCAGCCGGCGGCTTTCCAGCCTCTTAGCACTTCTTCGTCGACGATGTCGACACGTGTAAACGTTGTCCACCCCATGCCGAGGTCTTCCTTCACCATTGCGGCACAGAGATCCAGATTGCGTTGCCGGTGAATGCCCCAGGTTTGATCGTGAAAGAAGATCTCGCGAATCCCTCTCTGGTGAAGGCCTCGAAGCTCTTCCATGATGCTTTCGACCGATCTGTACTTGCTTCCGACCATGCTTTGCACACAGAAGGTGCAAGGATAGGGGCAGCCAAAATCGGTCATGACCGTGGCCCAGGGTTTCTTTCGAACGAAGCTGAAATGATAGTCGGGGTGTTGAAAGAAATCGTGCTGGGGCTGGGGCATTTCGAAGAGCTTTTTTCGGATCCGTTTATTGTCGGATTTTCGCAGCTCGGTGTTTCGATAGTAGACAATATTTTCCAGGTCGTCATCGTTCTCGAGGAGGAAGTTCACCACATCGTTGTTCGAGAAATCTCCGATGACTGCATTGATGAACGGGTGCTCGACGAGCCAGCGTTCCCCATCTTCAAGGAAAATGTCGCCGGTCCCGACAAGGATGGTTTTGCCTCCAAGCTCTTTTTTTACCGATTCGAGAAACGGAAAATCCTCCATCCAGGAGATCGCACCCGAGAGAAAGAAGATGACGTCGGGCTGGAAACGGAGGATTCGTTCCCGGGCGTTGGCAAAGGATGTGCGAGTGACGATGCAGTCAAGGACGTCGATTTCAAAGTGCTCGGCGAGCCGACCGGTTTGCATGATCAGGTCCAGCGGCTGGGGGATCACGTTCGACTTCGTGGTTTTGCTGCAGTAGTTGTCCCGGATGAGGAGATCCTCGGCCGGGGGATTCAAGAGCAGGACTTTGCCCAGGGATGGCGGTGTTTTGGCCGACCCTGGTTCTGTTCGATTCGTCACTGCTTGGGGCTGAGAGGGGTTCATGCCGAGTGATCTAACCTTATTGCTGTCATGGCTTTTTGAGTGCCAAGTGTCATCTAGTTCGAAGAATCGTTTCATTGTAGGCGAGCCGGGTTCTAGCGTCAAACGGCAACCCGACGGAAGGTTCTGTTAATGTTTGGGGGTCTCCATCGTTGGGTCTAGCCCATCCCGAGGGCTAACCCGCAGAACCTTGGACTCGAGACCTCCTTCCCGAGTTTCTTTCTTGTTGATGGTGCCATCATGGAAGCGGACGAAGACATCTTGATTGATCGTGCACGTGGAGCGGACGAAGACGCTCTTCGTGAACTTCTTCGCCTCCATGGTCCGGGCCTGCGAAAAGTTCTCGCCGGGAGAATACCCCGTCGCCTGAGCTCCCTCCTCTCGGAGGAGGATATCCTCCAGGAGACCTACACCGAGGTCTACTTGGGGATCGCCGGTTTTGTGCCATCCGGGAGCGGGGCGTTTGGCGCCTGGCTGAGGAGGCTCGCTCGGAACAATTTGACCGACGCCATCCGTCTCCTGGACGCCGAGAAACGGGGTGGAGGGAAAGCGCCACTGAGTCTGGCTCGGGAGGAATCGCTCGAGTCCCTTTACGATCAGGTCCTCACCGGGAGCGGGTCGACCCCGAGCAAGCACGCGATGCGGAATGAAACCCTGGACCTGATGCAAAAGGCGATTTCCGGGCTTCCCCAGGTATATCGAGATGTCGTTCAGCTCTACGATCTCGAGCATCGATCCATCGCGGAGGTCTCTGAACACCTCGGGCGAAGTCAGGGAGCAACCTACCTTCTTCGCAATCGCGCGCATCGCCGTCTGGCGGAGATTCTCGGCTCCTGAGGCGGCCAGGGTCTGTGGAGTGGATCGAAAAAAGAAAAGATCTCCCGTAAGTAACGCGATCCGTCTCCGCTTAGAGCCTTGTCGATTGAACCAATGTCCGGAGGAGTGGCTGTGGTGGCAAAACCGTCAAAGAACGATGATCAGAAAAAACAGGGGATGGAAGATCCCTTGATCGAAGCCGCCTTTGAAGAGGCTCGCCGGGTTGGCGCGGGCCAGGCTCAGACGGTGCAGGGGCGAGTGGGCGCCGGGTCTTTCCATCTTCCGACCGATGCTCTGACCGGATATCGCCTTGTTCGCGAGATTCATCGGGGTGGTCAGGGGGTCGTTTATCAGGCGGTTCAGGAGAGTACTCAGCGATCCGTAGCGGTGAAAGTGTTGAAGGAGGGGCCGTTTGCCGGTGCTCGAGATCGTGCCCGGTTTGAGCGCGAGGTTCACATCCTGGGGCGACTTCAGCATCCAAACATCGTGGCAATTCAAGATACGGGTGTTGCCGCGGGTTGCCATTTCTTCGTCATGGATTATGTCTCGGGTCAAACCCTTGACGTTTATATGGCAAGCACCGAGCGCAAAGTTGACGAGTGCCTGATCCTTCTTGCCAAGGTTTGCGATGCGGTTCATGCTGCCCATGTAAATGGAATTATTCACCGAGATCTGAAACCCAGCAACATCCGGGTGGACAGCAGCGGTGAGCCCCACGTACTGGACTTTGGCCTGGCCAAGCTCAGCTCGTCCGCGAGTCCATCTCAAGGTGAATTGACCGTCACCGGCCAGTTTGTTGGCTCTCTGCCCTGGGCAAGCCCGGAGCAAGCAGACGGGAGACCGGATCGAATCGACGTACGAACCGACGTCTACAGCCTGGGCGTGGTTCTTTATCAGATGCTCACCAACCGCTTCCCCTATGAAGTCGCGGGGAATGTTGGAGACGTTCTTGAGAACATCAGGAGCGCAGTTCCGGTGCCTCCGCGAAAGATCACCAGGGGGCTTGGAGATGAAGTTGAAACGATTGTTCTCACGTGTATTCAGAAGGAAAAAGAGCGTCGCTACCAGACAGCCGGTGAGCTTGCGCGTGATATTCGACGCTATCTCGATGGTCTCCCCATCGAAGCCAAGCGAGATTCTTCTCTGTATCTCCTGAGAAAAATGATTCGGCGCTACTGGTTGCCCGCATTGATCGCGGCTAGCTTCGTGGTTGTGGTAACCGCCGGGCTGATTCTCTCCTTGTTCTTCTGGCGCACGTCGGTGAACGACCGCAACGCGGCGAGCGAAGCTTCGACCATGGCCCAGACTGCCCGGGATGAAACCGAAGAAGAGCGCCGGCTTCTGGAGAGGAGTCTCTATTTCAACCGAGTTCTTCTGGCGAGACACGCGGTGGAGGACAATGACGCCATGCGAACCAAGCAGCTTCTGGACGAATGTCCGCCGGGGCTTCGAGGTTTTGAATGGCATCGGTTGCAGTGGCTGAGCGACCGGAGCTCGAGGACGTTGTCGGGTCATGAGGGAACGGTGTTCGACGTGGAGATCAGCCCGGGTGGTCAGGAGCTTGCGACCGCAGGAGAGGATGGATCGATCCGTGTGTGGCACGTATCCAGCGGGTATGAACTTCATAACATTGAGGCCCACGCCGGACCGGTTCGAGGAATTGTCTTTGACCCTTCAGGGAAAATGCTCGCTTCCTGCGGAGAGGACGGAAGGCTTCACCTGTGGAGCACGGAGACGGGTCTTCTCCTCGATACACTCCTTGATCGGGAAAATTCTCTTCGTTGTGTCGGCTTCAGCCCGGGTGGAGATCTCCTCGCAGCCGGGGATGAGACGGGACGCCTCCTTGTTTTCGATATGGATGCTGACGGGAAATCACTTGTTTCAATGGAGCAGGTCGGTGGTGTCTTTAGCCTCGCTTTCAGTTTGGATGGGCGTCTTCTGGTTTCGGGCGGTGGTGATGGCAGCCTTTGCGTCTGGGATCCGGATGAAGGTTTGCTTCTTCGCCGTTTCTCCGGGCACGCGGCGTATATCCCTTCCGTAGGCTTTGATCCGGAAGGCTTACGAATTGTTAGTGGGGGGGTCGACGGAGCCATCAAGGTCTGGGATCTTGTTGACGGTAGTCTTCAATATTCTATTCGGGGCCACGGAAGCTGGATCTATTCGGTCGGCTTTATCCTGGAAGGAACCCGGCTTCTGACGGCGGGCTCGGATCATACGATCAAGATGTGGGAGGCGGATCACGGCACCCTCATGAAGACGTTGCGGGGTCACGAGGACCGGGTCTATGCCGCAGCCCTTGGCCCTGGCAATCGCCTGATTGCTTCGGCGAGTCGAGATTCGACCGTGCGGCTCTGGGATATCGACGAATCGGAATCGGCTATCCGTTTCTCCGGACACGACTCCCAGGTCTGGGCCGTTCGGTTTGCTCCCGATGGTGACCGTGTGGTTTCGGGAGCAAGTGATCAAACCGTCAGAATCTGGCCCATCACCGATCCCACTTCCGAGCCTCGAATCCTGGAGGGGCATGGGGGGGACGTGGTCACGGTTGACGTGAGTCCGGATGGCCGCCAGATTGCCTCTGCTGACAGGAAAGGGATGGTCCGGGTCTGGGACCTTGAGTCGGGAGATCTTCTTCGATCGTTCGAAGGCCACCGGGCGATGATCCATCAGGTTTCCTTTCACTCCGGCGGAGCTCATCTTCTCACCTGTGCTCGAGATAAGACCTTGAAGATGTGGGATGCCCGGTCCGGGACCCTGGAGAAGACGTTCTCCGGACATGACTCTCCGGTGTTGTCGGCGGTCTTCAGTCCGGATGGCCGGCGAATCGCATCCTCGAGTACAAGTGGAAACGTGATCGTGTGGGACGTTGACCAGGGAATCGTCATCGACTCGTTTCGTGCCCACGATGCCTCGGTCTACTCTCTTTCCTGGGGAGCGGATGGGAAGACCCTCGTGACGGCAAGCGTTGACGGAACACTTCGGGTCTTCACGCAACACGGGGACGAAATTGCCGTGTTGCAAGGCCACCGGGGAGGAGTGCGGTGTGTGGCGGTAAGCCCCGACGGGAGCCGAATTGCTTCGGGGGGATGGGACTCAACGGTTCGGGTATGGGATACGGCGACCGGTTCGCTGGCTCTGATTCTTCGTGGCCACGAAAAGCGAGTTGACAGTGTCGCTTTCAGCGCAGATGGACGGAAGATCGCGTCCTCGAGTCTAGATGGCCGGGTACTGATCTGGGAATCCGAATAACCGATTCAGGAGAGGATCGATGAAGAACATAGATGTGAGAAGCCGGAAGGAGAGAGGAAAGAGGGGTGTCTGTCTTCTTCTCTTGCTTTGTACGGGCTTGCTAGTCACCTGGCGGCAGGTGGGCGCGGTGGATCCAGGTGCCGGGAATCAAAGCTGGGAACAACGCCTTGAAAAGATGAATAGAGGGTCTTACAAGGAAGCGTTTTCGCTGGCTCTTTCCCTTGCGGATCTTCCTCCGGAGGAAGGGTACAAGATTCTCGTTGCGAACTGGCACCGGCTTTCGAATTCTCTGGGACGACGTTGTGTCTATAAAGCATGGTATTCAGCGGTTCCTTATCCCCTGCATGCAAGGCTGCACCCGAGGCTGCTTGATGTTTTGAGTCTAGGAGTCACCGATCCAGATGACAAGGCTCGGGAATGGGCGATGAGTTTCTTGGCTCGGGTCTCGTTTCAAGACTTCACCGGAAGGCCAGACCAGGGAAGGGATTTCTGTGCAGCGAATCGTCATCGTGCGGTTGCGGAAGTGATGGTCGATGGTCTCCAGGATTGGACCCAAAGGTCTCTAAGCGCGGAAGGGTCCGATTTGCTGGCGGAACTCAAGATTCTCGCGGATGGTTGGGCAGCCTTTCGAGATGTTGAGGAAGTAAGGATTGCGGCCGGAGAGTCGGATCTTCCCCAGCTTCTTCGAAAACTCTCCGGGTCGCCGGAAACCAGAATTGCTCGGAGTGCGGTTCGTTGCCTGGGTCATCTCCGGCTTCCGGCTGATGCTCAACGAGAAATCCTGATCCCACTGCTTGATCCCGGGGTGCCGACGACCGTTCGGGGAGCAGCCCTGGAAGCCCTGGGGCAGGAACAGAATCGTTGGGCGGTCGACGAACTCATGAATCAACTCAAAAAGAGCGTGACTCAGGGAAAGCCCGATCCCACTCTCTTGTGGGCCAACAGTCGGGCCCTGGGGACCATCGGCGATCCTCGATGCATTCCGTTGATGATCGCTGCGATCGAATTCGACAGCACCTATGCCACGGTCTACGGAGTGGGCTACTTTGGCCTCCGGCATCTCACTCAGGTGTCCTACGATGAATCCCACGATGGAGCCTGGTGGCGACTTTGGTGGCATGAGAATCGCAAGGCATTCCCGGACTCCGTGAGTTCTCTTTCGATACCCGTTCTCTCTCGATCAAGCCAGGAACAGGAAAAGAGTACGGTTTCGCCAGTGAATTACGAAACCGCCAGGGAGAGAACGGCCGGAGGGGACGAGAAGAAACGGTTCTTCCTCCTTGGTCCTGATGCAACGGTTGCCCCTCCCGAGGAGGGATACAAGCTCGTGATCGTCATTCCAGGTGGGGATGGCGGCGCTGATTTCCTTCCTTTTGTGGAGAGAATCTATGATCAGGTCTTTGACGAGAACTACCTTGTTGCCGAGCTCATTGCACCTCGGTGGGACGAAACTCAGTTTGACAAGATCGTGTGGCCGACTCGCGATCGTCCCTGGCCTGGGATGAGGTTCTCGACCGAAGACTTTGTTGCTTCTGTGATCGATCAGATAGGAGAAGATTATCCTGTTTCTTCGGAAGGAGTCTTTACTCTTTCCTGGTCGTCAGGTGGGCCCGCGGCTTACGCGATCTCTCTTGCATCCCCTTCTCTTGTGTCCGGTTCGTTCATTGCGATGTCGGTGTTTCGTCCGGCTGACCTTCCTTCGCTTGATCGGGGAAAAGGGCACGCTTATTTCCTCTACCATTCCCCCGCGGATTTCATTCCGATTCGAATGGCAAGAGACGCTGTCGCCGAACTTTCACGGAGTGAGGCAAGGGTGAAGTTGATGGAGTATGAGGGGGGGCATGGTTGGCGAGGGGATGTGTTCAAAGATATTGGCCGGGGGTTCGATTGGATCGAAGGCCAGGTTGGAAAGGACGGTTAGGGGAATGAGAAAGGACATCCTGGTCATGAAAAATATAACGGGCTATCTGGGTTTTGCATTTTTCCTTTTGACGACACTTCTTGTCGGAGGGGCGCTGGCAGACGATTCGGTGTCCTCGAAAGAGATGAAGATCGGGGGGGACGATAAGAAAACATATTTCTTGATCGGGGCAGAGCAAGCCAAGAAGGATCCGAAGGATGGGCTTGGCCTGCTGGTGATTCTTCCGGGTGGAAACGGTGGAAAGGGATTTGAGAGCTTCTGCAAGGCCATCTACAAGAACGATCTTTCCAGGGAATATCTGGTGGCTCAGGCAGTAGCACCGATCTGGACGGCCGATCAGGCGAAACGCCTGGTCTGGCCCACAAAGAGGAACCCTGCACCGAAGATGAAGTTCACCACGGAAGAGTTCATTGAAGCATTGATTCGGGATGTGAGGAAGAAGCACCCGATCAATCCGAGTCGGATCTTCACTCTGGGCTGGTCTTCCGGAGGACCGCCCTCCTATGCCATTTCTCTGCAAGATCGCACTCAGGTTACGGGAGCCTATATCGCCCAATCGGTGTTCCGCGAGGGAGTTCTGCCTTCGCTCAAGAAGGCACGAGGTCGCGCGTTCTATATCGAACACTCGCCGGAAGATGAGGTTTGCCCTTTTGCGCTGGCGGAAAAGGCACACAAGTCTCTGATGAAGGTCAGGGCAAGGGTGGCGTTCAAGTCCTATGAGGGTGGTCACGGTTGGACCGGAAACGTGCATGCTCGCATCCGGGAGGCGATCCGATTTCTGGAGAAGAACCACAGCAAGCCAAAACGTCGCAAATAGGCCACTTGTTCTTCGGGAAAAACCGTGAATCCTCTCTTTTTGGAGGCTGCTTCGGTGTTAGAGTGGGCGCCAAGGTTTTGGTCCGATGGACGGACCTGGCCTCGATCCCAGCTTTTCAAGAACAGGAGAAATCCATGCCACGAGCATCAGCAAGCCACATCTTGGTCGCCACGGAAGCCGAAGCCCTGGGTCTGAAAACCCGCATCGAGGGTGGTGAGGACTTTGCCGGCCTTGCCAAGGAGCATTCCAAATGTCCCTCCGGAAGTGATGGCGGTAGCCTTGGTGAATTCGACAAGGGGCGCATGGTGCCTGAGTTCGACACGGTCGTCTTCGGTGACCTCGCGATCAACACGGTTTCCGAGCCGGTGAAAACCTCGTTCGGGTACCACCTCATCATCGTGTCGAGTCGATCCTAGTGAAGCAGTTCTTGGTCGTGGTGGCTCCGCTTCTGCTGTTCGTCGGCTCGGTAGGCGCGCAGGAGAGCGAAGGCTCGGGAGTTGATCTTGCCGGGGTTCCTGCACCGTCTCATGGCGTCCGCCCGGAAAGCTTGCTCGTTCGCAATGTCATGGTGATCCGCGGAAATGGCAACCCGCCCACCGGGCCGACCGACGTTCTGGTGACCGGAAACACGATCGATCGGGTGGGTCGTTTTCGCGGAAAGCAGGCACCGAAGACGGTTCTGGATGGAACCGGGAAATTCATCGTTCCCGGTTTCATCAACATGCACGCGCACCTCCAAGAAGAGCGCCTTGGCAACCCGATGCCGGTCGAGTACGTTCTCAACTTATGGCTCGCCTCGGGAATCACCACGATTCGAGACGTGGGGAGCAAGCTCGACCGAACCCTGGAAATCCAGGAGCTCAGTGCCCGAGGAGAGATTCCCGCTCCCCGGGTTTTTGTCTATGCCTGGGTTCCCCGCACCGAGACTCCGGATGAGATCCGGGAAAAGGTCCGGGAGCTCCACCGCAAGGGTGCGGATGGCCTCAAGATTTACAGCCTCGATCGGGATTTGCTCGAGGCTGCCATGGGAGAGGCCAATCGTCTGGGGCTTCGCGCCACCACGCACATCGGGGTGGAAGAAACAAACGCGTGGGATTCAATTCGTCTGGGGATGACCAGCATCGAGCACTGGTACGGCATTCCCGATGCTGCTCTCGATGGGTTGCAGAAGTTTCCGGCGGACTTTTCCTACAGCAATGAGGTCGATCGATTTCGCTATGCGGGGCGACTCTGGCGGGAAGCGAATCCGGAGAAGTTAAGGAAGGTCTTGCAAGCGATGGTCGACGCCAACGTCGCCTGGGACCCGACGTTTGCCATCTACGAAGCATCCCGGGATGTTGTGCGAGCGAGGAACAAACCCTGGTTCAAGGACTATCTTCATCCGGCTCTTGAAGAGTTCTTCGAGCCGAGTCTTGGGAGTCACGGTTCCTACTTCATGGGCTGGTCGAACACCGACGAAGTGTACTGGCGTGAGAACTACCAGATCTGGTTTGACGCTGTTCTCCAGTTTTCCCGGATGGGAGGGATGGTGACGACCGGTGAGGATGCAGGGTTCATTTATGTGATGCAGGGTTTTGGCTTTCTTCGAGAGCTTGAATTGCAAGAAGAAGCAGGCTTCCAAACTCTCGAAGTCTTGAAACACGCGAGCTTGAACGGGGCTACTGTTCTTGGTCAGGAACACATCTTGGGACAGATTCGCCCGGGCTACAAGGCCGATATGGCTCTTGTCAACGGGAACCCGATTGCCAACCTTCGGGTCTTGTACCCCACGGGAACCGACCTGTACGTGGATGGAAAAGCGAGCCACGGAGGCGCCATCGAGTGGACCATCAAAGATGGGATCCCTTATCATGGCCCGACGCTACTTGCCCGGGTGAAGGAAATCGTTGCGGATGCCAGGGCCAAAAAGAAAGAATAGTCCCTCGCGATTCTAGACCAATATGGGAGTCCCCCCGGCTCTGCCGGGGAGGCAGCCAAGGTTTGACGTTTGCGGAAGTCTTTTGAATGGCAGACTCCCCCCCGTGAGCCGCTCAAGACATCACGAAAGGGAGTCATGTCAAACTACAAGAGTCTTCAGCATACGCGTTGGG
>JAJDCM010000172.1 GCA_029260825.1 Planctomycetota bacterium | reverse complement strand
ACGGTCTCGGGTGTGCGATGTACGACCAGGGTGACGTGGAAGGAGCCATCAAAGAGCTCGGGCTTTCGGTCATGATCGAGCCTACGAATGCGTCGGCTTTGAAAGACCTGGGCCGGGTTTTCTACGAGAGTGGACAGGCTGAAGAGAGCATCTCCTGCTTCGCCCAAGCCATCCAGATCTGGGATGATTCGGCTCAGGTGGAGGGCAACTACGATTACCTCCTGATTGCCCGGCACCTGGCCACATTTCTGGAGAGTCGGGGTGAGAGGGATCGGGCGATGATCTATGCCCGAAAAGCCGCCTTGTTTGAAGAGCAGTTCATGCCGATTCGATCTTCCCGTCCCGAATCGTGATCGTTCGATCGCCGAACCGGGCCACCTCTCGACTGTGGGTGATGATCACGAGTGATATCCCCTGCTCGTTGACCTTCTTGAAGATCTTCATGATCTGGGAACCGACCTGGCTGTCCAGATTCCCGGTAGGTTCGTCTGCGAGGATGATGTCCGGGTTCTTCACGATGGCGCGGGCGATGGCAACTCTTTGCTGCTCGCCACCGGAGAGTTGACCTGGCCGGTGACCGTAGCGATGGGAGAGTCCGACCGAATCAAGCGCCTCTTTCCCGCGAGTCGTAGGATGCCTTTCTCCTGCGTAGAGAAGGGGCAAGGTTACGTTTTCCAGTGCCGTCTCTCGCACGAGAAGATTGAAGGACTGAAACACGAAACCGATGCGTTTATTTCGTGTTCTTGCGAGCTCGGGTTCGGTGAAGTCGGCAACGTCTTTTCCGTCGAAGAGGTAGCGCCCCTTGGTGGGGCGATCCAGGCAGCCGAGGATATGGAGCAGAGTCGATTTTCCTGATCCGGACGGACCCATGATGGTCAGGGTTTCTCCTCGAGCCACGTTCAGGTTGACCTGAGACAAGGCGTGGACCTGCTGGTCTCCGTCGCGATAGATCTTGTGTACGTTTTCGAGGCGAATCAATCGAGACGTAGGACCTCCACGGGATCGAGGGACGAGGCCCGGTAGGCCGGGAGGATGGTGGCAAATGCCCCCAGCAAGAGACCAAGTCCAAGGACGATAAAGATGTCTTCTGGTTTGTGAGCGGGAGTCCAGGAGATATAGCGAGCTTCGATGATCGTACCCGCCAGGCGTGAAGCCAAAATGGCAATGATTCCCGCCGTACCGCTGAGGATTACATTTTCGGTGAGGAGTTGCCCGATGATTTCAAGTCGAAGGCCTCCCTCGGTACGCCGGATCGCGATCTCCCGGTATCGTTCTCGGATCGCGACAAGGGAGATGGTCGTGACCATGACACCGACAACGATCAGAACAATGAATCCGACCGCCTGAGCAATCGAGGTTCCGATGTTGGTCGCCCGAAGAACCTGGCTTACCCAGGATATCCTTGCCCAGATCCAGATCGAGTCCCCGAGGGTTGAGAACTCCTCGATGAGTTTGTCTTCGAGCAGGCTGGGATCCTTGCCCTTTGGGATCTTGACGATGGCTCCGTGGATGGGGGAGTCAGGGTCTTGCTGGGTGTTGAGAACATAGATGCTTTTGAACTCCATCATGCCGAGCATCCGGGAGCGAGCCGATCCCACAAAGTCGAACTCATCGAACTGACTTCGTATCTCGAAGGGATCTTTCATGACTCCCTTGACCGTCACGTCTCGAGTTTTTCCCTCGTAGATGAGCCGAATTTCTTTGCCGACGAGGGAATCCTGCGGGGACAGGTGTTTTGCGACCCATTCATCCAGGACACAGGAGTCACGGTCGCCTTCCTTGAAGAAGCCTCCCTCCAGCCATTCAAGCGGGACCATCCGATTCCAGCCCGGGGGGACCGCAAGAACGATGCTCCGGGTCGGGTTCGTATTCTCGATCGAGGTTGCGACTCCAAGTGTCACTCGAAAAGGAGCGGCTTCGCCGCCGGTGATCTCTTCGAACCGGGCGCAATGCCCCAGATGAAGCGGGCTTTGGAACATGTTTTCCATGCTGGGGCTGACGTGAATGTTGATGATATCGAGCCCGACCCTTTTCAGGTCGTTTTCAACTTGCTCTTCGATGCCGGCAAGAACGGCGCGGAGGGTCATGGTGCATGCCAGCGCTACCGTCAACGCAAAGAGGACCAGGAGGGTGGGGACGGGTCTGCGGGTCAATCCTCGCATCGCAAATCGAAGGAAGGCGAAGTTCAAAGGTGTTGGGCTCCAGTTGTGGACTCGCCGAGGCATTATTCGTAGCGCAGCATCTCAACCGGGTCGACCTTCACGGCCCGCCAGGCTGGTAGAAGTCCTCCGATGAGTCCCACGACGGATACGATCGTTACGACCTTGACGGATGCCGCCACGGGAAAGGTCCAGGAGATCGAGTCCTGGGAATCGACGGTGCAGCGGATGATGGCGAGGAGGATACCAAGAGGCACTCCCAGAAGTCCCCCGAGAAAACAGACCGTACCGGTCTCCACCACAAATTGGACCGCGATGTGCCATCGCCGAGCGCCTTCGACCCGGCGGATTGCAATTTCACGTCGCCTCTCCATCACGGAAATAACCATCAGAGCTCCAACGACCGAGGTGCCGACGGCGATGGAAAGAAAGAACACGACTTTGTGAAGCTCGAGCATCGTGTCCAGGCTCTTGCTGTAGAGGATGGGTAGGACTGCGTTGGTCAGGATGGCCGGTTCGTAGCCTCTTGAGCCCAGATCAATGCGAAGGGCGTCGCGAAGAGGGATCACCTGGAGGGGATCCGCCCGCACTTCGATCCAGGTGGGGATGCACTCCGGGAAGAGGGAGTGAGGAACCATGATCCCCTCGTCTCCCCGAAGAACCTCGGATCGTCGATCTTCGAAGTATCCCATGGTTCGAGAGAAGGATTCCACCATGCCGCGAAGCGGATGATCTCGGCGGTATCCCAGGTCGTCCATCGCGGATATTCCCTCGGACCGTGCCTCCGTCACACCGATGACCTCGACTTCGATCTTCTCCGAGAGAATCAGCTTCTTTCCGAGGGGATCCTGTCCGGCGAAGAGCTCATGGGCAGCCTTGGCCTCGATCAGACAGACCGGGCGCATATCGCGTAGATCCTCATCGGTCAAATGGCGTCCTTTTTGAAGCGTGAGCCCTCGTGCTGCAAGTTCGCCCGGGTTGATGGCAAAAACCGGGCGCGTGGTTTCGAGGTCGCTGATCGGAGCAATGCCGATGATGTGTCTGATGTCGTCTTTGTATTCGGACTCCAGCTGACCCACGAGATCCCAGTTGAAGGTGGCCACTACGTCCACCGTGTCCTGGGAAATGAGTAACCGGTCGGTGCCCAGGTTCCTGGCGTTTTCTTCGACTTGTTTTCGGGATCCTTCGATGACGGCAGGAGCCACGACGCCAAGAGCGGTTCCCCAGATCACTCCTTGAAGGATGAGAAGTGTTCGATAGGGGCGTCGGCGCAGATTTCGAAGTGAGAGAAGAATCACTCTCAGGATCACGGGCTTTTCCTCATTGCAAAAGAGAATACGGATCGACGCCAGGATCGTTCCGTCTTTTGAGTTGTGCGGGATACTTGATCCACCGGGAGCGGTTTGCGACCTTGTTGCAGTTTGCGAAACACAGGGTCACAAGGAGAACGGAACATGATCATCAAGGAAGAAAGTGTCACGATCGACACCGCCACGGGCCCGATGTACACCTACATCTTCCGTCCCGCAACGGACGGAGTCTACCCGGGGATCGTCATGTTTTCGGAGATCTATCAGGTGACGGGGCCGATCAAGAGGGTCGCTCGATTTCTCGCCGGAAATGGATATGTTGTTGCGGCACCGGAAGTTTATCACGAATTTGAGCCTCCCTGCACTCCCTTTGCGTACGACAAAGACGACACGGACAAGGGGAACAAGTACAAGATCGAAAAAGATGTTGCTGCCTATGATTCGGATGCTCGGGCGGTTCTTTCCCACCTCAAGAGCCGCCCGGATTGCACGGGTAGGCTGGGGAGCTTCGGGATTTGTCTCGGCGGACACCTCAGTTTTCGGGCGGCTATGAACCCGGAAGTTCAGGCTGCGGGATGTTTCTACGCGACCGATATTCATACCCGGACTCTGGGAAAGGGAATGAACGACGACTCCCTTGACCGGCTAAAAGAGATCCACGCCGAGCTTCTTCTCGTCTGGGGAAGGCAGGATCCTCATGTTCCAAGAGAGGGGCGCAAGCTCCTCCATCACGCGATCACGGAGGCGGGAATCCATTTCTCCTGGCACGAGTTCAACGCCCAGCATGCGTTCATCCGGGACGAAGGCTATCGTTATGATCCGGCGCTGGCGGGTCTTTGTCTGGACATGTTGCTCGAACTCTTTCATCGTCGCTTGCAGCTTGGTCATGATGATCCAAGCGCGCCAAAATCCGACGCGGGCGCTCCCAGCTGTTAGCTTCCATCCTGGATCTTGTTCAGCAAGTTGAGCGCTCTTTCATTGTCGGGTTGGACCTGGAGGATCAGGTTCAAGACGGCTTTCGCCTCCGGATTCTTTCCTGTTCGATGAAGGGCTAGTGCCAGGAAGAACCGGCCTTCTTCGCCGCTCTTGGTGAGACTTCCTTCCGGTTGAACCAGGAGGCGAACCGCCGCGGCGAGCTGAGGAATTGCCTTCTCCGGCTCCGCGAGGCGGAGATGGATCTTTCCCGCAGCAAGTTCGGCTCTCCCGTCGGATAGCAAGCGGCTTG
>JAJDCM010000171.1 GCA_029260825.1 Planctomycetota bacterium | reverse complement strand
CCTGTCTTCTCATCTTCTTCTTGTCGGCACTCTGTCCATCGATCGGGGAAGCTCAGGGAGTCGGACGCAAGGACCGGAAAGACCCGTTCCAGAAGAGCCCTGCTTTGAAGGCAGCGGTTCGCAAGGCTATTCGTAAAGGGGTCACCTGGCTGAAGGCTCAGCAAACAGAAAACGGTTCCTTCAAGGCTCGATATAGAGGCAATTATCCACTTGGCTCCACGGGTCTTCCGTGCCTGGCGTTAGCTGTGTGCGGAGAATCAACCGAGGGCGAAGCGCTCACGAACGGCTTTCAGTTTCTCCGCAGCCGGTATTACTTGAACCGGAGAGACGGAACGGTGGTTGGTAAGAAAGTCTATGGGGTTTCGCTTGCGGTGATGGCAATGATCGAAGCCCATCGTCCTCCCGTCAATTCCCTCCTCGCCAAAGATCGAAAGAAGAGACGTCAGCCCGAAGTTCAGCTGTCTTCCGAAGACCAGGACTGGATGATCAACATGACCGACTGGCTGATCGGAAAATCTACGGAGGGAAGATGGAGCTATCCCGGAGGTCCCGATCAGTTCGACCATTCCAACACTCAGTTTGCCGTCCTGGCCCTGCACTCGGCACATCGGGCCGGGATCAAGGTCCCCCGGTCTCTCTTCTTGAAAACGTTACGCCATTTTGTGGGTAGACAAGAACAGGAAGGCCCGGAAGTGAAGAGGTTCATTCGGAGTCTATCCGGCGTGCTTCGTACGGGGGATCTGGATAAGGCCCGAGGTTTTGGCTACACGGGACCGAATCGAGCAACCGGGTCCATGACCGCCGCAGGGGTTGCTTGTCTTGCCGCGTGCAGAAATGATCTCATGCGTCAACGGACGAGAGAATACTCGCGTAGCGATGACAAGAAGGCGAAGAAATCCATTCAAGATGGGCTGGCGTGGCTTGCCCATCACTTCACGGTTGAGTCGGTCCCGGATCCTGACTTTTCTGTTCCGGAAAGGAATTTTGATCTATTCCACTTCTATTATCTTTACACGCTCGAGAGAGCATGCGGACTCACTGAAACCGAGCTTCTGGGTGCCTGGAACTGGTATCTCGAAGGGGCGATTCATCTTCTTGAGCTTCAATCGGACGAGGGCTTTTGGAGCCGGACAAACACGATGGGTGATGAAGCCGGCCATTCTCTCATCAACACATGCTTCGCCCTTCTCTTCCTTTCTCGCCTCAGCGATCCGGGTGGACGAATGATGACGGAGCGACCCGACAGGAATCTCGTCCTATCGGGAGGAAAGAAGCTCAAGAAGGCTGAATTCGATGCGCTTTTTGATACTGCCTTTTCTCTTTTCCATCGGTCGGGGCCCGCTGGGATTTCAGCGGATGAATTTCGCAAGCTCGGAGAGCGGGTCTATCCTCGTCTTCTTGCCAACCTCTCTTCTTCGGATGACGTCACCAGGCAGGCAAGCTATGAGCTTCTTGTTCATCTCTCGGGCGAGTCTTTTGAATTTCAATTCGATGGTCCAGAGGAAAATCGGCGAGATGCCATCATGGTCTGGGCACGTTGGTGGCAAAAGCGTGAGCTGCAGAACAACAGATAGACCGATTATTGAACTCGAACGATGACCGCATTCGTAAGGGAGAGGCCTTCGGAACCAACCGACCCTGGATCGGCAACGATTGCCTGGATGGTCATGGTCGTGGCTTCGAGAAACCCTTCCGGAAGTGAATAGACGACACTATTTAGAGAAGGCTGTAACCCCCCCCCCAAGCATCCGTTTTCGTCGAACGATTGCAATTCCAGAATCGGCTGAGGGCTCCCTCCAGTGAAGGGATTCGGGAATACTCCGTCCCCCAGCTCAAAGGGGTTGGGAGTGACGGTGGTTGAATTGGGCTCCCCATCCCAGAAGTAGACGACATACGATGCTGGTCCTGTGAAAGTGGGCCCTCCCGAGGCATCGATCAGATTGACGGCGAATGGCTCCCCCAGGCTGAGGTCGACGTACCGACGCCCGGAATGGCCGAAAGAGCCGTTCACAAGAAGGGTGTTGCTGGGTACACCCGTGATCTTGTTTACATTCCCGACTCGTGCCCGAAGGTAGCGTGGAACGACGGGATCGAGAACGACCATGATCCCACCGTTGCCGGTATTTCCCAGGCCCGACCCTCCGGCGATGATCTCGGGGAAACTATCTCCATCCACGTCACCGGCGGTTGCCACGGCATCCCCCAGAGCCTGTCCCGCATCGCTGCCACCATGGACGAGAATGGGGGTGCCCTCGGAGCCTGAGTACAGGACGATCTTTCCTGCTCCCTGCCGACCGTCAACCGAGGCGCCGCTCATTCCTATGACATAGTCAGGGATCCCGTCTCCGTCCGCGTCACCCGTGCCTTCGAGTGAGACGCCGGCTCGATCTCCTCGGTCTTCTCCGTTGTGACGATCGATGAGATTACCGGTGGACCCGGAATAGAGGAAGGCGGATCCTGCGTCAGCCAGGCCGCGAGGGTTCCCGTCCGGAGCTCCGACGAGGTAGTCGCTGATACCGTCTTGATCGACGTCACCAACGGCCGCCACGGATGTACCGAAATGATCGAAGAAGTTTTCCCCGACGTAGCTCCGGAGCGGGAGAAGATTCGCGCCACTAACGATGAAGACGACTCCGGATTGAAGCCTCGAGGCGGGCGAGGAATTGGGAGCGCCCACGATGATATCCGGAATGCCATCACCATCGAGAGAGTCGATCCATGTGACTGAAGATCCAAGATGGTCCTCGGAGGAGGATCCCACGAACTCGAGAAGATGAGTTCCTCCCGTCAAGGAGAACGCTTCCACCCTCCCTGCCTCCTGCAGGCCAAGGACAGTTGCTCCGGGTGATCCGACGAGAAGATCAGGGACGAGGTCGCCATCGTAATCATGACTTGCGCCGAGGGATGTTCCAAAGAGGTCCCCATCCTGTTGACCGATCAGGCGAAGATGACGAACACCTGTCATTACCGAGTAGATGTCGACGTATCCGGATATCCCGTTGTTAGCGGAACCACCACCGGGAGCTCCGATGGCGATCTCGTTGAGCCCGTCGCCGTCGAGGTCGGTAACACCTCGAACCGCAGTGCCGAACCTGTCACCCTCGTTTTCGCCGGCAAACTGGCGGAGAAGTTGCCCGTCTTTGCCGGAAAAGATGTAAGCACTCCCCGCGTTGTGTAGCTGGTCAGGATCCTCCAGAGGCACGCCGACGATGAAATCGGAGATGTTGTCTCCGTTCACGTCTCCGGCGGAGTGGACCGATGAGCCGAGCGGGTTGAAGCTGTCTGCACTCAATTCGTAGAGAATCGTGTCATGATCGGCAAGAGAAACAACGCGAGCGATTCCGCAGGTGGTGACACAGGGGCGGGATGCGCCGGGACTTCCCATGACCAGCTCGCTCCTGCCGTCGTTTGAAAGATCGGGAAGAGTGGTGATGGCCGTGCCGAGACGCTCGCCACTTGACGTGCCTTCGATCATCGTCAGGAGAGTAAAGTTCTCGCCCGAAAAGACGGATACGGATCCGGCGGATTCTCCACTTGCCGCGATGTGGGTGGGTGCACCGATCAGGATGTCGGCAACCCCGGCTCCGTCGAAATCCTGGGAGGCATCGAGGGTTGATCCGAATCCTTCGTCAGGATGAGAGATCAAGGTGGTGATGGAGGTGCCGTCCAGTCCGGAAACGAGGTGGACAGTCCCGGGAATGGTTCCGGTTCCGGGAGCACCGATGACTAGATCGGGCGTTCCGTCCCCATTTCGATCTTCGATTCCGCAGAGTCCTGTCCCGAAGCGTTGACCCGGTGTATCACCTGAAATCGTCAAGTAGGGAGTTCGTTGCCTCGAGATCACGTAAACGAGGCCGGTGTCATTGTTGGCTCCCGGAGCTCCCACCAGAATTTCGGGGCGCTCGTCTCCATCGAGGTCTGAAACAACGGCGAGAGAGGCTCCAGTTTCATCTCCAGCAAAACCGAATCGGACCCGTTTCAAGACCCGGCCGCTTGCCCCGGAAATGAGAAAGAAACGCCCGCGTGAGCTTGGGCCGATCCCGGGACCGCACGCCAAGATGTCCGGGACTCCGTCACGATCGAAGTCTTCGATGAAGTCGAGGTCGGTGCCAAGTCGGCTGGATTGGGCGGGCTCATCCACTCGCCAGAGGAGCTCAGCGGTCTGTCCGTCAAAGGCCAGAATCGCCCCCGCATTCGGGATGCCCAGTGGCGCAGCACCCGGCGCTCCAAGTACAACGTCCGGGATTCCGTCTCCGTTCAGATCCCCCGGGGAAGTGATGGATGCTCCCAGCTCCATGCCTGGGGTGTCGCCGCTGATGCGATACAGCTCGGATCCGGTAGCACCTGATATGCAGCGGACGAGACCCCCATGAAACATGTCAGGCGGGGAGGCGAACGGAGCACCCACCACGAGATCCGGATAGAGATCTCCGTCAATGTCGGAGATTTTGAACAGGGTTTCCCCTGTGCCTTCGTCGGAAGATTCACCGCCTACTTGATACAAGAAGACTTCGCGAGGCGATGATGTTCCTTCCGATTTTTCGCGCCGACTGCCAGTCGTGTCTATCGGTTTGGTCGGGCGCGGCCAACCTGCTGCAAAAGCGTCCTGATCCGTGACTACGTGAATCAGGATCAACATGATGACGAGTGAGTAGCGGAGTCCGGACAGACCCTGCCTGTTCCATGGTGCTGAATCGAGTTGCATGTAGAGCCCCTGTTTTCTTAGAAATCTAACGACGGAGAGATCCATTATTCGAGTAAGAATCGAGAGAAACCCTGTTTTCCGGAGTTAGACCCCGGCCCGTACAAGGGGCTTCTTCGACGATTTGGCGTGCTACTCAACTGCGGGAATGAACGTCCCTTGCGTGTCGAAACCTCCTGCAAGATGCCTCGACGACGCCTGTGCTCTCCACGTGAAGTCTAGGCCCCCTCAGGGGGAGGAGCAAATGGGGGGGGGCTTCCTGGTGGGGCCGGTTACTTTCAATTCTGTCCTGCCCATCCTTTTGGACGCGTCTCTTTTTTTTGAGAATTCACAATTGGCGTGCCACTACCGCCTGAGTTCGCTCACAACTTCTCCATCGATCAGAACCCCGATGCAGTGGCTCGTGTATTCGAGTGGATCTCCGTCGTAGAGCGCAAGATCCGCGTCTTTTCCAACTTCGATTGATCCCACTCGATCCGCAATTCCCAGGATCCGGGCGGCGTCTATGGTGATGGACGCAAGCGCTTCTTTCGATGTAAGGCCGTAGCAAGCAGCGATTCCAGCCTCAAAGAGAATGACGCGGGTTTTGGGGACGTAGCTTTCGAACCCGCTCTGGAGAGCGAACCGGATTCCGGCTTTCTTCAGTAAGGCGGCGGTTTCCATGCTCTTGTTTTCGAGTTCCCCTCGGCTCCGAGCCATGGTCGGGTGGAGGATTACAGGAAATCCGGACTTCTTGATTTCCTCAAGCACAAGATAAGCCTCTGCGGCACCGTCGAGCACGATCTTGATCTGAAACTCTTGCGCGACTCGAATCGCACTCAAGATGTCGTGAGCTCGATGGGTTGTGACAAGAAGCGGGACCTCGCCCTGAAGGACAGGGACAAGGGCTTCCAGCCGTAGATCTCGACCGGGCGTTCTGTCCTTTTCTTCGGAGTCTTCGTCTTCGGGTTTCTCCGATGGTTTCATCTTTTCCGCGTACTCGTTGGCCTTGATCAACTGAGCTCGCAAGAGAGCAATCACCTTGGAGCGAGTACCCGGCGGCTTTCCGTCACGTCCACGAGCCAGGTCGCCAACGGTGGCGGCAATCATGCATCGGGATTGCATCACGTCGCGTTGAATACTGTGTCCGCGCGTCTTGGCGAGAAGAGTCTGGCCGGTCATCACCGCGCCAGGGGCATGTCCGGTATGGATGGTCGTCACCCCGAAAGAGCGAACCCAGCTGACCAGGAGTTCCCTGGCATTGTACGCATCGATCGCTCGAAGCTCGGGCTGGACGGGGTTTGATTTCTCGAATTGATCCTGATCGTGGTTCTGATTCAGCGAACCCGAAAGCCCGACGGCGGTATGAGCGTCGACGAGACCCGGGGTCACAACCTGAGCGGTGAGGACCTTTGCATCCGGTGGGATTTGAATTGCCGAGGATTTTCCCACGGCCACGATCTTCCCGTCGCGGATGATGATGACCCCGTCTTGAATGGACTCGCCGGCCATGGTGTGCACCGTGTTCCCGCGCACGGCAATCTGAGCGTAGCTGGAGTCAGCTGAAGCAAGGAGGCTCAAGAGCGTAAGGATAATCGATAACGTTTTCACTTCTTCTCCCATCCGGAGCAACAGACGTTGTCATCTTCTCGGTCCCGAGAGGCTCCCTGGCCACCGGTTGCGAACAATCGGTCCTCGGGTCGTGAGCGATCAAAGACTTTTTCGCCCTCGATCCAGGTTTCGAGTACGTGGGTGTAGACGCTGAGAGGATCTCCGGAGAGGAGGATGAAGTCGGCGTCTTTTCCTTCGGAGAGTGATCCGATCTTTTGATCGAGATCGAGCATTTTGGCGCCGGCAAGGGTGAGTCCTTGCAGGGCGCCCTCCCGGGTCATTCCGGCTCGAACGGCGAGGGCTCCGGAGCGAAGAAAGAGGCGTGAGTCAGTGATGAAGTCATCGGTGTGAAAACCGACCAAGACTCCCGCCTTCTCGAGCACTCCTCCGGTTTTGAAGTCGACGTTCATCGCTTCTTCCTTACCTCCTGGGCTGTCGATCACGATGATGGAGCAGGGAGCCTTGGCGTCTGCGATTTCTTGTGCAACTTTCCATCCATCACTGACGTGGTGGAGAACAACTCGAAAATCGAACTCATCCGCGAGACGAAGGACGGTCATGATGTCGTCGTGTCGGTGGGTATGGTGATGAACCACTCGTTTCTTGTCGAGCACTTCCACGAGAGCCTCGAGCCCGAGATCACGGGGTGGTGCTTTGGATTTGTCACCGTTGGCTCGTGCGAGCTTTTCTTTGTATTCCTGAGCCTTGATGTAGGCTTCCCTGACCAGGGAAGCTGACTTGGCCCTTGTGCCGGGAAAAGGAGGATCTCGGCGAGAGTTGGTTCCGTTGGCCATTTTCATGCCGCCAAGAATGTTTCCATCATCGTCGCGAAGGACCACATCATCGAGGGTTCGGGCATCTTTTACCTTGAGGTACACGGTCTGCCCGCTGATGAGATGGCCCGACCCGGGCATGATGTTGACGGTGGTGATTCCCCCCGCCTGGGCCCGCTGAAAGCCTTCGTTTCTTACGTTGATGGAATCGAGGGCTCGCGCTTCGGGTTGAATGGGCGAGGAGCGATCGGCGCCGGAAACCTGCCCGATATGAATATGAGTACAGATCAAGCCGGGAAGGATGACCTTGCCAGTGGCGTCGTACCGGCGAACATCCGCGGGCAGTTGCACGGAATTGCGAGGGCCAACGGCGACGATCTTTCCTCCTCGGGTCAGGAGAACGCCATCCTCAACAGGCGGGCTGTCGATGGGATAGATCGTTGCGCCAACCCAGGCCGAGGGTTCGTCGTGGGCGCTGCCGATCTGGGCTTGTAAACCCAGCAAAAAGTAGAGGGAGCCCACGATGATCGCGGACCCCCTCTTCCATGTTGATGACATTGTTGATGACATTTGAAACACAGGAGCGTCTCTTTCTTGTTTCTTGCGACAAAAGAGTGGGCGATGCGAGCAATGCAAAGATGGCCGCTTTACGGACCAACCAGAGGCATCTCCATTCTCAGATTGCGAACGAGAAAGGCCCAGGTGTCCGCGTATTCTTCGATGATCTTCGCGGTTGGCTTGCCAGCTCCGTGTCCTGCCCGAACATCGATTCGAATCAGCACAGGAGCCGTGCCCCCGTGAGCTTCCTGAAGGCGAGCAGCAAACTTGTAGCTATGCCCGGGAACAACCCGATCATCGTGATCGGCGGTGGTGACCATGGTTGCCGGATAGGCAACTCCGTCCTTCAGGTTGTGAAGAGGTGAGTAGGCGTGAAGAGCCTCGAATTCCTCCGGGTTATCCGCACTGCCGTAATCAGAAACCCACGCCCAAC
>JAJDCM010000018.1 GCA_029260825.1 Planctomycetota bacterium | reverse complement strand
TTGTACTCGACTTGAAGGCCGTCAATGACCTGCTCGTCTAGCTCGGTTCCCAGAGTCGCGGTGACGAGCGCCTGGGTTTCCCCTCGGGTAAAGAGGGCGGAGCCGTGGGTTCGGGGAAGGAGTCCCACTTCGCAGCTGATGGGACGGATTTCGTCGAGGTTTCTTCCGTCGATCCGACGGTTCTCCGAGATGACAATGTCTCGGACCGCCTTCTTTTCCAGGCTATACAGGATCGACTTGACATCCCCACGGGTCTTGTTGGCTTCGTCGCTGTCGTCATCGGCAGGCACCGTTTCGTTGACGATGGACTCCATCGCTACTTTCAGCGCGGCGCTTTGTTTCTTTTTGCCCCGGGTCTTCAAAGCGTCTTTTAGCGCATTGAGGTGGTTGGATTTGAGGCTGTTGTAGAGCTCGTGCTCGCTGATGGGCGAGCGGGTCTCGTAGTCCATCTTCTCCGGCTTGACCGCGGCAATGAGCTCCTCTTGGAGGTCGATCATCTCCTGGCAGCCATTGAAGCCGGCTTCCAGGGCATCCAGCATGATGTCCTCGGTGACCTCGTTGCTTCCGGCTTCCACCATGACGATGGCATCGCGGGAGCAGGCGACCAGGAGTTCAAGGGAGGAATTTTCGAGCTGAGGAAGGGTGGGATTGATCACGAACTTCTCGTCAACGTAACCGACCCTCACCGCGCCCAGAGGTCCTTCGAAAGGGAAGGGGGAGATGGATAGGGCGGCGAATGCTCCGTTCATGGCGAGAACGTCCGGATCGTTCTCGGTATCGGCGGACATGACTCCGGCCGAGACCTGAAGGTCAAGAAGGAAGCCTTCCGGCCAGCGAGGACGGATCGGACGATCCATCAGTCGCATGGTGAGGATTTCTTTGGTGGTCGGGCGGCCTTCTCGCTTGAAGAAGCCACCCGGTATCTTTCCTGCCGCGTAGGTCTTTTCCCGGTAATCGGTGGTGAGAGGAAAGAAGTCAATGTTAGCGCGGGGAGGCTTTCCCGCTACAGCGACGAGGACTTGAGTTTCGCCGAGTGTGACGACGACCGCCCCGTGGGCGAGACGAGCGATCTTGCCGGTCTCCATCGTGACGTTTTGATGGCCGACCTTGCGAGTGATCTGATGATGCATTCATTCTCCTGGAGAGTTGTCTAGCCCGCATGATTCAGGAGACACGGCAGAAACTGCTCCGGGTCGTTTCAGGCCAGCCGGAAACGGGTTTAACCATAGAAGATGGTCTGAACCCCTCTCTCGATTTGAACGGCTAGTTGGCTCGAAACGACCTGGAACAATTTCCGGCTCGTATCCCATGAATGATCCGGGCTAGAGCGTGACTTTAGCGGCGGATACCGAGTCGCTTGATCAGGTCGCGATATCGGCTCTCGTCCTTCTTTGTGAGGTACTTCAGAAGGGTCGAGCGTTTACCCACCATCATGAGGAGCCCCCGACGGGAGGCGTGATCTTTTTTGTGGATCTTCAAATGTTCGGTCAAGCTACGGATGCGGCTCGTCAGCAGGGCAACCTGGACCTCGGGTGAGCCCGAGTCTCCTTCGTGGGTGCTGTAGTCCGAGATGATCTGAGTCTTTGCTTCGAGAGTCTGGATATCCATAGCTAGCTGATTGCCTTTTCTTGCCGAACCTTATGTTTTGGCGTTTTGCCGTAAGGCGCATTTCCTGCCAAACTGGTTTGGATTGAGGGGTCAGAGATGACCACTCAGACCGGGAGCTGCGCCAAAGAAGGGGGAAGTATAGCACCTCGAATCCGCCGGTAAACGAGTTTTTTTACTTGAATTCGAGGTTCGGCTCACGAGTTGAAGAGTCGATATAAAGTCATTCATATAAAGGTATTAAGGGGTCTTGTCGGCGAGAAGGAAGACCGCCATCACATCGATCCCTGCTCGGCGAGGTAATCCCGAAGGATGATCTGGGCCGCCACCATGTCTCGTTCACTCCTGTCACCGCGCGCCCGATTCTTCCGGGTGTTTCGGCGCAGAATCGCATCTGCCTCCTTGCTGGTGAGGCGCTCATCCACGGTAGCGATCGGGACGTCCACCCCCTGTTTTAGCTCGGCGATGAACTGGAGCACCTCTTCCGCCCGGGGCCCTATCGTTCCGTCCATGTTTCGTGGAAGTCCAACGACGATCTCCGTTACCCGTTCTGCCTGAACAAGTTCGCGAAAACACTGGAGGAGATCTTTGGACGTTTTACCCTCGGTTGTCAGGACGCAGAGCCCCCGGGAGGTGATGCCGAGCTCGTCGGTAATGGCAAGCCCGATCCTTTTTTGTCCGTGATCGACGCCCAGGACTCGCATCTTCTTCATGTCCTAGAACCGCTCTCGTGGTTTTCTTCCCTTGAGGTCGATGGACCGAAGGGTACGGATCGGACCCTGCTTGACCTGGAAGGTGTTGAGAAGAAGGTTATCGAGTCGGATCTTCGGGCTCTCGACGCCGCCTTCCACCCGAATTCCGAAGAGGGATCGGTTGATCAGGGAAAAAGGAATGTCAATCAGAGGTATGGAAAGGAGGTCGGGAACGATCCAGGAAGCCAGACTAAAGTCCAGTTCTCCGCCAAAGGTCATGAACCCGGAGCCTTTGACCGACACGGCTACGGAGTAGATCTCAAGGGGATCCACGGAGAATCCTCCATCACCAACGGTGAAGTCCGCTTTGACGTCGGTGAACACCGCAGGCCCGGTCACGGGAAGAACGGAAACGACCCGGCTCAGCAGTGGAATCCGAAACAACTTCGCGTCATAGATCCTTAGCTGACCCGAACCCTCGATGGCATTGAGCCCTTCTCCCTCTCCACGGTTGAAGGAAATCTGAAGATCGGCAAGACCGCTGATGTCCGGGGCCCGGGCTCCCTGATCTTCGAACACCTCCCGGACCTGAATTCCGGTGGCTCGAAGGGCCCCTTCATAGTCGCTGGGAGTGTCGGTGTGCATTTCAAATCGGGTGGTTTCCGAATCGAGTCGCCCGCCGTAGAGCCGGCCACGGATCTCTCGAAACCGGACGTAGTCCTCAATGGCTTCGATGGAGGTGGCCACATCCGTCAGCTTGTAGCCGAAGATGCGGAGATTGGAATTCTGTGTGTGGAGGAGGAAGTCGTAGCCTCCGTCGAGGGCTCGCACTTTTTCCAGCGCCACGTCCCCTTCCCACTCACTCACTTGAATTCCCATGTCCACGTCGACCCGATCGAGTTTGAGGGCGCCGGAAAGATCAAGCACGGTCTTGTCCGGAGAATTCGCCTGACTGGACACGCGAATGTGGAGCTCGGGAGCCGAGATCTTGCCGCGAGGATGATGCTTGCGAATCAAGATACCGGCTTCACCCTTGCTGTTCTCTTCGGCAGCGTCGTCGAACACGAGGTTGTCTGCGACGATGTCCAGCTCAAGAGATGGGGGGCTATCCTCATGAGAAATGATGGCTCCGTCCGCGGTCAAGGTGCCGGTCAGGAGATCACCTCGAAGCCCAAGAAGATGAACCTTCCCTTCTTTGGCGTGAAGGGTACCGGTCAGGTTCGTCAATCTTGCGGGCAGCCAGGAATGTGAGATCGACAGGTGCTTGGGCCACACTTCAAGTTCGTCCAGAATCATCTGATTCATGTCATCATTGGGGCCGAAGTGGGCGCGAAAATCGATCATTCCTGAGGGATCAAGATCGAGGATTTGAGGGCCGGGAAGACTCGGGTTGATGCGGATCGCTTCCAGATACTCCTGGTCGATCTCCAGATCCTTGACCCCGAGTTCGATGAAGCTGTCGCCGACGTTATCCTCCGTCAAGAGCTGCCCCTCGAGCCAGACTGGCGAACCTTGTCTTCGGCCATCAAAACGGGTGAGGAGAATATCTGAGCCATCGACCCGAAAGCTTCCGGAGACGTTGGTCACAAGAACCGGGAAGTTGACGTAGTTCACCGTCGCATCCCGGACGTTTGCCTTCACCCGCACCTTGGGGTTGTCGTCACTGGAGTGGCGCTGATGGCTGTACTCGACGTTCAGGAGGCCCGTCGGCCGAAGATCGTTCCAGACCTGAATCAGATTGTCGTCGGGCATCGCGGAAAGAGCTTGGTGCAGGGTTGCATTGAGAGGAATGTTCTCCCCGATGATCGAGATGGTCTCTTGAAAGTCGTCATCGGGTCCCACGATGTCGGCTGAGATGGTCAGCCAGGCTGACCCATTGCGCCCCCGGATCTTCTGGACATGGAACTCCTGATGCGCGATGTGAATACTTCCCTCGGCGTCCACCACGGGATAGGGGAAGGCATCGTAGGTGAAGCTAGCCTTGTGGATGTCTGCCTTGACGGTGACATCCGTGTCTTTCCCGACCCCGCGTTCCCGGGAGATCTTGATCTCCGCTGTTGCTACCCCCGAGGGGTGAACCCGGTCGTAGAAATCCTGGGCCTTGTCCTTGAGGGAGTTTCGCAGGGTTTCGTCGAGGGGAATTCTGTGCGCGGTGATGTTGAGGTCGACCTCGATCTCACTTGGGGGGCCATCGAGTTTGCCCTTGATCGTTGCGAACCCATCGCCTTGAGTGCGTCCTCGGAGTTCAAGAGCGACCGCGCCCTGATCGATCTTGATGGTTCCATTCACCTCGCGAAGCGGATAGGGAAACCCGAGGGGACGGCCAACTTCTTCGTTATAGAAACCATGGTACGCCATCGACACCGATCGAAGATTGGCATCCAGGCCGAAGTCCCAGCTGTCTTCCGGAGTCTCTCTCTTGACGATGATGGAAAGATCGGTTGCACCATGAGGAGAGAGAGCATCCCAGGCAGCCTGGCCGGCCGGCGGGAGCGCTCGCTTCAGCCAGCTGTCGAGCTGGAAGGCGTCCGCATTGATCCGAAGCTCTCCGGTGGCGGTTTCCGGAGTGAGGTAGTTCCGGATCTCGCCGCTGGCCTGGATCAAGGTGTCTCCTCGAACGGCTCGAAGTCGCTCGAGTTTTGCCGAATGGACCGTCAACAGAACCGAGCCTTCCACGTTGGGGAATGCGTACGGGAAATCGGGTGGAGTGATCTCCAGGTCGTCGCCCCAAAGCCGCAGATAAACAGGTGGGAGATCGTCTTCGTTGGTGGGCGAGTCGGCTTGATCCGGCGGAGTCCCCGTGACTTGATCATCTTGGGTTTTCGGTCGAATGACGAGCTCGGCGTGGAGAGAGCCTTTGGCACCGATGGTGGAAAGGAGGTGGGCTATTCGCGGCCGGAGCTTGCTGCGAAAAGCCTCGGTGGGGAAAAAGCCGAGGGCGCTGGCGGTGAGCTCATCAAATCCCTTTTCAACGTCGAGGCTTCCATGGAAATCAACGGCACCAAAGGTGCGGTCCCGAAAGCTGCCGTTGAGTTCGAGCTTTCGATTGTCGGTCATCCGAACGAAACCGTCGATTCCGGAGAGCACAAGCGATTCACCCGGATTGAGGACGGTGTGGTCCTGAAGAACCACGCTCCCTTTTGTGAGCTCGATGGGTGGGATTTTTCCCGAGGATTCGGAATCATTTGAGGCCGAATCCCGAACGAGAGGAGGAAAGCTCCAGCCGCTGGTGCGATCTCGCTGCACATCAAGGCGAAGGCGGGAAAGATGGATCTTCGAGAATTCGAGCTCCCCCTGAAGGAGGGAACCGATGTTGAGGCCGACCGTCGCGTCAACGCGAATCATCTGGAGGGAGCTGCTGAGGTCTTCGGGGATGAATCGAACCCCCTCGAGATGAAGGCCCTCGAAGGGATGCAGGTAAGCCATATCGAAGGTGAGCTTGCCCGCCATCGTGTCAGCGAGAAGATCCTGAAGAAGAATGCGCAACCTGTGCGGCCGGCACAAGATGTAGAAGTCCAAGGCCAGCAAGCTGGTTAGAAACGCGGCCAGTCCGATGAAGACGCCGAGCTTCTTCCCGATCTGGCGTCGAGAGCGTGGCTTCTTTTTCTTCCGGCAGTAGATATCGAACGTTTCGAAGGACATGCACTGAGTATATGTTTTGCCCGGCCAAGTTCCCGTTTTGGTGTAGAGGATCCCCCTGATTCCAGCAGGTCAGGAATCAGGTCAGGGTCGACGCCTTGCCGAGAAGGGGTTGGGGTGGGGAGCTGCCGGATCGTGGGCTCGGATTCTTCGCATCGTGAGCTTTGATCCGCTAGACGGGCTTCCGAGAGGGCCTGGCTCGCTTCGCTGCACCGCGATCCTCTGGACTCTTTTTCCCAGCTGACAGGTCACCTCATAAGGAATGGTGCCGATGAGCCGAGCAAGGTCGTTCACGGTGATTTCGTCATCCCCATCTTTCCCGATCAGGGTGACCGGGTCTCCGGGCTGAACATCGGGGATTCCTCCCACGTCCACCATGGTGTAGTCCATGCAGACCGAACCGATGACCGGAGCTCTCTTTCCGCGGACGAGGACGTGAGCGCAGTTCGAGAGCCGGTAGGAGTAGCCATCGTTGTAGCCGACCGGGAGTGTCGCAACCCGGGTGCGGCATTTCGTGGTGTAGGTTCGGTTGTAGCCGATCGGAGTTCCTTCGGGTACATCTCGAAGGTAGATGACCGAAGTTCGAAAGCTGAGTACGGGGCTGAGTGAAGCCCGGCATTCGAAGAACCCACCTGGATCGAGCCCGTAGATGGCGATTCCGGGGCGGGCAAGGTTGAATTTGCTCTCGGGGAACTGAAAGATTGCGCCAGAGTTGGGTCCATGGCGGAGACCGGGTTCGATACCCTGGACTCTCAGGTCTTCGAGAAATGAGGCGTACTTCCTGAGCTGGAGCTGGCTGAAGGATGGGTCGCTGGCATAGCCCGATGAGAAGTGGGTGCAAACGCCCTCCAGAGAAAGATACGAGGAGGTGTGGATCCGCTGGGCCAGCTCGACCGCTTTTCGGGGGCCTGCTCCAAGGCGAGCCATCCCCGTGTCGACCATCAGATGAACTTTTGCCACCTTCCCCTGGAATCGAGCCTCCGCTTCGAGACGAGAAATACGATGGGAGGAGTGGATGCAGGTCGAGATGTCCCGGGCCACCACGTTTGCCATCTCACCTTCGATGATTGCGCCGAGGATGAGAATGGGCTCGGTAATTCCCGCATCCCGGAGCTCAAGAGCTTCTTCGCTATCTCCCACACCGAATCCGAAGGCTCCCTCGGCGGCCAGGCGCCGGGCGATGGGAACGGCTCCGAGGCCGTAGGCGTTGGCCTTCACGACAACAAGGACTTTGACCTCTTCGCCCAGGTGATTCTGGGTGTGTCGGAAGTTTTGAGCCACTGCATTGAGGTCAATTTCAGCCCAAACCCGGCAACGTGCAGATGTGCAATTGGTCAAGCTTTTGAATCTTTGGTGAAGACCGAGGAATAAACGTATGAAGGCTTCTCCGGTGACCGCCCGGTGCGGAGAAGAGTGGGACCTTTTGTACAACATGTCGCACCTGCCTTATGACAAAAACTTGGGACGACCTTCTTGTTGAGCCGCAAGTCCTGCAGTGTCCCCCATGAAGGGGAGAAAAATTTGATCGTGAAATGATGCGGGTCGGCGACCACTGGCCCGTGTCCGGAAGCGCCTGGTTATGGTAAAACCTCGCCTTTTGCGAGTTTCCAGAAGGATGTGAGGACGGCCGAATGAAAGTGCAGGAGTTCCTATCCCACCATGGGATTCAGAGCGGTAATCCGTTTGCGGAAGAAGATGCGCAGACCGACACCGTGTTCAAAGAGCATTGTGTCCGAACCACGTTTCATCCGGCCTGGGACAAGATCGCGGGAACGCCGGGCGAGCCGTCAACTTCGGTGGTCTTTGGCGAAAAGGGAGCCGGAAAAACCGCGCTTCGCCTTCAGCTCACCAAGAACATCGACGATTTCAACGCGAAAAATCCGGAACGACGGGTTCTTACGGTTGACTACGTCGAGTTCAATCAGTCCCTCGACCTTCTTGCTTCGGCCTGGGCTGGAGACGAAGGAAAGGCCCTCGCTTCCTGGAGAATCTGGGACCATATCGATTCGATTCTCTCCAATGCAGTCGGAGGAGTTGTCGATGGCATCCTGAAGAAAGATGGGGAGGGGGCATCGATTCGTGATCAGGACGCTCGTTCTCTTTCTCGCGCACAAAAGCGTGACCTTCTCTTGATGACGGCTATTTACGATTCAAGAACGGCCGAGCCGTTTCGCTCCCGCTGGAATCGGCTTCGCCGACGACTTCGCTTTGGTGTAGCCAGCACTTACCTCTGGAATCTTCTGGCAGTGGTGGTGGGTGTGGGGGCGCTGGCAGGTGCCGCCTATATCCAGTTCGGGACCGAAGACGGGGAGAAGTGGCTCTTCAAGCCGTGGCCGTACGTCGTTGGTTTTGCCGGTTGCGTTCCCTTCCTCCTGAAGGGACTCAAGAACTGGTGGCTGGCCAGCGTGGTGCGCCGTGAAGTGAGAGTGGTAACCCGTCGTCCGGCGGATATGCGGTTCGTATTTTCACGATTCAAATCCGCCGAGCTTGAAGATCAACCGCTCCCGAGGCGGAGACAAACCGACGCTCGTTATGAACTCCTTTCCAAATTTCTCGAGCTTTTGGAGAAGCTTCAATATCGAGGAATGATGGTGCTGATGGATCGGGTCGATGAGCCAAGCCGCATCAATGGGGCACCGGAAAAGATGCGACTTTTCGTCTGGCCCATGCTCGATAGCAAGCTCCTTCGCTATCCGGGGATCGGGTTCAAGATGCTTCTTCCCATCCAGCTTGCGAGTTTTCTTCCCCGGGAGGATCGGGCGTTTCATGACCGGGCTCGGCTCGACAAGCTCAACCTGGTGCGCTCTCTTGATTGGACCGGACAGGCTCTTTTTGATCTTGCCAACGATCGATTGGCCGCCTGCGGGGAGCAAGGTGAAACCGGTCGCCGTCTGCGGAGTCTGTTTGACTCGTCCCTGACGACCACGGACATCGTGCAATCTTTCGATAAGCTCCGGGTGCCTCGTCACCTCTTCAAGTTCCTTTATCGAGTGATCGCGGAACATTGCCAGGCCCATAGCTCGGACGACCCTCAGTGGGAAATCTCGGCTCCGATCTTTCACGCTAGCCTTGCTGTTTACTTGCGAGACATGAAATCCATCGAAGATGGGATTGCGGTGGGCTAGTCAAGTTTCAGGTCAGTGGGGTTCTACTTCCCGGGCGAAGAAGTGCGTCGTCGAAGGGCGAGTTCGGCTTCGGATGGCCGAAGGTAGAGGGGGCGTACTTCTTCCGGAGATTGATCTTTTCCCTCCGCTTGCAGGCGGCGACCAAGATCGAGCAAGATTCTTGCGCTGGGAATGGAGAGAGCCGGGTCGGCAACTTTCCATTCGTCCCGGATCGGCGAGAGAAGTGAAACCCCGTCTCCCACCAAAGTTGCGCTGGAGGGGATGCGGGTCCGGGCTTCCTCAAGATCGAGGGCTTCGAGGGGATGAGTTCGAGTCCAACGCCGGGGATCGCTCCCTTCCTCTTGAACGTAGAGGCCAAGGTGAACCTGACTCCGCCGCGCATCAAGGATGACGGCCAGGGAGTCGGAGGTGACGGGGCACCCATGCGCCAAAAGGTCGAGGCTCGGGACTCCGACTACCCTGGCTTCGCAAGCGAACGCGAGGGCTGTTGCGGTTGCGACCCCGACCCGGATTCCTGTATAGGATCCTGGACCCTGGTCGACGGCCACAAGATCCAGCGACGACGGTGAGAGGCCTTGACTCTGAAGAAGCCCCTGGAGTCGTGGGGTTGCTTCTCTTCCGTGAGCAAGGCCCTCCGGGAAATGGTCAACGACGATCTTTGATGACCCAGGAGCGCAGAGGGCAGCTGAGCCGTTCCGGGTCGCGGTGGAAAGCGCGATGATGCAAAGATCGTTCTTCGTGCCCATCAGCGCCCGAGTGCAGTCTGGATTGCATCTGCAATGCGAGTCGCCTGGGTCTGGATACTCGTTTGATCAGGCCCCTCGATCATGACTCTCGCCAGGGGCTCGGTGCCGGAGTAACGAAGAACGACTCGACCCGAGTCGGCCAGCTCCTGCTCGACTTCTTCGATGGCTTTTTGGACGTTCGGGATGCTGTTGAGAGGAGGCTTTTCCCGCACTGCAACGTTGATGAGAACCTGTGGGTATTTCCGCACCGATCGGGCGACGTCGGAAAGACCGCAACCGGATTCCTGCAGAACCTCGAGAACTCGAAGTGCAGTTCCCAGGCCATCCCCGAAGAGGCCGGTTCCATCGTCGAAGACGATGTGGCCGGATTGTTCGCCTCCGATCAGGTAGCCGCATTCGCGCATTTTTTGGATCACGTTGCGGTCGCCGACGGGAGTGCGAATGAGGGAGACGCCGTGGTCTTTCAGCAGACGCTCCAGCCCCACATTGCTCATGATTGTGGCGACGACCGTGTTGTTGTGGAGGGTCCCCTTTTCCTGGTGGAAAACTCCAAGGATGCCCAATATGTGATCCCCGTCCCGAACTTCCCCTTGCTCATCCACCAGCATGGATCGGTCGCCGTCTCCATCCAGGGTGATGCCAATCTGGGCTCCAGCATCTTTGCAAGCCGCCCGAAGGGCCTCCGGGTGAAGTGCTCCGCATCCCTTGTTGATGTTCATCCCGTCCGGAGTGTTGTGCACCGTGATGAGGTCTGCGCCGAGGGCTTTCAAGATTTTCGGCGCCACCTCGCTCGCCGCGCCGTTTGCACAATCCAGGACGATTTTCTTCCCGGATAAATCCAAATGGGAAAAGCGTTCGTTGGAAAGGACGTCCACGTAGCGGTCGGCAGCCTGGGAGTCGGTAAACAATGTGCCAAAGCGAGTGGACGGGAGATGGTCTTTCTTGAGGAGCTTTTCGATCTTGGCCTCAAGGGCGTTCGAGAGCTTCTCACCGTCGGCCCCGACCACTTTGATCCCGTTGTCATGGTAGGGGTTGTGGGAGGCGGAAACGATGATCCCCAGATCGTGATCGGAGTTGCGGGTGAGCATCTGGACGGCGGGGGTGGGAAGAAGTCCACCGCTTGTCACATCGATTCCACGGGAGAGAAGGCCGGCGGAAAGGCAAGCCTCCAGCGCCGGGCCCGAGACGCGAGAGTCTCGACCCAGAAATGCCGACGGACGATCCGTGCTTCCGGGGGAAGCGGCGCGGGCTTCCGCGATCACTTGACCGAGGGCTTGACCGAGTTTGAGGACGTTCGAGGGGGTGAGAAGGCCAGAACCGGCAACATCTCGAACCCCGTCGGTGCCGAAGAATTTTCCCATGAGAGAGTGGATCCCCCTTGGCTAGTCAATGGTTCCGGACCTCTGGGGAGCTGGGGATAACACATTGATCGATTTGGATCCATGTTTTCTGGCCATGTCTTGCGGCCAGGTCTCGTGAAAAAGGACGGCTTCCTATTGCTCGAGGTTCAGAGTTCCCTCGATTGGATCGTAGGTGACCGTGGGGGGGAGGTTTTCGACGATTCCGCGAATTGTGCTGATTCGTTCCGAGCGATTCAGGAATTCGGTGAGATCGAAGCGGACCCGATATCTCGTGGGGTCATCTTTGATCTTGTTTAGCTCTTCCTGGGGGCCCCGAAGGGTCACGCGGACGAGCTCGAGCTTGTTCTGAGTGAGGACCTTTTGCTTGACGGTGAGCTTGATGGCGAGGTTTGCCTGAAAGATGGAGACCGGATTTCCATTTTCGTCTTCCACGGTTGAGGTCACGACGAGCGCACTTTGAAGGAGGAACTCCTCCTCGACGGGCTGCGGGGCAATGTCAACCCGAACCACCACCTGAGGATCTCCCAGGATCTGGAGGTGAGGAAATGATCCCAACCGGTTGATCATCATAGAGAGCTCCTCGGGGCTGAACCGGCACTCAAGAGGTTGGTTGCTAGGCGTCTGGAGCTTGGAGCCCTGGAGCTCCAGGGTGGTCAGTTTTGGCTCGAGTTCGCTGGGTCCGCTGACGCGGATCTCGGTGGGCTGGAGCGAGACATTCGTGACGTCGTAGTTCTGGATCGTATTCAGCTGGTCTCTTGGTACCTCCAGGTTCACCACCCAGGTGGTACGCCGAGAGATGGTCACTTCGGGAAGACCGTCCGGGTATCGAATCGTGACGGCAGCAGGTTTTGCCCGAAATAAGATGTCCTCAGGGTTCAGTTTTATTCGGGTTGGAGCCTGACCCCTGGCGGGGGTGAACCGGATCAGGTTCACGTCGGCCACGAGCTCTCGCCGATCGATGAATTTTTCAACGTCCGATTCGACTCCTTCGATTTGCACTTTGATTCGGGTGTCGGGTCGATCCAGCTGGGCGATTGCGTCCTTGCCAACGTTGATGAGAACGTGATGTTGGGGGGCAGCAACGGTAAGGAGTGGAAAATCCTGGGTGAGGGTCTTGGTGGCTCGACTGTAAAGATAAGTGTAGGCCAGGATCGCCACGACCAGGGCGGCTGTCTTCGTCGGCAGATGGTCTAGCAGCATCGACTTCATCATGCGGCTCCTGCGCGCTTCTTGTCGGATGGGGTTGCCTCGGCCGTTCGCAGAAAATGCAGATCCAGAAAGCTTATGACTTCCTCCACCGTCAGGTTGCGATGGAGCTTTCCGCCCATGCCGAGGGATATCTCGCCCCGCTCCTCGGAAACGATGACAGTGATCGCGTCCGACTCTTCCGTGACCCCGATCGCCGCGCGATGCCGGGTTCCAAGACGCTTGCTGATTTCCGGATTGTCGGTGAGGGGAAAGAGGCAGGCACTGGCAACGATCCGGTCCTGTCGAACGATGACCGCTCCATCATGAAGAGATGAACCGGGATAGAATATAGATTCGAGGAGATCGGCCGAGAAGCGGGCGTCGACTCGCACTCCGCCTTCAACAAACGATTCCAGCCGGGTTTCTCGCTCCAGAGCAATGAGGGCTCCGATTCGGTCCCTGGACATCCGCTTGAGAGCCTTGACGAGTTCGTCCACGATTCCCTTATCCGGCTTGATGAACTTGCCGATGACGGTTGTTTCGCCGAGTCGAACAAGACCCATCCTGAGCTCGGGCTGGAAGATAATGACGAGGGCGAGGACGGAGATGAAAACGAATTGCTCGAAGAAGAACCGGAGGACGCTCAGTTCCAGAGCTTCCACCAGCACGAGACCCAGGACCAGGGAACTCGCAAAGATGAATCCGAGTCCCTTGAGCATTCCCCCGCCCCGCCATTCTCTCACGAAGCGAAGAACGGGATAAAAGATGAGGAACAGGATCAGAACCTCGAGGGCCGGTTTGAGTTGCTCGGTCATCGAAGTCTCTCCTGCTGCTGGCTTGCGGCGGAGGGAGAAGACGCTTTTTTCAGGATCCCCTGACACGCATGGGCAACGACGGCCGCGTCTTTCATGGCGGCTACGTCGTGGACCCGCAGGATCCGCGCACCCCGATCCACGGCCATTGCCATCGTGGCCGCAGTCGCCGCCATTCTCGCATTTGGGGCGCGGCCCGTCAGGTGTCCGAGGGTCGATTTTCGAGAAGTGCCAAGCACGACCGGGTAGCCGAGGCAGGTGAGTTCTTCGAGTCGGTTGAGAAGTTCGAGGTTGTGGGCATCGGTTTTTCCAAAACCAAAACCCGGGTCAATTGCGATCGAGTCCGGGGAGACTCCGGCTTCGACGGCTTTCAAGACCGAAACTCGGAGAAATCTTGTGATTTCGGACATCAGGTTCGAGTAATGGGGGGACGCCTGCATGGAGCGAGGTGTACCCTGCATGTGCATGAGAAGAAGGCCGCATCGGTGAGTCGCGACAGTCGTTGCCATCGAAGGGTCGCCAAGGGCGGTGACATCGTTGATGAGGGTTGCACCGGCTTCAACGGCGTGTTTTGCCACCTCCGCTTTGGACGTATCGATGGAGATGGGAACGTTTGTTGTTTCGATCAGCCTGGACAGAACGGGAAGAATTCTGCCGAGCTCCTCTTTGGCGTCGACTTCTTTTGCCCCTGGACGGGTGGATTCCCCTCCGATGTCGAGGATGTCGGCCCCTTCGTCCAGCATGCGGTGGGCATGATCCACGGAGGCCGCCGCGCTTTCGAACCGGCCGCCGTCCGAAAAAGAATCCGGTGTGACGTTGAGGATTCCCATGATCAGCGGGCGTTCAAGGGAAAGCTTTCTTTCCGCAAGAAGAAGGGTGGACGAAGGCGTTCGATGGTGCCTCAGTGCACTGGAGAGAGCATGGATGAGTCCCTGGTCCGACTCGGTCGTTGAATCTGCCGAGAAGGAACGGGTCAATTTGTTCAGGCCATCACGGGAGCCGGCGAGCAGAACGCAATCGGGCTCTTTTGTGACCTGCATTTGCTCTCCATCTGGAAAGACACGGATACCCATTCCTGGCGCTCGGTGTTGAAGTTCAGTTAGCAGCTTTGCCGGGAGTCCTTCGACCCTGGCCAGAAGACACGGGAAGATCCCGTGACCGTGATTCGGATCGATCCACGGGAACTCCAATTGAATGGCCTCGGCACTCGACGCGGGAATGATTCGAACGTTGTGGAGGCTCTCCGGGGAAAGGCCTGAAGTTCGAGTGCCCGCTCCCTTAGTAAGCGAAGTTCCCCTCAACCTCCATGTTCCCTTCCTCTTCCGGTGAGACCGTGCCGTGTTCATCGGTTCCGGAGGTTTCTGGTTGACGCGCCTTTCGAGCTGCTTCTTCCCGGGCTTCCCGCCTTTCCTTTCGGATGCGAGTCAGGTCGGCAATACTTCCACCCTCGATCAGAACGTCGATGTCGGGTCGGTTCAAACTCTCGAATTCCATGAGGGCTCGTGCGATGAGCTCGACCTTGTCTTTGTGCTCTTCGACGATCTTTCGTGCGGCGTCGTAATTCTCATCGACCATCTTTTTGACTTCCTGGTCGATTTCGAAAGTAAGCGCTTCACTGTGGCTCTGGGTGCGGGTAACTTCCCGACCGAGGAAGAAGGTCTCTTGACTATCTCCGTAGTGAACAAGGCCGATGTTCGAGTTCATGCCCCATTCACAAACCATGGAACGGGCGAGTTCGGTGGCCCTTTGAATGTCGTTGGCGGCTCCGGCGGTGATGTCCTGGCAGAAGATTTCTTCCGCGATGCGTCCCGCGTAGAGAACCTTCAGGTTGCCTTCCATCTTCTTTTTGGAGAAGTGATAGACGTCTTTTGCCGGAAGTTGCATGGTGGCTCCAAGAGCCATTCCTCGCGGAACGATCGTCACCTTGTGCAGAGGTTCGACCTCAGGAAGCATGGCGGCCACGATGGCGTGGCCCGCTTCGTGATAGGCCGTGATGAGTTGGTCTTCCGGATCCATGACCCGGCTCTTCTTTTGGCGTCCCCACTTGACCTTGTCTCGAGCTTCTTCGAGGTGCTCCATGCGAATGAAGGATTCTCCAGTCAATACGCAGTGCAGAGCTGCTTCGTTGATCAACGCTTCGAGCTCGGCCCCGGTGAAGGTGGGGGTTCCCCGCGAAATCACGGTGAAATCAACTTCGGGACTCATCTTCACCTTGCGAGCGTGGACCTTCAAGATCTCTTCCCGGCCGATGATGTCCGGAGGGTCGATGGTAATCTGCCGGTCGAAACGCCCGGGTCGAAGCAGGGCTGGGTCAAGAACGTCAGGGCGGTTGGTCGCGGCGACCAGGATGATGCCCTGATCGGTTTCAAATCCGTCCATCTCGACGAGGATTGCATTGAGAGTTTGTTCTCGCTCGTCGTGCCCACCACCCATTCCGGTGCCGCGTCTTCGTCCCACCGCGTCGATCTCATCGAGAAAGACGATGCAGGGAGAGTTTTCCTTGGCTTGCTTGAAGAGATCTCGAACCCGGGATGCACCGACACCGACGAACATTTCGACAAAGTCAGAGCCGCAGATGCTGAAGAAGGGCACGTCTGCTTCGCCGGCGATGGCCTTGGCAAGAAGGGTCTTTCCGGTACCGGGTGACCCGACCAGCAACACGCCACGAGGGATTCGAGCGCCGATCTTCTGGAACTTGTTCGGGTTCTTGAGAAACTCAACGACTTCTCGGACTTCGTCCTTGGCTTCTTCAATGCCAGCTACGTCATCGAAGGTCGTCTTGGAGGTCTCTTTGTTGTAGAGCTTGGCTCTGCTGCGTCCGAAGGACAGAACGCCACCGGTTCCGGTGGGAGTTCGCATCTGTCGGAAGATAAAGAACCAGAAGAGGGCAATGATCAGAATCCACGGCCCGAATGTGAAGATGAGCTGGGCGAGGAAGGTGTTGGGTTCTTTGTATTTGAAGATGTCCGGGTTTCGAAGATCTTGAATCTCTCGCTGGATCTCGAAGCCGTTCTGACTTTCCTTCCGCCTGACCGCCGCATAGACGTCATTGAGCTGGTTGGGGGAGGAGACGTCGGGTTTTACCCGTGCTGTGGTCAGGACACCGTCTCGATCGAGGAATCGTGCCTCCAGTTTGGTGGCATCCGCGAAGCGGTACAGAGTGACCCTCATGAGCTCGAGATTGTTGTTATCGAGTTCGTTGATGAACTGGTCCGTCGACATGTCGACGAGTTCAAGGTTCGTTCTTTCCTGGATGAAGTCGAACTTGTCGACAAGATAGTTGTCCGGAAAGCTGACTTTGAACTTCTTTGGTGGGCCCTCTCCGACGACTTCCAGGTCGCCAAAGAGCTTGCTTGAGCCCTCCATGGTTACGCTGGAAATATTGCCAGAGAGCAGGTCCTTCCAGAATTCACCGGGACTCTTCTCCGAATCACCGATCAACGGTGTTTGGGAAAACATCCACAGCAGAACGAGGACCATGGCAAAGACCAGGCTGAAGCTCAGCAAGTTTCGAGGACGTCGTGGTGACGTCTTCGGATCGCTGGGTTTCGTACCCGGAAGTTGGGACTCCCCGGGCATTCGATATCTCCTCGTTGGGAACTGGCCTCAGTTTGAGAGCCGTGAAAGGGTTGCCCCTTGCCGCACACAATATAGGTTGCGGTGCCTGCAAGGGCGGTTTCCCACTTGCTTGACCTGCTAAGCGGCGAAAGCGCGTGGACTTGTAACTCCATCGTCCATATTGAGGACTAAGTTAACATGCGAGCCTCGAATATTCACCGGGAGCCCCGTTTCTTGTGGGAAGTCCGGGGGAGTCGGATTCCCTTCCCGAGATTGGACGAGTTCTGTCTAGAAATCGTCTTCCATCGCGAAGAGGACTTTGTCTGCAAGGTCAACGAACGCTTCGGCTTGTGCGCTGGAAAGACTCTCTCCTCGGCTCAGCAAGAACTCGGCTCGATCCGAAACCGTAAACTCCCGGAGCAGGTTTCCGTTTCGCTGATCGGTGAATCGAAAACGCACCGTAATGGTCACGGATGACTCGAAGGTGGCGTCGTTTTGTGTTTCTGAAAGAACGCTTTCCTGAACCCGGATGATTTCTCCCGCAAGGAGCAGGTCAGCAACTTCGGGTTCGGCGAGTGCGTAAGGTGTGTTCAGAGCGACTTTTCGGGCCAGCTCTCGCCCGAACTCAAGTTCGAGATCGCGACGAAACGTGGTGTTTCCCGGAATGGTCACGGCAATGGTGGAGGCGCCGGGTGCTCTTTCTTCCATGAGCCAGCCCATCCTGTAGCCGCAGCCGCTGACCGAGAGGACGATGAGGCAAAGGAGCGGGGGGAGGACCTTTTGGGTTCGTGTCCGGTCTTGGATATTCATCCCTACTTCCTTCCCTTCTCTTGGGCGCGTGAGGCGATGGGATCGTTAGCTCGTTCTTCGGCTTCAATGAGCTGAACCACGGGAGTGAGGGCCTGGATCCGGGCCTTGGCACGCTCTGATTGGTCACTCTGAGGATAGGCCGCAACCGCCTCCTGGTAGGAAAGGAGAGCCCCTCGGAATTCATTTCTGAGCTCGTAGAACGGGCCGATCTTGAACGCACGCTCTTCCACCATGCGGTTCACCACTTCGATGGCTGAGTTGGCCTGGTCGCGCTGGGATCCCTCCGGGTTATTTGCCAGGTACTGACCAAAGGCAAATCTAGCTCTACGAAGGGTTTCCAGATCGTATTCCGGTCCCCGGCACTGGAGTAGGAAGCAGAGGGCGATGCGAAATTCGGCAACCGGCCGCCACTCGCTTTCCGGGTGGTCTTCCGCCAGTGCCTCGTATTCGAGCAGAGCTTCTTCATAGTAGCGATCATCGAAGTAATGTTGACCGAGGAGGCGCAGCACGTCCGCCGATCGATGGCCGCGACTGAAAGTCTCCCGAAGGTACTCCAGAACTCCCACCGCTTCGCTGGTGCTCACCGGGAGCCCGAGGAACCCGGTAGCTTTTCCTTCAAGGCAGGCAAGGGCGATCTGGTAGATCCCTTCTTCCACCTGGGGAGACAGGGGGGAAAACGGATTGTCCCGGACGAACTTCTTGTAGCGGGCGAGTGAGTCGGTGTACTCCTCTCGCTGGAAGTCGTTTCTTGCCAGGAGGAAGGTTGCCTGGGCGATGATTTTTTGATCGGTGCTCAGGCTTCTTGCATCCTCCAGGATGTCTTCCGCATCGTCGAAGCGGCCTTCGCTCGTGAGCTTGCGTCCCAGGACCAGCTGATCTTCCAGCTCGAGAGGGACTTCGATGGGAGCGCTCTTGCACGAGACGAGGAGGAACGCGAGGATCCAAAAATGGGCCTGAATCATCCCGACTTTGAGGGAGGTTGGATTTTGCGTACTCATACCCTCGCGTTTATCTCATTTATGGTCGCTCTTGCGAAGATAGCGGTTGAGAATCGGAGCGACCCGGAGCTGACGATCCAAGGATGCTTGTAGAGCGAGAAGGGTGATCTGCTCCATTTCGCGAAGAGGGCGCTCCGGAAGAGTCACTGATTTTGGCTTGGAATGAGACGGACCGGATAGTTCTGCCAGAAGCTCGATTGTCTTCGTCTGGACCCGGACAAAGAGAGAATCGTCCGGTGCTCCACAGGAGGAGCAGGCGAAGCCCCCACTCCCCGGCAGGAACCGAAGGGTACCGGTGCAGACCTTGAGAGGACGGTCGCAGCGAAAGCACCCTGACCAGTTGGGAGCAAAGCCGCTCACCTCGAGAAACCGCAGGGAATAGAGCAGCATGGTCACCCGGAGCTGGCCGATCGGTAGATTGCCCAGGCTTGTGAGCAGGCGAAGGAGAAGATCAAAGAGTTCGGGCTCCGGGTTCGCTTCCTGGGCGCAAGAGCTCGTGATTTCCAGGGCGTGGAGGGCGGCATGAATCCGGTCCGAGCGGGTTCGGATCTTCTGGAAGCTTGAAATGACGCTGAGCTCGACGAGGATCTTGAGGTCGTCCTCGCCGCCTTGCTTGCGGGAGAGGAGAACAACCGATCCGTGCGTGAAGAGATCGAACACACCGTAGGATTTGTTTCTCTTGATTCCCTTGGCGATGACGTGGACTTTGCCAAGGGTTGGGCTGAGGAGATGAACGATCTGACTCGATTCAGAGTAGTCAAAGCAGTTCAGTACGATGGCTTCGGTCTTGCTATGGGCCATGCGCCACCGCTACTCAGGTTTGGGAACCGTTTTTTTCGATCGCGATCTTGACTCGATTGATTCGACGTTGATCCGCGTCGACAATGGTGAACTCGAGGTTGTCGTGGACGTAGTTCTCTCCCACCGTGGGAACCTTGCCCATCGCGGCGAAGAGGAAGCCGCCGATGGTCTCAAAATCTTCTGATTCGGGAATCCGTACGTTAAGAGTCTCGTTGATCTCATCGATGTGGACGGTCGCTTCGACGAGGGCTTGACGATCTCCGAGTACCTTGAGGGACTCTCCAACCTCCTGATCGTATTCGTCCTCGATTTCGCCCACGATTTCCTCCACGATGTCCTCAACCGTGATGAGTCCGGCGGTGCCACCGTATTCGTCAAGGACGATGGCGATATGCACCTTGGTTTCCTTGAACTGTCGGAACAGGGCACTCAGCATCTTTGATTCGGGGATAAACGTGGGCTTTCTGAGGATCTCGCTCAGGGAGGGTGAATGATCACCCCGACGATGCCAGATCTTGAGGAGATCCTTCACGTACAGGATACCCTCGATTTGATCGATGCTCTCGGAATAGACCGGAAACCGGGAATGCCCATCTTCGATGGCGATCTCGATGACCTGGTCGATCGGGGTCGTGGAATCGATACCGACCATCTTGGTGCGAGGCGTCATGATCTCGTGGGCCTCCGAGTCTTGAAACTCGATGATGCTCTCGATCATGTCCGCGCCTTCTTCCTCGAGCAGGCCTTCCCGCTCGCCTTCTTCGGCGGCTGACAAGATGTCGTCGGTGATCTGCTTGTTGGTGGCTTCCTCGAGGGTGGTTCCGGCTGCTCTCAACACGAGGGAATAGAAGCTCTCGATCGCTCTGTGGATCGGAGTCAGAACACGGGAGGCCGGCTGCACTACCGGGAGGTAGGCAAGAACGATCCGCTCGGCGCCAATGGCCGCCCAGCAGACCTTGGGAATCAGCTCGTTCACAACCAGCAGAATCAAGAAGCCGCCGAGCACCAGCGCGGCAACGACGCCGATATGGAGTGGCGGAAGCACCTCAACGCTTTTGTAGAGTCCAAAAACGAAGATGAGGTTACTCATCAGCTTCAGGATCGTGGCGGCAAAGATCACGGAGTCCTCACCGCTGAGAAAGGACGTGACCCTTGTCTGTTTCTCCTTGAGGGAGCCAAGCTCTTCTAGCTTTGGTACGGAATAGCGAAGAAGGCTTTCCTTCAAGATCGAGAAGATGGTCGCCAGGACACCGCCGGAAGAGGCGATAATGATCCATGGATATGGATCACTCAATAGGGTTCATGCCTCCAAAGGGCCCGATGTTTGGTGAGGATCCCCGGGGAACAGCCGCCTGGAATCCATCGTCCTCGGAGCTTTTCATCGGGACGATTTTCGTGAACATACAATTATAGAGAACTGCCCGTTTTCTACTTATTCTTTTCGATCCAATCTTCCCAAAGCTTTGCACCTTCTTTGAGGCTTTCTTGATCGGCTTCATCATAGAAGTACTCGATTTCGGCCTTGGTGAGGCTCGTCAAGGACTCGGAGGCGCTTTTTCGCACCCCCATCAGGTCGTCTGTCAGGAGATGAGTCAAAGCCATGAGGCTCTTCTTGTCTGTAGCATCAAGGGAGCCAAGAGCTTGTGCGGCGGAGCTGCGGACGTCCGAGTTCATGTCCATGAGGAGTCCCCGGATTGTCTCGGTTTCGGTTTTTCCGTCCAGGGCAACGACCGTCTGGATGGCCGCCCGAATTTTTGTCCCGTCCGGGTCAAAGAGGAGCGGTTTGACGTCGCTGATGACGGCGGGATTCTTGAGGCGGGCCAGCGCGCTCAGGGCTTCAAGCTGGACGGATGCCTGGGGGTCCCGAAGACAGGGAGCGATGCTTTTTGCGGCGGAGGCATTTCCCGTGTTCGCCAGACCCTCGATGGCGGCTTTTCGGACCGTTGTATCCGGGTCTTTGAGCAGGGGGATGAGCGCTTCGGTGGATTTTTCCTGACCGATCACGGACGGAAGTGCTTTTGCTGCTTCAGCTTTGACATCTGCCGAAGAATCGTTCAGGGCCGCAAGAAAGGTCCTTTGAATGGTCGGATGGTCTCGTCCTTCCTTGGTCGCGAGCTCCATGATCGCGCCGATCCGGTCGAATTCGTCCGCCGAGCCGCATTGCTCGACCAGGTTTGTCAGCACATCCGAGAGCTTGGGCTCGTTCATCGCGGGCGAATCAGTCGAACTCGCTGAGGGCTCCGGTGCCTTCTTCTTGGTGCTGTTCGCAGAAACGATGGGCTCGGACCCTTCGCCGGACGAGCTCGTATCTCCGCCGCAGGAGCAAAGAAGGGTGAGCGCTCCGGTCGTAAACAGAATAAGGAAAGGTCTCAAGGTATTTTCCCCCAATAGGTTCCAACGATTCCCATCCGCCTGATTCTTGCCCTCGGCCAGGTCGCCAAGAAGGGCCAGGTCGGCTTTCTTCAAGTTATTCGAATATCTCGGCCGAAGGATAGGGTCTTTTTTTGAGTCGGTGGATCCAGGAAGAGAAGAAAATCTGTCGAATCGGGGCTGGATTCTGATTTTCAAGGGTGAATGTGGCGGAAGAAAATAGGGGGAACAATGTAGGGTTGCCCCTGAGATGTCAGTTCATCCAATTTTGTGCAACAAGTTTAATTTGTACAAATCGTCCTCGAAAAGTTATTAACAGGCTGGATTCCTTTTCCGTTCTCGAATGACACGGGACTGACGTTTTTGCTCTCTCCAATCGGGGAGTGTTTTGGGTCCCTGGGAGTTCCCGAAGTCCTGGAAAAAGAGAATTGACTTGGACTTGGGGAGTTTCTACAATGCGACCCTCCTGAGGGGAGCTCTATCAACATCGGGCAGGATTCGTCAATTTTTTGACCCTCAGTTCAAGGTTGTTCAAGGGGCGAGACGGATCCCAGCCGCTATCTGTTTTATAGCCATTCGTCTCTGGTGCTGAAGATCTCGGGCCGACGGCGGGGTAGGAAGTCGTCAGGCGACTGTCCCAGTGACCAAGGTCGAGGCAATGTCTCAACTGTCCTAACTGGGTGGTTTGATCGGCACAAAGTACGATGGCAGAACCAACAACAAGTTATCGAGTGACCAAGCGCTGCTCGTGAATTTGGGGATTAGTGTCCAGTAAGAAGGAGATGAACGTGAAGAAGGTTTGTATCAGGCAACTGGGATACGTGGGGTTTGTCCTGGCTTTGCTTTTGACGGTTTGTGCCACCGGTGCATTCGCTCACAATACCCCGGGCATTCCCGACTTTTCCGACGCGATGGCCAACATCCGAACGGTTCGGGCGAACAGCATTCCGAATGGCAACAACGGTGACAACGGAATCGGCTTTCCCACGGATCCTCGGGATTTGACCGACGGCAATGGTCGCGGCATTGTTTTCCACGAGCATTTTCGCGGGGACGCACCGTTCGACGATTCATTTCATGGAACCGTGGTCTTCACCGTTTTCAACGGACCGGACTACACCCCCTGCGGAATGTCCGGCCCCATTCTTCCGCCTCTTCCGATCGTGTACACCAACTCTCTGGGTGGCTACAACCTGAACATCGATTTCGGCCAGGTCAATGCTGGTAACGCCGGCGCTGACGACTTTGGTGTTTTCAACGGCGAGGACTGGATCTACGCCTATGTCATCGTCAATGACGAAGGTGATCAGCTGGTTCCCAATCCGGATGGAACCCTTGATTCGATTTCTTCGAACATCCTGAGCTTTGCTCGCGGTCTTCGACAAATCACCGCCGACATTCCCACTCTGGGTGCACGAGGTGGAACCATTGGTTGTGGCGGAGACATCGAAGGCGCTCCCGCGAACAATGTCGACCCGGTTAGTTTTACTTTCATCACGACTTTTGGCGCATTGATCGGGTATGACGCCATCCCCGATGTGGGCGACGGTGGAGCCATCGCCAGTAACATCATTTATCTCACGAGCTTCTTCGGCCCGGGTGTTGCCAACATCTCCCATCAAGGTGGAAGCAAGGCGACCGTCACCGAAGAAAATGTGGTGCTTGGTCCTCTGACCTATCCAAACGCTCGTTGTGACGACCTCACAATCAACAACCTGACGAATCCTGGAATGCCAGTCGCTGTTGGCGATATGATCCAGCTGGTTGTCGATGTCAATAATCTGGGTCCGGTTCAGGATCCTCCCTATAGTGGAACCTCGATTCCTGGCGGAACTCAGCGCGGTGTGTTTGATGTCGACATCAGCACCATGGGGGGGACGATCAGTGGATTGACGACTCCTCAGAGGGTTTGCACCGAGATTCGTGGCGAAGGCGCAAGAAGCGCTCAGGCGATATTTACAGGGACCTTCCAGGGGCCCAACACCACCATCGTCACTGCCGCGGTCAGCGTCCCTTCGCCGTATGACACGGGACCGAAGCCTCCCTTCGATAGTACTGCTGTCGGGTACCAGGATCGATTCATCGTGACCCGTCCTGATCTCGATTGCACCGAGACCATCGGTGTCAGACCTTCTCTCGAGATCGAAAAGGAAGTGCAGTTCATCTGCTTCAACGATCCGGCAAATGCGAATGACGTGACGATTGGTCCTTTGGGCGAGTCGGTTTGCGCACCGGTTTGTGGTCTGGTTCGCTTCTCCATCACGGTCAGCAACACGACCACGATTGAAGGGGTCACCAACGTAAAACTCACGGACTGTCTCCCGAACGATCTTCTGTATCGCAATAACACGATGCCGAACACTCCGTTTGGAGGGCTTCCTGGAGCGCCGGACTGTGCGGGGACGGGCGCAACGACTCAGTTCGTCTTCGATCTTCCTGACCTTGCCGCGATGGGCATGCCGGGAGACTCCTACACCTTTACTTTTGATGCCATCGTGAGTTCTGGCGCGGCTGCGGGCCTCGTCACGAACTTTGCTCGGGCGATTGCCACCGGCGTCATCTCCAATGAAGATTCTGACGTTGTCGAGGATACGGCGACCGTCGACATCAAGACCATCGATGCTTCGATGGTGAACCGTGGAGCCGTTCCCGATATCGCTTGTACGGGACAAACGGTCGAATTCACCTATCGCTATACGAACACGGGTCTCTTTGATCTTGACCCGGTCATCGTTGGCACCTGCACCGCCGATCCTGGCCTCATGATCCTGAGCCAGAACCCTGCGCCAGGAACCGATGTTGGCCCGCTAGCGATCGGCGCTTTCTTTGACATCACGGTGATGGCCAAGGCGAATGAAGGGGTCTCCGGGGAGCGTTGCATCACGTGTGAAGTCGATGCCCTGCCGGACTGCTACGACCCAAGAGATACGGAAGACTGCTCCATCAATCGGGACGCGACCGAATGTGCCCAGTTCGTAAACGTCGACATCGACGTCCAGTGCCTCACGGCAACGACGGATGCAGAGCCCGGCGATATGGCGATCTTCCAGTTTGAAATCACCAATAACGGTGATGTGGTTTGTGACGATCTTACCCTCGAATGTGTTCCGGGGATCGGAATGATCATCATCGATTGCCCGGCTGATCCCGGACCGCTGAATCCTGGAGACTCGGTGATCGTTGACGTTGCAGTTCAAGTCGATGCAAATGCTGATGGAACGGTTTGTGCCACGTTGAACGTGATCTGCAATCCGGCCGGTCTTCCGGACATCTGCACGGCTAGTGATAGTGCCCAATGTTGCCTCCGACTCAATACCGAGATCCCCACACTCGGAACTTACGGCATGATTCTGCTCATGTCTCTTCTCGGTGTGGCCATGGTGCGTCGGCGATACCTGGGCGCATAAGCGCGAAGTCGAAAACGTCTGTGCTTTAGGTTGTTATGGCGGGTGATGGTTCAATTGAGCCACCACCCGCTTTTCCTGTTTTCTTGGCGATGTCGGCGTATTGGGTTTCCGGCAAGAGGCGGTAGTGTTGACCCTCGTATGGTCTGATTGCTAGCTTGGTAGGTCTCATCCTCGTTGTTTGTTCAGCAGGTCCTTTACGAACCTCCTCCAAGTAGTAGCTTCGGAACAACCGGAACCCGCATTCCGCATTCCACCTTGAAGGGTGTCTTTGTCCTACGGAGATTGGGCAGAGGGCTTCTTTGAGGAGCTATCCCGAGAGGGCTTTTGGGGTAGTCGTGGCGGTCGATGTGGATTGATTTGTACCACCGAAGGGGTAACAAGATGATCAAGAGAAGCCAGACGCGGCTTATCACTCAGGCTCTCTGTTTCGTGACACTCATGCTGGCTCTAGTGGGATCGGTCCAGAAGGCTTGGGCTCACGATCTGCCGGCGAACATGGGTTCTCCCGCCATTCCTGACTTCTCGGACCAATTCCCGGGATTTCGGACGGTAGGGGGGGTTGGAGTCCCCAATGGCAATAACGGGGATAACGGGATTGGCTTCCCCATCGATCCTCGGGATCTTATTGACCAGTCGATTCCGGGGATGAAGGCCAGGGTCTTCCACGAGCATTTCCGGGGAGATGCGCCTTTTGACGACACGTTCCATGGAACGGTTGTTTTCACGGTCTTCAATGGACCGAACTTTACCCCCTGTAACCTATCGGGGCCGATCCAGCCTCCCGATCCCATCGTCTATACAAATTCGTCCGGGACGTTCAGCCTCCCGATCGATTTTTCCACCGTCACGCAGACGGGCATGGGAGCGGACGACCTGGGTCTCTTCCTTGCCGACGACTGGATTTATGCCTATGTGGTCGTGAACGACGAGGGTGAGAACACCATCGGGACCCTTCCCAATGGCAACGATGCCATCGCCTCGAACATCCTCAGTTTTGCGAGCGGACTTCGACGGATCGCCACCGATCTCCCGATTCTCGCCGGTGTTCCGGGTCGGACGATTCACGCCGGAGGAGACATCGAAGAGGCGGTCGCCAATACCACGACCAACATCGGAAACTTTGTCTTCCTCACCGTCTTTGGCGCTCTCCTTGACTACAGTCAGCTTGCCAACGGAGACGGGTGTCTTCCGGACACCTCGGATATTGGCAATGCCCCGGCCGACTGTAACCAGGAAATCCTGGGAAGTGCGACCAACATCTTCTTCATCACCAGTCCCTTCGGACCCGGTGTTTCAAACGTCTCTCACGCCGGTGGTGGAAATGCCTCGGTGACGGAAGAGAACGTGGTTCTTGGGCCCCTCACCTATCCCAACTACGACTGTCTCGACATGACGGTCAACAATCTGACTCGTCCAGGGGACTTCTGTATTCGAACCGGAGATCGGGTTGAGGTCCTTGTTGACGTGGCGAATCCTCCGCCCGCCGCCAACCCACCCTACGGTCTGAATCTCCCGGGCGGAACGCAGCGGGGCAAGCTGACCGTAAACGTTGCCACCGATAACAACGAGATCAGTTTCGACTCGAGCACCGCCGAAGTTTGCTTTGAGCTCGACATTCGACTGGCTCAGGCCCGATTTACCGGTACCTACACGGGGCTCGACTCCACGAAGGTCTCGGCGACGGTGACAATTCCTGCGCCTTATACCCTTGCTCCCTTTGACAAACCGGATACCCGGTTCACCGTCGGTCTCGATGACGGCATGGGAACGGAGTGCGAAGAAGACATCTTCATCGAGTCGATCAAGGTCGAGCAGAACGTTCAGGTGGTCTGCTTCCTTGACCCGAACGACCCGGGCATGACCGAGCTTCGGCCGGACAAGCCTACCGGAGTCGTCGATGGCTCGCCTTGTGCTCTGGTGCGCTTTACGGTCAACGTGATGAACCTGACCGAGGGAGAGGCCCTCAGCAACGTTCGGCTCTCTGAATGCTTCCCCATGGACATCCTGTTCCGGGACAACGTCATGCCGGCGACTCCGATGGTGGACCCTGCTCAGGGGCCCCCATGTCCGGCGGGAACGACCCCCGTTGTCTTTGCTCTTCCCGACCTTGCTGCGGCGGGGCAGATGGGGGACACCTATCAGTTCACGTTTGACGCGATCGTCCGGGCAGCCGCTGTTCCTGGATTGAATACCGTCTTGGCTCGAGTTCGCGGTTTTGGAAACGGATCGGGAGATCAGCCAATCTGTCCCGCGGATGCCGAGGACGGGGCCGACGTGAACGTTCGGGCAGTCAGTGCCATGGCTGCCAACCTGGGCGTCGATCCCGCGGTCATTTGTCCGCCTGGCTCGACGACGATGACTTTCCAGGTGACGAACGATGGCGACTTTCCCCTTGATCCGGTCATCATCGGAGCGGCCGTTGCGGATCCGGGACTCCTGATCAGTCAGAATCCTCCCCCGGGGACCAATGTCGGTCCACTCGATCCGGGCGAATCGGCCAATATCGTCATCATGGTGATGGCTCAGGCCGGGGCGTTTCCTTCGGTTCGGTGCGTTGCCGTTCCCATCACCGCTCAGCCCGAGTGCTACGATCCGCGGGATTCAGAAGACTGCCAGATCAGTCTGATGCCTCAGCAGTGTGTGGATGTCCGAAATCCTGACCTCCTGCTCGAGTGTCTGACGACTCCTGACCCGGTGGTTGATTCCGATGCTCCGGTCACCTTCCAGTATCGAGTGACCAATACGGGCGACCTTGCCTTCAGCACGGTTTCGTTCACGTGCATGGAAGACGCCACGTTCCCGGGGATTCAGCTGGTTTCTTGCCCGGCCACGATCATGAATCTTGGGCCTGGCCAGAGCGTCATCGTCGAGGCGATGGTACGTTCCAACGCCACCGGATCGGGCCGTCAGGGCCTGAATGTATCCGGGTTGGGGCAGGCGGCCGGGCTTCCCCCGGAATGTACCGCGACCAGCGATGACACGTGTTTCTTGATCGGGCGACCCCGCATCATGATCGAGAAGGAAGTCCAGCTGGTTTGCTTCCTCGATCCGAATGATCCGAGCCAGACCCAGCTCATTCCCGCGAACCCGGTCGAGCAGGTTACCGCTCCGGTCTGTGGATTGGTGCGGTTCACCATCACGGCCACGAACCCCAACTCGACCGAGGCCTTGAGCACGGTTCGAGTCACCGATTGTCTTCCGATGGACCTTCTCTTCCGCGGAAACATTCAACCCCCGTTGCCCACGGGTGGAGCAGGGCCTCCTTGCGCTTCTGGAACACCAACGGTCTTCCAGCTCCCGAACATCGCGGCCGGGGGGAGCTTCACGTTTACCTTCGATGCAATCGTTCGGGCGGCGTCTCCAGCAGGCCTCAAGATCAATCTTGCTCGTGCACAGGCCACGGGAATGGACTCCGGTCAGCCCACCAACATTGACGAAGATCCGGCCCAGGTGAACGTGCTCACCGTGGACGCAACTCTTGTCGCGGGTGGAGTGAACCCGGGAACGATTTGCGCTCCCCAGGAAGCAATCTTCACCTACATCTACACGAACACGGGCCTGGCTCCTCTTGAGCCGGTCATCGTCGGTGCGGCGAGCCTGGATCCGGGTTTGATGCTGGTTGATCAGACACCTCCTGCCAACACGAATGTGGGGCCGATCGGTCCTGGCGGGTCGTTCATGGTCGTCGTGACCGCCAAGGCTCTGGATGGCCAGTTCCCGGCGAGTCGCTGTGTGACGGTGCCGGTGACTTCTCAGCCCGAGTGTTACGACCCTCGAGACGCTGAGAATTGCAGGATCGACCTCACCCGCGAACAATGTGTGACCGTGGTGAGCCCGGCGATCGATGTGACCTGTCTCACCGATCCTCCCCCGGTTGTCGATATGGACAGCCCGGTCACCTTCCAGTACAAGATCATGAACACCGGGGATGTGGCCTTTGATCTGGTTGCCCTCGAATGCATGGAAGACCCGAACAATCCGGGCATCGTTCTCGTGCAATGTCCCCCGGACACCGGCCCTCTTGCTCCGGGACAGATGATCACGGTTTCAGCCGAAGTCCGCTCGAGCCCGAATCGATCCGGACTTCAGGGTCTGAAGCTCATTGCTACGGGTCAACCGACCGGTCTTCCTGCCGAATGCAATGCGGAGGACATGACCACTTGTTTCTTGATCGGCCGGCCCCGCATCGACATTGAAAAGCAAGTCCAGTTTGTTTGCTTCCTGAACCCGGACAATCCGAACCAGGTTCAGCTGATGCCTCCGACGCCGACCGAGCAGGTTGATGCGCCGGTTTGTGGTCTCGTTCGGTTCACGATCACCACGACGAATCCAACGGTGAACGAAGCTCTGCGAAACGTCCGAGTCTCGGATTGCTTGCCGATGGATCTTCTCTTCAGAAACAACATCATGCCCCCTCTGATGATGGGAGGGGCAGGACCGAGCTGTCCTCCGGGAACGACTCAGGTCGTTTTCCAGTTGCCGAACATCGCGGCGAATGGATCCTTCTCGTTCACGTTTGATGCGATTGTTCGAGCAGCATCGCCGGCAGGTCTCAAGGTGAACCTGGCTCGGGCACAAGCTCTTGGAGCGACCTCCAATCAGCCAACGAACATCGCTGAAGATAATGCGTCGGTGAACGTTCTGACGGTGAGCGCTCTCCTGGATGCAGGCGGCGTCAATCCTGATCCGATCTGTGTCGATCAGGACTCGACCCTCACCTACACGTTCAGAAATAACGGGATGGCTACCCTCGAGCCGGTCATTGTTGGCCAGGCCATGCTGGATGGCGGCTTGATGCTGGTGAGCCAGAATCCTCCGGCCGGGACCAACATCGGTCCGGTTGCTCCTGGTGGAATGGTGGACATCACCGTTGTTGTCAAGGGGCTCGGTGGCGGGCAGCTACCCACGAATCGATGCGTCAGGGTGCCGGTGACGGCTCAGCCTGACTGCTACGATCCGCGAGATAGTGAAAATTGTCGGATTGACCTCACAACAGAGCAATGCGTATCGGTCTTTGACCCGAGCATTGATGTGGTTTGTTTGACCGACCCGCCGCCCATCGTTGCTCCCAACACGGACGTGACGTTCCAGTTCAAGATCACGAATGATGGGGATCGGGCGTTCACGGCGGTTCAGTTCCAGTGCATGGAAGACCCGAATAACCCGGGGATTGTCATCGTGCAGTGTCCCCCGAATCTTGGTGCCTTGGCTCCGGGAGCGATGGTTACTGTCGAAGCGATGGTCCGGTCAGGCGCCAATGCATCCGGTCTCCAGGGGCTGAAGCTGACGGCGACCGGTTTGCCCGCGGGGCTTCCCGCCGAGTGCAATGCGGAGGACATGGCGGTCTGTTTCCTTTCGGGGCGACCTCAGATCGATGTCATGAAGCAAGTTCAGTTTGTTTGCTTCCTTGATCCGGACAACCCGGGTCAGGTTCAGCTCGTTCCTCCTTCTCCGGCAGATCAGGTAGACGCTCCTGAATGCGGGTTGGTTCGCTTCACGATTACCACGACGAATCAGACCGTCGGCGAAGCTCTCACGAACGTGCGAGTCACCGATTGTTTGCCTCTTGATCTACTCTTCCGGAACAACATCATGCCTCCGCTGATGACGGGAGGCGCAGGGCCGGACTGCGGGCCGGGAACGACTCGAACCGTCTTCCAGCTTCCAGATATCGCCGCGGGACAAAACTTTGTCTTTACCTTTGACGCGATTGTCAGCGCGGCTTCCCTTGCCGGTCTGAAAACGAACCTTGCTCGAGCTCAAGGTGTTGGAGCGACGTCTGGTTTGATGACGGATATCGCCGAGGACACGGCTCGGGTCAACGTTCTCACGGTCAGTGCGACTCTCACTCCGAATGGCGCCTCTCCGGATACGGTCTGTGCCGGTCAATCCACGACCCTCAGCTACAAGTTCATGAACAACGGCCTGGCTCCCCTTGAGCCCGTGTTCGTTCGCCAAGCTGTGGCCCAGCCTGGATTGACGATTCTCAGTCAGAATCCTCCGGCCGGGACCAACCTTGGAGTCCTTAATGTTGGCCAGATGGTCGTGGTGGAAGTGGTGGTTCGAGCCGAGCCAGGGATGTTCCCGTCAAATCGATGTGTGAACGTTCCGATGGATGCTCAGCCTGAGTGCTACGACCCGCGAGATCAGCAAGATTGCCAGATCCGACTCGACGCCGATGAATGTGTCACGGTTGTGAATCCGGAGGTGATGGTCACCTGTCTTACCGATCCTCCGCCGGTTGTTGAGCCGGGTATGCAGACCACCTTTGACTTCAAGGTTGAAAATACCGGCGATGTGCAGCTCGATCAGGTCGTCTTGACTTGCATGGAAGATCCGGCGTTCCCGGGTCTCACGATTGTGCAGTGCCCGCCGAACCAGGGCCCGATCGCACCTGGCGCCATGGTTACGGTCCAGATGATTGTTCGAGCCAGCACGACTGCTGCGGGTCGCCAGTGCGCGATCTTGAAAGCGGTGGGGTCGGTGAATGGATTGCCGCCGGAGTGCAACACGGAAGACGAGGCCACTTGTTGCTTGGTCGGCAAGCCTCAGATCGCCATCAGCAAGCTGGTTCAGTTCGTCTGTTTCACCGATCCGAACAACCCGAACGCGACGGAGCTTCGACCTCCGGCTCCGGTTGAGTCGGTCATGGCGCCTGTCTGTGGGCTGGTTCGATTCACGATCCAGGTCGATAATCCCACGACGAACGAAGCACTCACGAATGTGCTGGTTTCGGATTGTCTGCCGGACGACCTTTTCTTCCGCGGAAACATTCAGCCACCGTTGCCGACGGGAGGCGATGGGCCGCCATGCGGTCCGGGTACGACGCGCACCGTGTTCCAGCTGCCGAACATTCCGGCCGGAGGGAGCTTTACCTTTACGTTCGATGCGATTGCCTCGGTGCCAGGACTCAAGGTGAATCTGGCTCGTGTTCAGGGAACCGGGGTTGATTCTGGTGTTGATACGGACATCGAAGAAGACTCGGCTTCCGTTGATGTGAAGACGATCGATGCGACGCTGACTCCGGTGTCGGTGATTCCGGAGAGCATCTGTTCCGGTCTTGAGAGCACGTTCACCTACAGGTATGAAAACACCGGACCGTGGGCTTTGAACCCGGTGATCGTGGAGCGTGCGATGGTGGACGCTGGCCTGATTCTCATCGAGCAGGACCCGGCTGAGGGCGCCAACGTTGGTCCCTTGGGTCCGGGTGAATCGTTCGACATTACTGTGGTGGTTCAAGCGCGATCCGGTTCGTTCACCACCGAGCAATGTGTCAAGGCCAGTGTTCGTGCTCAGCCTGATTGTTACGATCCGCGAGATACGCTGGATTGCGAGATTTCTCGCGACTCCAGTCAGTGTCTCGAGTTGATTGACGTGAGCATTGATGTGACGTGTTTGACCCCGACTCGGGTTCGAGATCGAGGCGAGCAGGTCATGTTCATGTTCGAGATCAAGAACACGGGCGACGTTGATTGTGACGGAGTGACTCTTACCTGCGCCCTGAGCCCGGGTCTGACCCTGGTGAGTTGCCCGGATGATCTGGTCGGCCTTGCTGCGGGTGCATCGGTTGAGGTGCCTCTGGTTGTCACGGTCAATACGGGTGCCGGTAACGGAACCTTGTGCGCGACCTTGGATGCGGTCTGCGACGTGCCGGCGGGTATTCCACCCGAATGTGTCGCCGACGACTCGGACGTATGTTGCCTGGTTCTACAGAACGAAGAGATCCCGACGCTGGGTGAATGGGGCCTGATTCTCATGATCAGCGCCTTCTCGGTTGTTCTGATCTGGCGACGACGGGCTGGGATTGTTTAAGGCGGCGAGAGCCGGAAGGTTTGATTGTTGAATAAAGGGCCGCTGCCATGGGTAGCGGCCCTTTTTTTATTTTTTTCCTGAGACTCCATGGGCAACCTCCGGGTCAATCGTCTCAACGGCCGATCTGACGGGAATTCAGTTCATGCGAGCATCGGAGCCCGCTTCGCCGGATGAGATGATGAGATTTCGAAGTTGGTCTAGCCCCAGGATGCGGTTCTCGGTGATCAGATACTCGTTCGTCGCAGAAGCTCTCGGTCGACCGTGCAGGTGATGTACGACAAGAGCTTCGTCCACTCCATGCTATCTGTTCTCCCTCGCCTTGAATGCGGTACGATCTGAAGTAAGATCGTAGCAGGCGAAGCGAGGCAGGAGAGTGCACCATCGGTAAGTGCCCGTGTTGCAACGTCGGACATCTTTCTTGACCACACGGCGTCGGATCATTCACATTCGAGGTTGGCTTCGTTGGGGACAAGCCAGGAGAGCCAGCGGGCTTTCTCCAGATCAAGAGACGAGTGATGAAGCATCAATACCACAGCACCTCAGCAGCGGGCGAGGCGTTGAGTGGGCAAGGCGTTAATTGCGGATATCTTCCATGCTGCGCTCAATCATGGCCAACGTCACGCGCTTTTGTGCGCCTCGTAGTAGGCACGAAGGATGGCGTTAATGCGGCTCTGGTAGCCTTTACCCTGGGCCTTCATCCACTCCAGGACGTCCTTGTCTAGGCGCAGGGCGACCGCCTTTTTTCCCGGCGAGACCTTCACGTCCACTTTGCGCAGGAAGTCTGTATCGATTGCCGGAATGTCGGTGTAATCGATGTCTTCGTCTTTGGTTGCGTCAACTTTCTCCAAGTCGCTCTTCGTAGGCTTTTCTTTCACGTTCGTTTCCTTTCCTCATTGAAATAATCCGCGTCTTCTCGTCTCGCGGTGTGTGCGCGATCACCACCAACCGCCCGAGAAGAAGGCCCAGGGTGCCTCACGAAAAACTCTTTCTCAACCCGAACATCCGGCAAAAACGCCTCTTTTTTAGGTTATGAGAAGAGTAGTTTTCAAGACCTTACGCGATCATCTACTTGACCCAAGCCGGGCAATATTTGGACTCTAATCGGACGAGCCAAGGCTTTGTGGGTCGATGGCTCCTCTGGCTGCATGTCGGACGCGCAGAATACGCACTTCCTGTAGCCCATCATCAATGATCAGAAGGATTCTGTAGTTGCCATAAACGAGCTGCCTCAGTCCAAGCCGCAGCTCAAAGTCTTCTGATGCGCGAGCACATCGTTGCGGCATATTCTTCAGGCTCGAGATTCTCTGAAGGAGCCCTTCATGCCAGCTTAGAGCCGCACGAACAGAGTCCTTAGCAATGTAGCCGACAACCTCGTCAACGTCCTTCTGTACCTGTGGCGCCAGTTTGATCCGATAGGCCATGTTTTGCTCGTATCTCTCGGTCTAGATCCTCAAGAGAGATTCCCTCACCGCGGTCCATGGAGTCAAGAGCTTGACGCACGGACTGAATTGTCTCCATACGGTTGGCGAGCTCGAGCAATCGCTGATAAGCGTTTGCATCTTGGACGATGACCTTAGCTTGGCCGTTAACTGTGAGGAGTTCTGGCCGGTCGGTCTTTCCCAGACGGTCGACATGCTCCTTATGGTTCCGCAGAAAATCCGTCAGCGAATGGATGTCTTCTGGTCGGATGGGGTGGGCAATTTGATCCATGGATAGCCTCCTTAACATATAAATATCTGATAATTATATGTTATCCGGTTTTTACCTCACAAGCAAGAGGGTTGCTTGCTGCCCCCTACCCGTGTCTTATTCTGTGATCACCGCCCAAAACATGCTGGGATCCAGGAAGAGTCTCTCTTCGCGGTTTCCCAGACCTCAAGAGACGAGGCGTCAAAAGAAAGCTGAATGGCACGAAAGTCGGAAGGTCCAAAAAAAGCCAGGACTCATCGAAGAGTCCTGGCTTTC